>NZ_JBFUFO010000017.1:0-120999 GCF_056403395.1 Variovorax sp. P2_H12 | reverse complement strand
CAATGCCGCCGAAGACCGCGTGATGCTGTGCGGCAGCCCGGGCCTGCTGGTCGACCTCAAGCACATCCTCGAGGCGCGCGGCTTCAAGGAAGGCAACACGTCGACGCCGGGCGACTTCGTGGTCGAACGCGCCTTCGCCGAGAAGTAGGCAAGACCATGACCCATGTCGTCACGGACAGCTGTGTCCGCTGCAAATACACCGACTGCGTGGACGTCTGTCCGGTCGACTGCTTTCGGGAAGGACCGGATTTCCTGATCATCGATCCCGACGAATGCATCGACTGCGCCGTTTGCATCCCCGAGTGCCCGGTCAACGCCATTTATGCGCAGGAGGATGTTCCTCCCGCCATGCAGCACTTCACGGACTTGAACGCGAAGCTGGCGCCGCTATGGCCGTCGATCGTGAAAAGACACGCGCCGCTTCCGGATGCCGACGCCTGGAAGGACAGGACAGACAAGCTGAGCGCCGTCAGTCTTCCCGAGCTGGAACCCTGAGGCCGCTCAAGCTCGAGATGGCGAATCGGTCTGCTTGAGCTGGTCGAGGAACCAGCGGCCGGCCGGCCCCGGCGGCGAATCCTTGCGGTAGGCGGCGAACATCGAGATGGGAGGCGTTCGCGGCTGGAAGTTCTCGATCTGAATCTGCACCAGGGCGCCGGCATCGAGGTCGCTTCGGACCATCGCAGCCGGCATGTGCCCCCAGCCGAAACCTGCGCGCAGGAACGCATGCTTCGCGCCAAGATCCGCCAGGCGCCAGGTCAGGGGGGAGAACACGCCGTAGGTCTTGCCGTCGGTCAGGGTCGTCCGGTCCGTCAGGACCAGCTGCACGTGTTGCTCCAGTTCGCGCAGCCGGATGAGTCCCTTGCGGCGCGCAAGAGGGTGGGCGTTCCCGGTCACCGTGACCATCGGCACGTCGAGCAGCTTCTCGGCCTCCACGGCATCCGGCACGACAGGCATCGATCCGAAGATGCCAAGCCGGCAAGTGCCCTCCATCACGGGTTGGATGACGGCGCCCAGCGCCTCCACATAGAGGCGCAGCGGCGTATGGGGAAATGCCGCGCGGAACAGGCCGACGGCCACGGTCAGGGACTCCATCGGATACATCACGTCCACCACGACCGACAGCTCGGGCTCCAGCCCTTCGGCAATGGTCCGCGCCTTGGCCTTGAAGCCGTTCATGCTGTTGACGACGAGACGGGCCTCCGCAAGGAGTGCCGTGCCTTGCTCGGTGAGTTGCGGATAGCGCGCCGAGCGATCGAACAGCTGCACCTCGATCTGCGCTTCGAGGTTGGCCAGGGTCTGGCTGACGACCGACTGTGCCCGACGCAGCCTGCGGCCTGCGGCCGAGAAGCTGCCTTCGTCCGCCGCCGCGATGAAGGTTCGCAGTTGGTCCATGGATACGCCATCCAGCATCTATCGCTCCTGTCGATGGGTTGCATCGAAAGATATAGGCTTCCCAGTGAGATGTCCAGCTCCTAACCTTCAGGCCATGTCATCACTGGAAGGAAATCTCATGGAACAAGCAGTCAGCGAACCCGTGCATGCCTCGCCCGGGCAGACACGCCGCATCGTCGCGCGCACAAGAGGCCGCGCGCATGGACCCGTCACCCGAATCGTCAGTCCTTCGGACATCGGCGAACTGATCAAACCGTTCGTCTTCCTGGACTACTTCGATTTCAAGCCCACCGGCCATGCGCTGTTTCCGATGCATCCGCATTCGGGAATCGCGACGATCACGGTCCTGCTCTCCGGCGACTTGCGCTACGAAGACACGACCGGGGCCTCAGGCGTCCTGGCCGCGGGCAGCGTCGAATGGATGCGGGCAGGCAACGGCGTCTGGCACGACGCCAGTCCGGCCGGGCTCGAACGATTTCACGGCTATCAGGTCTGGGTGGCGCTGCCGCGAAGCCTGGAAAACGGCGTGGCGCAAAGTCAATACCTGCCCTCCGAGGAGGTACCGCATCAAGGCCCCGCCAGGGTCGTCCTGGGACGACATGCGGGCACGAGCAGCCGCGTGGCCGCGCCGGACGGAATGAACCTGCTTCACGTCCATCTGGCTCCGGGCGAGCGCTGGCGCTATCAGCCGCCCGCGGGGCACGACGTCGCCTGGACGCATGTGCATCGCGGGGAGCTCCTTGTGGCCGGCGAGCGACTCGAGGGCGAGCTCGCGGTGTTCGAGGCGTCCGAAAGCGCGATCGAGTTCACCGCCAAAGGCGACACCGACTTCATCGTCGGTTCGGCCGTGAAGCATCCGCACGATCTGGTGCTGGGCTACTACTCGGTTCACACCTCGCCCGCAGCGCTCCAACGGGGAGAGGCTGAGATCGCCCGAATCGGGCGGCAGCTTCGCGCCGACGGACGCATTCGTTGATTCCCCTTGCCTGACCTCCAGTTTCTTCAACCACTGTTCTATTCACCAGGAATCCATCATGAACACGACTTCTGACAACAAGAACTCCGTCCTGCCTTTCGTCGGGCGAATCCTCCTGGCCGCGATCTTCATCATCAGCAGCCTCGGCAAGATCGCCGCGCCCGAGGCGACCCAGGGATACATTGCCTCTGTCGGGCTGCCCGTGCCGGTGCTCAGCTACCTGGCCGCCATCGTCATCGAACTGGGTGGCGGCGTGCTGCTGCTGGTGGGCTTGCGCACCCGCGTGGTCGCGGCGGGGCTTGCCGCGTTCTCGATCATCTCCGCGCTCGTCTTCCATCACGCGCTCGGCGATCAGAACCAGCTGTTCCACTTCCTCAAGAACCTCGCGATGGCCGGTGGACTGATCCAGGTGCTGGCATTCGGTGCCGGTGCATTCAGCATCGACAACCGGAAGCAATCGCCCCACCGCACGTTGACCGCTCAGTAGGTCGAGAACATCCGGTTCGCCCCTGCCGTGGGGCGGACTGGTTTCCATTCGAGGCGAACCGGTCCTAACCTCCAACTTACCCAAGGAGATCGAAATGAAGCTATGGAAATTCATTGAACGGCATCACGAGGACTTCGGAGCCGCACTCTTCGTTCTTCCGTGCCTGATGGCAACGCTCGCGATGGCTGGCATCGCCTTTGGCATCGGCCTGCTGTTGCGGTAGTGCCAATCTGCGACTGACCACCACGCTGGACGGGGAGACCATGCAGGATGGCACGACCGCGGTTTTCTCGTTCGGCGCGGTCGTCGAACATCAAAGACGTAATCCCATGGGACGGGCCTCTCTAGTCCAGGGTCGCTCGCGCGAGGAAGGGCGCCAGCTGTTCTCGGGCCATCTCCGGCGTCACGACATCCGCGGGATCGAGCTTCTCGTAGCTGTAGCTCTCCGGGTCGTCGTAGATGCGTTCCGAGATCAGTTTCGGTTTGGGATCGTTGGTGTACGTGAAGATCTGGAACAGATGGTGGTTCATGAGGTAGTAGGCTTCGGGGGCGGCATCGATGTCGTGATCCTTCAGACAGACACCGGGCACCACATGCGTCCAGACGGCCTCCGTGGTGACGCCATAGTCCTCGACCCCCATGTTCATCGTCCGGGCGCCCATGACGTTCTGCCGGGTCTCGAACGTCTCCCGGTAGAAACCTTCAACCGCCGCCTTTCCCGACAAGACCCGCATTTCCCTTCGGTCTCCGACGCGGTACATGGGCTCGTCGACCGTCAGTTCCGGCACGATGATCCGATCCCAGTAGCCGGCAACCTCCAGCAGGAGATGTCGGAGGTAGTTCTTCAGTATGGCCTTGTGCAGCGGCTTCTCGGTGGCCTGGAGAAAGGCCTCGACCTGCCTCGGCCACTCGGTGACGTCAAACTTGTTCGGAATGCGCATCAGCGTCAGCGCATCCGCGGTATTGAACAGTCGATTCGCTTGATTCAAAGCTCCAGGTTGCATGCTATTTCTCCTGTTCAGGTGGCCAGTGCGGGACTGACGGTCTGTGCACTTCGACGGAATGCGCCTTCGGCATGCCGGGTCATCGTGCCGATGACCACGGCAGTTCATGGGACCAGAATGGGCAGGCCCGTACGGCGACGGGCGGCGATATCCTCATGCGCGCGCGCCGCCTCCGCGATGGGATAGCGCGCGACTTCGATCTTGCCGAAGACGCCCTTGCGATAGGCATCGAAGAGTTCCCCGGTGGCAGTGGCCACGACAGATCCCTTGACGAACTGCGGCATGCCGCCGCCCGCGACACGAATACGGCCGGCGCGCGGCAAGCAGCGCCTGGTCGATCGACGGCTGGCCGGAGGCGGCACCGATCGTCAGGATCGCCCCGCCGTCCCGGACTGCGGCCATCGACGCTTCGAAGGTGGCGCGGCCCGCCGTTTCTTCCTCGACCTGCAGCGCAGAGGGAGGGCCGTAGTGATGCACACGAATGACGGTGGTCATGTTCTTTTCCATGTTGGGTGAGTGATGTCAGATCACCGACAGCAGTCCGCCGTCGACGAGGAGCGCGATGCCGGTCACGTAGCTCGACATGTCCGAGCCGAGCCACGCGACCGCATCCGCGATTTCGGAAGGCATGCCGAGCCGGCGCAGCGGCGTGCGCTGCCGGAAGCCTTCAGACGCGGCGGCAATGCCCGGATTGGTACGCAGCAGGTGGGTGTCGATGGTGCCGGGAGCGACTGCGTTGATGCGTATGCCATCCGGTCCGAGCGCGTCGGCCAGGGCCTTGGCCATGAGCACGACGCCGCCCTTGCTCGTGGAGTAGGCCACGGTCATGCCCGCACCCGCGATCCCGCCCATGCTGGCCATCAGGACGATGCTGCCGGCCTTGCCGCGCGCCTTCATCTGCCGTGCGGCGGCTTGCGCGCTGAACAGGACCCCATCGAGGTTGACCGCCATCAGTCGCCGGTAGTCGTCTTCGGCCACGTCGGCGCCATCCGAACGCAGCGTGATGCCGGCGTTGCCGACCATCACGTCGACACCGCCGAACTCCGCCGCCGCTTCGACCAGCGCATCGACCTCCGTGCGCTTGCTCACGTCCGTGCGATGGAAGCGGGCGGCGACGCCGAGCGCCTCGATTTCCGAGGTGGTCGTGCTGCCGCCCTCGTTGGACGTTTCGGTGATGTCCGAGACGATGACCGTCTTCGCACCATGTTGCGCGGCGCCGATCGCGATCGCCCGGCCGATGCCGCTGGCGGCGCCGGTGACGATGACCACCTTGCCCTTGAGAATGTCGCTCATTTGAATGTTCCTCTTGGAGTAGCCGAAGGTCTCACTTGCCGCGCGGCAGCAGGATCTGCTTGGCCTGCGAACCGCCCTTTTCCACCATGCCGTAAGCCTCGACCGCCTGATCGAGCGGCCATGTCCGGATCGACGGCGCTTGGAAGATGCCCTCGTCGAAACCGACGCGCAGCGCATCCATGATCCTGGCGATCTCGGCGCCCGTGAGCTTCGCGGTGTCCACGCCGATCAGGCGCTGGCGACCTCGATAGAAATCCACCAGGTCGAACTCGACGCGACGCGACCCCATGCTGCTGATGGCCACCTGCCGCCCGTCGAGCGCCAATGATTTCAAGGCCGCTTCGAACAGGGCCCCCCCGACCGTATCGAGCACGACGTCGACGCCCTTGCCGCCCGTCAATGCCTTGATGTCCGCGGGCAGATCCTGGTCCTTCGTGTGGATGACGGCATCCGCTCCCGGCGCCTCGCCGGAAAGGATCGCGCCGATCACTCGCGCCTTCTTCCAGCGCCCGATCTGGGTAGCGGCCCGGCCGACCGCGCCTGCCGCGCCTGTGATCAGGACGGTCTCGCCTGCCTGCAGCCTGGCGGCATCGATCAGCGTCGTCCACGCGGTGACATAGGGAGCTCCCACCGCGGCGGCCTGTTCCATCGAGAGGCTCGCCGGCATCTCCGAGAGCCAGTCCGACGCCACGGCCAGATACTGCGCATGCGCACCGTTGCGGACCATGCCGAAACCCGCGCCGCTGCCCCAGACCTTCTTGCCGCGCCAGGCCGGGTCTCCGGCCACAACGACACCTGCATAGTCCCGGCCCGGCGTGGTCGGCAAAGTGGCGTTGAAGAGTCCTGCGACGTTCTTCACGTCGCTCGGGTTGATGGCCGACGCATGCACCTCCACGAGAACCTCGCCACGCCCGAGTTCGGGAATCGCGATGTCCTGCAGTTGCAGCACCGTCGGCGCGCCAAACTTCTCCAGGCGCAAGGCGTTCATGGTCTTCATGTTTCTTGCTCCAGGATTTCCGGGGCTTCGGCGCCAAAAACGCCCTGCGCTCCTACGCCTGCGCCGCCGGCGGCCAGGCACCGAGCTGCTGCAGCAGGGAGAAGAGATTCGCGACACCCCAGTGTTCCGTGATCTTTCCGTCTTGCACGCGCATCGCATCGACGGTTTCGAAATGGATCCTGCGACCCGTGGGCGCGATGCCGAACACGGCGCCCTGATGCGTCCCGTGGTAGGTCTTGAAGGTCGTCACGACGTCGCCCTCCACCCGCTGCCAATGGATGTCGGCATGAAAGTCGGGGAACGCGGCGCGCAGCGTCTTGTAGAGGCCCAAGGCGCCCGCCTTGTCCGGCGTGCAGTTGGGCTGCGGCGTGTGGTCCAGGAAGCTATCGGCGAAGAGCTCGTCGAACAGCGCATAGTTGCCGCCGCCTTGAACCTCTTCGGTGTTGCGACGGACGACGGCCTTGGCCGCTTCGCCCGCAGTGATCTTGCTGCTCATGGTTGTTCTCCTGGGAAGACTCGAAGCTCAACCGAACAGCTTGGCTGCCGTCTTCGCGACCAGCTCGCCTTGGTGGCGCGCGCCGGCAAGGTCGATCTCCGACGGCTGCCGCGATCCGTCGCCGCCTGCCACGGTCGTCGCGCCATAGGGTGCCCCACCGACGATTTCATCCATGCTCATCTGGCCCTGATGGCTGTACGGAAGGCCCACGATGGTCATGCCGAAGTGCAGCAGATTGGTGATGATCGAGAACAGCGTGGTCTCCTGGCCGCCGTGCTGCGTGGCGGAAGAGCTGAAGGCCCCACCCACTTTTCCGTGCAGTGCGCCGCGCATCCACAGGCCACCCGCCTGGTCGAGAAACGCCGCCATCTGCGAAGACATGCGGCCGAAACGCGTGCCGGTGCCGACGATGATCGCGTCATAGTTTTCGAGTTCGGCCACCGTGGCGACCGGGGCCGCCTGGTCGAGCTTGAAGTACGCGCTCTTCGCGACTTCCAGTGGAACGGTCTCGGGCACACGCTTGATGTCGACCGTGGCGCCGGCACTGCGGGCGCCTTCGGCGATCGCTTCGGCCATCTTTTCGATGTGACCGTAGGACGAGTAGTAGAGGACAAGAACCTTGCTCACGGGAATCTCCTAGAAAAAGCGGACTGGGTCGCCAGCTCGGTTGGCAGACCACGAACTGACAGGAATCGCCGAAACGTCGGCGGGCGGGGAAGGAAGAACGAACTTCGATGACATGGCCCCGAGCGTATGAGCCTTGAATCTCTCGTGGAAGCCTGTTTGTTTCGATGGAATCCATCGGAAAACCAGATGGTCCAGACAGCGAAGGTCGCGCCGCCCTGTGTGCGCACGGACCCCCTATGCGTGCATAGGCTGTCGATGTCGTGAGGGCGAACCCGAGTCATCCACTCCTGGCGTTGGCTACCTGTTGCGGTTGCGGTCATCAAACGGCGCAAATACCTCTGCCACCCAACACCTGAGCTCGAAGCTCCGCGTTTTCGTCGATTCACCAAGGCGGCCGATACGCTCAACCTTCCCAATTCGTCGGTGACACGGCTCATCCAGGCACTCGAGGACGAGCTCAAGATTCGCCTGTTGCACCGGACAACCCGGTCGGTGACGGTCACGGCGGAAGGCGCCGCCTACTACGAGCGCGTCGTGCGCCTGCTGGCGGAACTCGCAGACATCGAATCCTCGGCAAAGCAGTCGCTCGCCTCGCCGACCGGCCGTGTCCGCGTGGAGACTGCAGCAGCCTTGGCTTCGATGGTCATCATCCCCGCCTTGGGAGGTTCTACCGGGCGTATCCCAACGTGGAAATACGAGCGGCGTACTCGCAGCATCCCGATTCGCGTGATCTACCCACCCAACCGCTACCTCAGCGCCAAGGTGCGCGTATTCATCGACTGGGTAGTGACCTTGTTCGAGCGCGACGAACTTCTGAGGCGCGAGCCGACACACGCCTAGCGCATCGGCGTGGCCAACAGAACTGTCATTTGTACGGGATCGGCTTGCCCGAGGCGTCCTTGATCTCGCCCCAGGCGGTGGCGATCGCGCCCTTGACCTTGTCGGGCATCGGCACGTAGTCGAGGTCGCCGGCGGCGATTGTGGCTTGATCCGCAGCCGGATGAGGAGAAGACCACGACTCCCAGCGGTGGCAAGTCCGAAGGCCCCATCTGCTTCAGGAACGCATTCGGCACAGAGTTGCCCGCAGGCAACAAAGTGATGGTTTTCGTGAGGAAGTGGGCCTCATAGCGCGTTCGGTGTATTGCGGGGAGATGCGGCGACACCTACTCTTGCGCTTGAAATTGTCGGACGAACTTCCTTACGCAATAACAACTTACGCTGTATTTCGCATGTTGGCCGCTGCGCTGATCCTTCTGCTCCTGGTGGCATGGGAGCTTCGTCTCCAGATCTGGCTGGGCAGGACGATGCGCATCAGGGTGCGGCGCATTGGATGGATCGTCGTCGAGGTGCGGCGACGCGTTTCGATGCTGCGGTTGCCGGACCATGTGTCGGAATTTCCCGTTCCGCGCGAGGAGCGGATCCTGGTCCATCGATTGCTTGGCATCGTGCTCTGGCACGAGGAAATGAGCGTCGCGCTTCCCAATACCGCGTGCGAACACCTCGCGGAGATCGCGCCCCAGGAATTCGATCGTCAGTTTCCGATCTGGTTGCGTCTCGCCGGCGGCCCGGGCTGAGCCGCGGTCTGACGCTCTACCCGCGCGCAGACTTGAGCACGTCCGCAATCAGGAAAGCCAACTCCAGACTCTGCGACCCGTTCAGGCGCGGGTCGCAGGCGCTTCGATAGCGCGCCGACAGGCCCTCGTCCGTCAACGCCTGCGCGCCTCCGCGGCATTCGGTGACGTCCTGCCCCGTCATCTCGAAATGCAGGCCTCCGGGATATGTGCCCTCCTGTCCGTGCACGGCAAAGAAGACCCGCAGTTCCTGGAGGATGCGTTCGAAGTCGCGGGTCTTGTAGCCACTGGTCGAGGTCACCGTGTTGCCGTGCATGGGGTCGCAGCACCACACCGGCGTGCGGCCGGCACGGTGCACGGCACGCAGCAGGGGCGGCAGCCGCTCGGCGACCTTGTCGCTTCCCATGCGCGCGATCAACACCAGACGGCCGGGCTCCTGCTCCGGGTCCAGCACGTCCATGAGGCGCAGCACGTCATCCGGACTGGCCGTCGGCCCCAGCTTGACGCCGATCGAGTTGCTCACGCCGCGCATGTACTCGACATGGGCGCCATCGAACTGGCGCGTGCGCTCGCCCAGCCAGAGCATGTGGGCCGAGCCTCCGTACCACCTGGCGGTCCGCTTGTCGAAGCGGGTCAGCGACTCCTCGTAGTGCAGTTGCAAGGCCTCGTGCGAGGTGTAGAACTCCACCGCATGCAGCTGCGGGGCCCGCGAGGCGTCGAACCCGCAAGCCTCCATGAAAGCCAGCGACTGGGTGATGCGGTCCGCGAGCTCTTCGAAGCGCTCGCCCTGCGGGCTCGATCGGACGAAGTCCGCGGTCCACCGATGCACTTCGTGCAAGTCGGCGAAGCCGCCCTGGGCCAGGGCGCGCAGCAGGTTCAGCGTGGTCGCGGAATGCGAGTAGGCCATCAGCAGGCGGGACGGATCCGGCTGCCGCGCTTGCGCCGTGAACTCGCTGCCGTTGATGATGTCCCCGCGGTAGGAGGGCAGCGTCGCCCCATCCTGCGTTTCGACGTCGGAGGACCGCGGCTTGGCGAACTGGCCGGCAATGCGCCCTACCTTCACCACCGGGCAGGCAGCGGCATAAGTAAGCACAACCGCCATCTGAAGAATCACGCGGAAGGTGGATTCCACCGGCTCCTGACCGAACTCGTCGAAGCTCTCGGCGCAGTCACCGCCCTGAAGCAGGAAAGCCTCTCCCCGCGAGACGGCCGCCAGGCGTTCGCGCAGCTGCGAGATCTCGCCGGGAAATATGAGCGATGGCAGGCCTGCAATGCGCCGCTCTGCTTCCTGGAGCGCACGCGTATCGGGATACGTCGGCATCTGCAGCGCGATACGACCTCGCCAGGAGGATGGATGCCAATCTTGCCGATGAGACATCGAGGGAGCTCCTATTTCGGCCAACCCGACAAGAGCGCCTCGTGCCGGCCATCTTGTGTCGATCCGAGGTTCGAAGTTACAACGTTCTCCCCATCCGAGCCACGCCCTCTTGTATTGCCCCCAGAGCGCTATGCCTTCTTTTCCACAGCGCGGAGCTTTTCGGTCAACGCTGCGAGCCTGTCACGCAGGTCCCCACCTTCATCGCGGCTCAAACTGCATGCGTTCTCAAACCGGCTGCTCGCTTGCTCGGCCTTGAGCTGCAACGCGCGCCCCTCACGCGTCAGTTTCACAACGAGATTGCGTTCGTCTTGCGGGTCGCGTCCGCGCGTCAGGAACGATGCTTCTTCCAAGCGCTTGACCAACGGAGTCACCGAACCCGAATCAAGCCCGAGCCGCTCAGCCAGATGCTTGAGCGAAACACCATCGTTCTCCCAGAGCGCGAGCATGACCAGGTATTGCGGATAGGTGATGCCAAGCTCGGCAAGCAGAGGCTTGTAGCTCTGGAGCATCGCCAGCGAGCTGGCGTAAATGGCGAAGCAAAGCTTCTGGTCCAAGGTCGGGAACTTCGTATGGCCCGAGTCTCGGGCCTTCTTGCTGGATGCAACAGACATGCTTTCCTCTAAATCCTGAAGACTGAAGGCTATCAAACCGGATCGATAGGAAGTGCCCCTCTGCCGATGGCAGGGGGCACGCCCGAGGTGATGCACGCGCACTCAGCCCGGTTGCTTCCCGGCGATTTCCCGTGCCGCCTTCTCGATGACCTCGGCGACGGCCTCCGGACGCGAAACGTACACGGCATGACTTCCGGGCACTTCGGTGACGCTCGAACCGGCGCGCTGCGACATCTGTCGCTGCGCGGGTGGCGGAATCATCTTGTCGTCCTTGGCCACCAGGTACCAGCTCGGCTTGCTGCGCCACGAGGCTTGCGTGACGGCGCCGCCCAGAGCCTCGACGCCCCACGGAACCTGCGACGCAGCCATGAAGCGGGCGCGTTTTTCACCGACGTCAGCGGCGAAAGAGGCTGCAAACTTGGCTTGGTCGAGGAACAGGAAACCATCCTGCGGCGGCAGGATGGGCGGCACGGGCGCGCCGGGAGGCGGATTCTTGATCAGCGAGGCCACCGATTCGCCCTTGTCCGGCGCAAACGCGGCGACGTAGACCAGGCCCTTGACCTTGGGATCGTTGCCGGCCTCGGTGATGACCACGCCGCCGTAGGAGTGGCCGACCAGCAGGACCGGGCCCTTCTGCGCGGCGATGGCGCGCTGGGTAACGGCGACGTCGTCGGCCAGCGACGTGGTCGGGTTTTGGACGACGGTGACGTTGTAGCCGTCCTTGCTGAGGATGTCGTGCACGCCTTCCCAGCCCGAGCCGTCGACGAAACCGCCGTGGACCAGAACGATGCTCAATGCGATGGCAGTCATGATGAGTTCTCCTAGATAGATGAAGTTGAAGAGGAAATGTGGTCTTGCCACGGGGATTAATGTAGCGTGCTAATGATTAGCGTGCTACTTCAAAGATGTAACGCCTTGTTTTCAAGCTGCATCGCCTCCCAGACCGTGTCGACATTCCCATCGGGATCGACGATGAAGACTCTTGGGCTTGTGGCCGTCAGTGGCTCGCTGAATTGGCCAATGGCCGAGTTCTCGGTTCATACCGCGTCGCCACCGCCCCTGAGCTGAACTCCAGCCGGCTCACGAGCTTCAGGTCGATAGGCTTCGACAGTCCCGCA
This sequence comes from Variovorax sp. P2_H12, assembly GCF_056403395.1. NCBI lineage: Bacteria > Pseudomonadati > Pseudomonadota > Betaproteobacteria > Burkholderiales > Comamonadaceae > Variovorax > Variovorax sp. P2_H12. Next base: position 109,049 of record NZ_JBFUFO010000017.1, on the reverse strand, counting down.
AACAGTGTTGGCCCCTGCCCCGCCAGCCTGGAATGCACCACGAACTCGTACTCATCGATCAATCCGAGCTCCGCCAAGGCCAGCGGCAGCTTCACGCCCGCCACGAACAGTCCCTTGCCGGGCTCCCGCTTGAGCTTTTGAACGGCGGTCTTTAGATCGCCGCGCACGAACTCCGCGTTCCAATCGACTTGGGTCAGCGTGCTCGACACAACGTACTTCTTTGCCGCGTCGATGGTGTGGGCGAAAGGTTCCATCCACGCGGGCATCCAGTCAGGCCTCACGCCCGTCCGCGCCACCGGCCGCCACGCCTCCTCCATCATTTCGTAGATCACTCGCCCGAACAGGAGCGCATCGGCTCGTTGGAGGTTCTCGATCGCGTGACGATGCAACTCCTCGTCCGAGAGCATTGCACGATGATCGCAGCACCCGTCCAAAGTGACGTTGATCGAATACCGAAGAGGTCGCATGACGCAAAGATACCGCCGATGAGGCAGGCCAACAAGGTGAGCCCGCCGCTTGAATGGGTGGCGCGGGCCTGCTCGTGATCCATCTTCCAACCCGAGGAGCCCTGCGTCGGGATCGACGGGCATGCTTTGCGAGCGACGTTGCCCGGTGACGGAGCCCGCCTGGAAGTCGAAGCCGAGTCGGTATCTCGTGGCCGCCGACGACAAGATGATCCCGACTCCGGCCCAGCGCCGACTGAGCGGCCGGGCTCATGGCTGGGTGTTCGGATCAACCTTCCGGAACGCCGCCTCTCCGGCGTCCGACACCTCGACCCACTGCTTGTCGGGCACTGCGTCTGCGGTGTAGTTGTCGTGCCAGTTCCACCACTTGTAGGTCGGCGTCTGGGGATAGCCCTCGGGCGAGTCTTCCCAGACCTCCTGCCGGCCCAGCGGCGTGAGGTCGAGGTAGTTCCAGGTGCCCCCCATCTGCTCGTCGCCGCGGTTATTGATGAAGTAGGTGCGGAACACGCGGTCGCCGTCGCGGTAGAACACGTTCGTGCCGTGCCACTCGTCCACGCCGAAGTCGGCGTCGAAGCGGTCGGTGAGGGTGAACCACGGCACCTCCCAGCCCATCCGCGCCTTCAGCCGCGCGATGTCCGCCTGAGGTGCACGCGAGACGAAGACAAGGGTGGTGTCACGGGCGTTCAGGTGGGCGACATGGGCGACCTGGTCGGCCACCATGGAGCAGCCCCGGCAGGCGTGGTCGGGCCAGCCGAACACCCCCGGCTCGAAGAAGGCGCGGTAGACGATCAACTGCCGCCGACCATCGAACAGGTCGAGCAGGCTGACCTTGCCCGCAGGCCCCTCGAAGGCATAGGCCGTCTCCACGGCCATCCACGGCATTCGCCGGCGTTCGGCGGCCAGGGCGTCACGGGCGCGGGTCTGGGCCTTTTCCTTCACGAGCAGCTGCTCGCGGGCCGCCTCCCACGCCTGCGGCGACACGACCGCGGGTGTGGGCATGGATTGGGTTGACGTCGTCATGGCTGAAATCTCCTATGTGGGCGAAATTCCGGCCTCCTGGCTGAAGCGTGATTCCATTCGCCGCGCATCGCTCGTCGTTGGCCGTGAGACAGTTTGGCACCGGAGACCGAACGCGAGGAGTAACAAATGTGGCGGCATTCCGAGGCCGTCGCTCCTTGCAACCCTGGAGACGCTCGAAGGCCTCCCGCAGGGTCAGGTTCAGCACATCGCGCTGCGCATGGCTGCCGCCGAGCCGGTGGGCCAACGCCGGCAGGCTCGCCAGCAGCGTGATCGCGAGGGCTTGGTCCCCGCGTCCGAACGCGATCAGCGCCCGGCACGAGGAAAGCCCGAGCTGCCGCGTCGTTTCGCCGTGGCGCGTCGGCGACGACTGCGCCCTGAGCAACCCCAGCTCGAGGCGCCGCGCCCGATCCCAGTCGCGGGCGCCGACGAATGCGAGCGTGGCGTGCAGATCGTTGAAGCTGCAGAAGCCGTCGTCGATGTGCGAGGCCCAGGCGGCCGCGAGCCTGGCCCAGCGCGTGCCCGTGTCGCCGCCGCAGAGCTCGATCCGCCACAGCAGCGCGGCGGCATCGATCAGTTCGGCGATCGGGTTCGAAGGATCGACCCAGACCCGCCGGTCATACGACGACAGCGCTTCGTCGATCCGGCCTTGCGCCAGCCGGAACAGCGACAAGTGCCACCAGCAGTGGGTCGCCACCACGGTATCCCCGTCCCAGCAGTCCAGGTGCGCGTTCATCCAGCGCACGCCTGCGTCGGGGCGCTCGGTCATCTCGAACACATGCGCCAGCACATGGTGCGCCCGTGCGTCAAACGGATTCAGGGCCAGCGCCGCGTGCGCGAGTTCCTCGGCGCGGTCGTACTCGCCGCACTCCTCGAGCCCGAAGGCATGCATCGCCAGCACGGCGTGGTAGCCCGGCATATCGCGCGACCAGGCCGGCAGCACCGCCGCCACGCGATGGACCATCCGCGCGGATTCGCCGGTGACGTGGTCGAACATATGCGCCACCTGCAGCGCCAGCGCATCCCGCGGCTCCAGGCGAAGCAGCTCGCCGAGTCGCTCCTTGGCGCCTTCGTAGTCGTCGTCGAGCACCGCGGCGATCGCGGCAAGATGCAGCCGTTCGCGCCGGTTGGCCGGCAGGCCGGCAGCGCGCGCGAGCACCGGCCGCGCCGATTGCACGCGTCGCGGATCTCGGCTGCCGATCAGCAGGTAGGCCTGCAGCGCGTGCGCCATCACGAAGTCAGGCGACGCCTGCAGCGCCATGGCAAGTTCCGCGTCGACGCCGCCGCGCCAGCTCTGGAATGCGGCGAGCGCTCGCTCGTACGCCACCCCTGCGGACGCTGTGGCGCCGGTGATCCGGCACCCGCGGTCGTCGATTCGACTCATTGGAGTACCTCGCGCAGCAGCGCTTCGGTATTCGCCTTGGGAGCGGCCCGGCGGCTCATGGAATTACCTTCGCGGAAGGCGCGATGTTCAGGTTCATGCGGAACAGGTTGTCCGGGTCGAAGCGCTGCTTCACGGCCTGAAGGCGTTCGTGGTTCACGCCATAGCTCGCTGCGACGCGCTCGGCTTCATCCTCGGTCAGGAAGTTCACGTAGCCGCTTCCCGTGGCGTGCGGCGCGGCCTCCTCGAAGGCCTGGCGCGCCCAGGCGCGCACCCGCTCGTCGTCGGCCGCGTCGGACCAACGGCCATGCACGTTCATGATGTAGTTCGCATCGCGGCCGGCAAAGGCCGTGGCCGTCGGCTTCACGCGCGCCATGGCACCGCCGAGCTGCGCGATGAAGATCTCGCACTCCGGTCCCGGCAGGCGGCCGGCGGATGCGATCACGACGTCGAGCGCCTCGTCGGTCAACCGGTTGAAGTTGTTCGACTTCCAGTAGTTGCGGCTGCCGGCGGTCAGCAGCGGATCGAAGGCGGACTGGAACCCGGCGTAGGGCGTCGGCCCCAGCGCGGTCCCGATCGGATCGCCGAACTTCAGCACCGGCGCGGCCGCCCGCTCGCCCGCCGCGACCTCGCCGCAATGGACGAGGGGAAAGATCACCACCTCGGTGCCGTGGGCCGACGCCGGGAGGAACGGAAGCGGCGGCGCCTTGCGCAGCACCGCCCAGACGCTCAGTTCGTCGGGCGAGCCGGTGTTGAAGTCGCGCCAAGCGCGCAGAACCTTCTGGGCCTGCGCGAACGGATAGACGACCAGACCGGCGTAGAGCTCGGGCCCGGCCGGATGGAGCTGGAACTCGAACGACGTCACGACGCCGAAGTTGCCGCCGCCGCCGCGCAGGGCCCAGAACAGGTCGGGCTCGGAGGTGGCGGAGGCGACGCGCGCGGTGCCGTCGGCCGTCACCACGTTGGCGCTCAGCAGGTTGTCGACGGTCATGCCATGGCGACGTGTCAGCCAGCCGAAGCCTCCGCCGAGGGTCAGGCCGGCGACGCCGGTGGTCGAGTTGATGCCCAGCGGCGTCGCCAGGCCATGGGTTTGCGATTCGCGATCGAAGTCGGCGAGCAACGCGCCCGCGCCGACCCGGGCGGTGCGCTTCGCCACGTCGACTTGGATCGCCCGCATGCCCGAAAGATCGAGCATGAGCCCGCCTTCGGCGACCGCATTGCCCGCGATGTGATGGCCGCCGCCGCGCACGCTCAGCAGCATCCGGTGCGTGGCCGCGAAGCGCACACCCGCCTGGACATCGCTTTCCGTGAGGCATCGGGCGATCAGCGCGGGGCGGCGATCGACGCTCCCGTTCCAGACCTTGCGCGCTTCGTCGTACGCGGCGTCGCCCATGCCGAGCACGCCGGCGCTGAGCTGCGCGGCGAATGCGTCGACGTCCGCCTGCCGGACTTGCCGGACGTCCTTGTCCAGCGTAAGGTAGGTCAAAGATTGCATGGAGTGCTCCTGAAATGAATGCATTGAGGGACATGCCGCCGCGCCTCGGCCACAACGGGTGGTCCCATTCTTTTTGTTTGCGCGGTCCGGTGCTTGACCGCGGCTCCTCGGCACTTGATTGCGCGTCCTCCTTTGTTCGCGCGCCATCCCCCGGGCCCTGATGAGCCAGGACACGCTGTCGGACGTGCTGCGCGGCGTGCGCCTGCGCGGCGCGGTGTTCTTCAGCATCAGCGGCAACAGCGAATGGGCCGCCGAGGCCCCGTCGACGAAGGAACTCGCGCCCCTGCTGATGCATGGCGTCGACCATGTGATGGAGTACCACGCGGTCGCGCAGGGCAGCTGCTGGGCCGGAATTCCCGGCGGGCCGTCCGTGCAGCTTTTCGCCGGCGACGTCGTGATGTTCCCGCACGGCGATGCCCATGTGGTGTCGAGCGCGCCCGGGATGCGCGGCGACAGCGATTTCAGCTGGTTCGCCGGCGCGCAAGTCGAGCAGTTGCCGCTGCGCCTTGCCTACAACGGCCGGCGCGTCATGCGTTCGGCGCCGCCGGATCCGGACGCGGACGCGGACGCGACCATCGTCTGCGGCTTTCTCGGTTGCGATCTGCAGCCTTTCAACCCGCTGATTGCTGCGCTGCCGCACCTGATGCATTTGCGCGCCACCGAGGGCGATGCCTGGATCCCGAAGTTCACCCAGCAGGCGGTGGCTGAGTCGCATGCACGGCGTCCGGGCGGCGAGGCGATGCTCGCCCGCATGAGCGAACTGATGTTCGTGGATGCCGTCCGGCGCTACGCCGACCTCCTGCCGGCGCACAGCGCGGGGTGGCTGGCGGGCTTGCGCGACCGCTATGTCGGCCGGACGCTGGCATTGATCCACGAAAAGCCCGCGCAGGACTGGACCATCGACGAGCTCGGACGCAGCGTCGGTCTCTCGCGCTCGGCATTGCACGAACGCTTCGTCCACCTGATCGGCATGCCGCCGATCCACTATCTGGCGCTGTGGCGCGTCCAGGCGGCGGCGCGCCAGTTGCTTGACACCCGCGCCACGGTCGCCGCGATCGCGCTGGACGTCGGCTACGAGTCCGAGGCCGCGTTCGCACGGGCCTTCAAGCGACTGGTCGGCATGCCACCCGGCGCCTGGCGCCGGGAACGCGATGCGGGGATCGACCTGGCGCAGCAGCCCCGCGCGGTGTGAACCGGGGCATTCCGCCCTTCAGGCGGTGAGCGCCGGCCGCCCTGGCGGCACCTTTTCGCCTCGGGGCCTCAGGGCGAGCGGTGCAGGCGCGGCGCCGACAGCGCATCGATGCTTTGCTGGATCGTGTCGTCCACGTCGCGCCGGCGCCCGGGCACTCGGGCACCCGCCAGCGCCGCCTTGAGCGCCAGGATGTCCTTCACGCTCGGCGCGACCTTGATCTGCGCGAGCGCCGCGTCGATGTTGCCGCCCTTGAGCAGCATCAGCACCTTGGCCGCCCATTCGTTTGTTCGTACTGCCATGGATAGTCCTTGCCTCGGATCGGAGGCCGACTTTATACCGGCCCGTCGTTGCCGATGCCCAGCCATCCCTGGGCGCCGGATCCGGCCTCCGGGAACGACAGTTTCCCGGCGGGGTTGAGGCTTTCCCACCCCCCGCCCCCCTCCCCCAAGGAGGGGGGTGCGCACGCTCCTGAACTTCAAAATTCCGCCCGTTCCCCGGCCCATCGCATGCCAGGGGCTCCCCCCACTGACCACGCACTGGAGACACGTGTACCACCCAAAACTGAAGACGGGATCCATTGAAGCCCGCTCGTCCTTTCGAATCGCAGCCACGACCGCTGCCGTCCTTCTCGTCACGTTCGCCCCGGGGGGCGCAAGTGCGTTCGAATTCGACACCGGGAATCCCGACGTGTCGATCCGGTGGGACAACACGGTTCGCTACAACTACGCGAACCGCGTCGAGAGCCGCGACCAGAAGATCGGCAACACGGTGATCGCGGACGAAGGCACCTACAGCTTCAACCGCGGCCAAACCGTCGCGAACCGGCTGGACCTCCTGAGCGAACTGGACCTGACCTACATGAAGCGCTACGGCGCCCGCGTGAGCGCAGCCGGCTGGTACGACCATGCCTACGGCCCGAACAGCAGGACCAACCCGTTCCCGCCCTTCACGAACATCCCCAGCTACGTCAACAAGAAATACAGCCCCTACACCGACCGCTACTACCGCGGTGCGTCGGGCGAGTGGCTCGACGCCTTCGTCTTCGGTGGCGTCGACATCGGCGATGTGCCCGTGAACGCCAAGCTGGGCAGCCATTCGCTGTACTGGGGCGAATCCCTGTTCCTTGCCGGCAACCTGAACGGCATCGCCTACGCGCAGAACCCGCTGGACCTCCAGAAGGGCTTTGCCACGCCCGGCGTGGAAGCGAAGGAATTGTTCCGGCCGCTGAACCAGCTCTCGATGCAGGCGCAACTCACCGACACCGTCTCGGTCGCCGCGCAGTACATGCTGGAGTGGGAGTCCTTCCGCTACCCCGAAGGCGGCACCTACCTCGGTCCCGTGGACTTCGCCTTCAACGGACCCGACCGCCAGTTCATCTCGCCGGCATTGGGCTTCGCCCAGCGCGGCGCGCCGTCGGACCCCAAGCAGCGCGGCCAGGAGGGCGGCCTGTCCACCCGCTGGAGCCCCGAGTGGCTCGACGGCACCATGGGCGTCTACTACCGCAGGTTCTCGGACAAGCTGCCGCAGACCTTCCTGACGCGCGTCGGGCCGGGCATCAGCCGCTACAACCTGATCTACGCCGACGACGTCGACCTGTACGGCGTCAGCCTGGCCAAGAACATCGGCGGCATCAGCTTCGGCTCCGAGCTGTCCTTGCGCCACAACACGCCGCTGAACAGCACGGTGCTCGGCATCGCGCCCGGCCTGCCCGCGCAGGGCGACACCAAGGGCCCGCGCGGCGACACCTACCACGGCCTCGTGAACGCCGTCGGCATCGTGCCGAAGACCGCCCTCTTCGACACCGCTTCCTGGGCCGCCGAGCTGGTCTGGGCGAGCTGGGGCAAGGTCCGCAGCGGCCAGAACCTGTTCTTCGCCGAGGGCTTCGCGCCCTGTATCGGCAAGGACAAGTGGGACGGCTGCACGACCAAGAACTACTTCGGCGCCGGTTTCTCGTTCACGCCGACCTGGTTCCAGGTCTTTCCCGGCATCGACCTGTCGGCACCGCTCACCTATGCCGTGGGTCTCAGCGGCAACGCGCCGACGGTCTTCGGCGGCAACCAGGGCAACGGCAACTACAGCGTCGGCCTGGGTGTCGACGTCCGCCAGAAATACCGCTTCGACCTGAAATACATCGACTACGTCGGCCACTACAAGGACAACGGATTCGCCGTCACCGCGCAGAACGGCTTCACCACCCTGCTCAAGGACCGCGGTTTCCTGAGCCTCACCTTCAAGACCACCTTCTGAGGATCACTCCGATCATGAAACTCTCCCACTCGCTCCTTGCCGGCTTCGTTGCCGCATCGACAGGCCTGGCCGCCCAGGCGGCGATCACCGCCGACGAGGCCAAGGCGCTCGGCACCACCCTCACGCCCGTCGGCGCGGACAAGGCCGCCAACAAGGACGGCACCATCCCCGCCTACACCGGCGGCCTGAAAAGCGCCCCCGGCGGCTACAAGGCAGGCGACGGCATCCGGCCGGACCCCTTCGCCGGCGAAAAGCCGCGCCTGGTGATCGACGCCAAGAACATGGCCGAGCACGCCGACCGCCTGACCGACGGCACCAAGGCGCTGCTGCAGAAGTACCCGAGCTTCCGCGTCGACGTCTATCCGACGCATCGCACCGTCGCCTTTCCGAAGTTCGTCACCGACAACACCGCAGCCGGCGCGCAGCAGGCCAAGACGGTCAACGAAGGACGCTCGATCGACGGCGCCCATGCCGGATTCCCGTTCCCGATTCCCAAGGATGGCTACGAGGCCATGTGGAACCACCTCGTGCGCTTCAACGGCCAGAGCTACGAGGCCAAGTACCGCAACCTGAACGTCGACGCCAGCGGACGGCCGGCACTGGCCACCGAAGGGATGAGCGTGCAGGACTTCCCCTTCTGGGATACGGCCAGGAGCAACGCGGACACCTACTGGCGCATCAAGCTCACCTACACCGGACCGGCGCGCCGCGCCGGCGAGGCCCTGCTGATCGTCGACCCGCTGGACATGGGCCAGAAGGATCGCCGTGCCTGGAGCTACCTGCCCGGCCAGCGCCGCGTCAAGGTCGCCCCCGACCTGTCCCACGACACGCCCAACCCGGGCACCGCCGGCGCCACGACCTTCGACGACACCTTCATCTTCAACGGCTCGATGGACCGCTTCGATTTCAAGCTGGTCGGCAAGAAGGAGATGCTCGTGCCTTACAACGCCTACGGCGCGGTGTACCAGTCCAAGCAGGACGACCTGCTCAAGCCCAATCACCTGAACCCGGACCTGGTGCGCTGGGAACTGCACCGCGTGTGGGTGGTGGAAGCGACCCTGCGCGAGGGCAAGCGCCATGTCTACAGCAAGCGCACCTTCTACCTCGACGAGGATTCGTGGGCGGCACTGGCCTCGGACAACTATGACGCCCGCGGCCAGCTCTACCGTGCCGGATTCGCCTACATGGCGCCCAGCTACGACCTGCCGGCGCCATACACCGACATGTTCGGCCACTACGACTTCGTCTCGCGCATCTATTCGCTGACCGGCTACATCGCGGAAACCGGCGGCCTTCGCCACACCAAGGCGCTGACCGACCGCGAATGGACCGCCGATTCGCTCGCCGGATCCGGCGTTCGCTGAACGAGACTCGTCGATGAACGCGAAGCGAGTCACCCAGCGCGCTGGCCTGCTGGCCCTGGCGCTCGCCGCCTGCGCCGCGACGTGGGGCGTGCAGGCCGCCGCCGACAAGGGCTGGCGCGACGTGCTGGACACACCGGCGATCAAGAGTCCGCTCGCATCGCGCGCATTGCTCAACGGGCTCGCCAGCGCCGGCAGCCGCATCGTGGCGGTGGGCCAGCGCGGCCACATCGTCTACTCCGACGATGCCGGCAAGCGCTGGCAGCAGGCCGAGGTGCCCGTCAGCTCGGACCTGGTCGCCGTCAGCTTCCCCGACGCCGCGAACGGGTGGGCCGTGGGACACGATGGCGTGGTGCTGCAGACCACCGATGCCGGCCTGACGTGGAAGCGCCAGCTCGACGGCCGGCAGGTCGGCGAGCTCATGGTGCGGTACTACTCGCGCGACGCCGATGCCTTCTCGGCCAACGACCCGAAGCGCGCCGCGGCACTCCTCGAGGAAGCCCGGCGCTTCGAGGCGCAAGGCGCCGAGAATCCGTTTCTCGACGTCTGGTTCCGCGATGCATCCAATGGCTTCATCGTGGGCGCATTCGGCCTGGTGCTGCGCACCGCCGACGGCGGGCGCCATTGGGAACCCTGGTTGCATGCCGTCGACAATCCGAAGGGCCTGCACCTCTACGCGGTGCGGGGCATCGGTTCCGACGTCTACATCGCGGGCGAGCAGGGATTGCTGCTCAAGCTCGAGCGCGGCGACACACGCTTTCGCGCGCTCGAGGCGCCCTACAAGGGCACCCTGTTCGGCGTCACCGGCAACACACGTGTCGTGATCGCGCATGGTCTGCGCGGCACGCTGCTGCGCAGCACGGATGGCGGGCGAAGCTGGCAGCCGGTTCCCACGGGCCTGCAGGTCGGCTTGACGGCCAGCACGCAGGCAGGCGACGGGCGCCTCTTTGTCGTCAGCCAGGCGGGCCACGTGCTGGCCAGCAGCGACGACGGCGCGAGCTTCACGGCCGCGCCCGTCGAACGCGCGGTGCCCGCCGCGGCGGTGGCGACCTCCGCCGGGGGCCAGCTCGTCATCGCCGGGCCGCGCGGCGCCCAATCACTTTCACTGCCCTGAGCGGGCCGTCCGAGAACGCACATGCACACCCCCCCTACGCACGCGGACGTGTCCGCGCCGATGTCGCTCGAGCAGTTCGACACTGGCTCCGGTTCGCGCCTCGAACGGCTGGTTTTCAATCACCGGTTCGCGGTGATCATCGCCTGCGCCCTGATCACGCTGCTGCTGGGCCTGGTGGCCGCGACGAAGCTGACGCTCAATGCCAGCTTCGAGAAGATGATTCCGCAGAGCCACCCCTACATCCAGAACTATCTCGAGCATCGCGCGGATCTTCGCGGGCTGGGCAACTCCCTGCGCATCGTCGTGGAGAACACGCGTGGCGACGTCTACGACCCCCAGTACCTCGGCGCGCTCAAGAAGATCCAGGACGAACTCTTCCTGACGCCGGGCGTGGATCGCGCCTGGATGAAGTCCTTGTGGGCGCCGGGCGTGCGCTGGACCGAAGTGACCGAGGAAGGTTTTCGCGGCGGGCCGGTGATGCCCGACAACTACGACGGCTCCCAGGCCGCCATCGAGCAGCTGCGCGGCAACATTGCGCGTGCCGGATTGGCGGGCAGCCTCGTCGGCAACGACTTCAAGTCCAGCATGATCGTCGTCCCGCTGATGGACCAGGACGCCGCGACCGGCCAGCGCATCGACTACCGCGCGCTGTCGCATGCGCTCGAGCAGATGCGCGTGCGCTACGAGACCGACGCGCAGGGGCAGCCCACCGGGCTGCGGGTGCACAGCATCGGCTTCGCGAAGCTGGTCGGCGACCTGATCGACGGCCTGTACCAGGTGGCGCTCTACTTCGGGATCGCCGCGCTGGTCGCGACGCTCATCATCTTCCTGTACACCCGATGCATGCGCAGCACCGCGCTGGTGGTGGCGTGCTCGCTGGTGGCCGTGGTCTGGCAGCTCGGGCTCGTGGCCGGCCTCGGCTTCGAGCTCGATCCCTATTCGATCCTGGTGCCATTCCTCGTATTCGCGATCGGCGTGTCGCACGGCGCGCAGAAGATGAACGGGATCATGCAGGACATCGGCCGGGGCGCGCACCGCCTGGTGGCGGCGCGCTTCACCTTCCGCCGTCTCTTTCTCGCCGGCCTGACCGCACTGGTGGCCGATGCGGTGGGCTTCGCCGTGCTGATGCTGATCGACATCCCGGTCATCAAGGACCTCGCGCTCACCGCCAGCATCGGCGTGGCCGTGCTGATCGTGACCAACCTGATCCTGTTGCCGGTCCTGTTGTCCTACATCGGGGTCAGCGACGCCGCCGCGCAGCGCAGCCTGCGCGCCGAACGCGGTGCGCAGGGTGATCGCGGCTTCGACCGGATCTATGCATGGCTGGACCGCTTCGCCGAGCGGCGCTGGGCCATCGGCACGGTGTCCGCGGCCGCCTTGCTGCTGACGGTCGGCCTCGCCGTGAGCACGCACCTGAAGATCGGCGACCTCGACCCGGGGGCGCCCGAGCTGCAGCCGGACTCCCGCTACAACCGCGACAACGCCTATGTCACGGCCAACTACTCGCTGTCGAGCGACACCTTCGCCGTGATCGTCAAGACCGCCAAGGAAGGCTGCCTGAAGTACGAGACGCTGATCGAGGCCGACCGGCTGGCCTGGACGCTGCAACAGGTGCCGGGCGTGCAGACCACGGTGGGGCTCACCAACGCCGTGCGCCAGATCACCGCGGGCAGCAACGAGGGCAGCCCCAAGTGGCTGACGATCGCGCGCAACCAGGACGTGCTGAACTACGGGGCCCAGCAGGCCAGCGTCAACAACCCGGAGTTGTTCAACACCGAGTGCTCCGTGATGCCGGTGATCGCCTACCTCTCGGACCACCGCGCCGAAACCCTGGATCGCGTGGTCCGCGCCAGCGCCGAATTCGCCGATTCGCACGGCAGCCCGGATCGCCGCTTCCTGCTCGCCGCCGGGGGCGCCGGCATCGAGGCGGCCACCAACATCGTGGTCCGCAAGGCCTGGACCCAGATGCTGATGCTGGTCTACGCCGCCGTGATCGTGCTGTGCTTCATCACCTTCCGCAGCTGGCGCGCGGTGGTCGTGGCCGTGGTGCCGCTGGTCATCACCTCGGTGCTGTGCGAGGCCTTGATGGTCTGGCTCGGCATCGGCGTCAAGGTGGCCACGCTGCCGGTGATCGCGCTCGGCGTGGGCATCGGCGTGGACTATGCGCTGTACCTGCTCAGTGTGCAGCTCGCCCAGCAGCGTGCGGGGGCGTCGCTCGGCCAGGCCTACCGCCACGCCCTGCAATTCACGGGCAAGGTGGTCGCGCTGGTCGGCGTCACGCTGGCCGCGGGCGTGTTGACCTGGGCGCTGTCGCCCATCAAGTTCCAGGCCGACATGGGCATCCTGCTGGCGTTCATGTTCATCTGGAACATGGTCGGCGCCGTGCTGCTGATCCCGGCGCTGTCGCACTTCCTGCTGCGCCCGCGCACGCCGCAAGCGTTGTCGAGCGAAGCCCCTTGCGCCGCGCCGGCCTGAGGACATCGTCGAGCACACGCGCGTCGTGCAGCGGGACCGGACGTAGACTCCGGTGCCGCGACCGACTGGCGTCGGCCGCGAACGAGCCATCAAGGAGAACGGCCCATGACGCTTCAGTTTGCGAGCGACTTTCTGATGTGGAGCGCAGTGCTCAACTACGCCGTTCTGCTTGCGTGGTTTGTCGCCTTCAGGTTTGCGCATGCCTGGATGCGAAGGCTGCACGGTCGATGGTTTCACATATCGGAAGAGCGCTTCGATGGCATTCACTACGCATGCATGGCCATCTACAAGGTCGGGATCCTTCTTTTCAACGTTGTGCCCTTTGTTGCCTTGCGCATCGCGGGGAGTCCTATCGGCTGACCAGGTGCGCTTCCTCCGACGACTGGGGGTGCAGGAACGCCTCGAGCGATGGCGGCAGCTTCTGGACTTATCCGGTCCCAAGCGTGAAGGCGGCAAGCTCCCAGTCGCCTGTCATCTCGTCGAATCGGAGGACGTACAGATGCCCGTCATCCGCGTCGACTTTGACCCAGCGCTGCGTCGGCGCAAACCAGCGGTCGACGATGCCGCGCACGGCGATTCGGCGCTCGCCGAGCCAGAAAGCGAACGGCTCCGGCTCACCGCGATAGCCGGCGCAGCACTCGACCCGAATTGCCATGGCTCACGATACCGCTGAAGCAGATTCCCGACGTGCTCTTGTCCCCATCCAGAAGCAGAAAAAGAGCGGGTTGTTTCCGCACACGGGCCGCATCCTGCGTTCCGCGGCCGGCGACGGTTCCAACGGGCATTCGTTCAGCCATGGTGGACGACGTTGAAGCCCTCCTGCGCCGTTGGTGCGACGAAATGACTGGTGATTTCATCGAACTCCGCATCCGTCGTTTCGAACGGGTGTTCTCCCGAGAGGTTGCGTGCACGCAGGCGGGCCTTGCAGACTTCGTCGGGGACGTCCAGGTAGTGCAGGAGGTGGGCCGCACCCGCTTTCTCGAAGACGCCGCGGGCCCAAGCCCTTGTCCTGGGGGTGTTCGAGGGAAAGTCGAGGACGACCGAGGTGCCGGCCTTGAGAAGTGCCTCGATGTGGCCAGCCATCGCTTCGCGCAGCCTGCCGGCGCAGCGAACGTAGTCGGCGATGGCGAGAATCTCGTTCGGGTACAGGCGCGCGAGCCAATCGTCCTCGCTGATGAGAATCGTCTGTGGCTCCGAGGCGAGGCGCCTGGTGAGCGTCGACTTTCCAGCCCCGATCTTTCCACAGACCATGTGCAGGACCGCCTGCGGGGAAAGGGAGCTGGCCGTTTGCGCCGTTTCGTCGATTTCGAGCATTTCAATCTCCAGCAGCTTTTGACAAGCCCCACGAGACAGAAAAAACCCGCCTCATGGGGCGGGTTGCCATGGTCGCTCAGGCCGCGCGCCAACCCACCATCCTTCGGATGGAGCGAATCATCGACGCGATTTGCGAGCAAGCCATGGCGGGCAAGGATAGTGCATGCCAGATGCCTCGGCTTGCCGCGCATGCACCAAGGTCGTGCAACGCGTTCGATGCGCGTCGGAGGTCACGCCCCGCTCAGTCCAGTCCCCAGACCTTGAGGTTGGCTGTTGGCTTGTCACCAAGGATCTTGTACTGAACTGTCACCGATGTGAGACGCCCCTTGCGTCCCGGAGCATCCGCCGGAGCAGTCTGTCCCCCTGACTTCAGGACCCCGACGTCCTTCAACGTGTCGTCTCGGCGATTGTCCCAATTGAGGACGAGCTGCGTGATCTGCACGTCAGCGCCCTCGGCGGAGAGCTTCACCTGCTTGACGTCCTTGTCCCATCGACCCCCCGCGCTCTTGATCTGCACGCTTGGATCGGCGGACTTGATCGCCTGCTCACCGAGCACGAACCACTCGTCGGCCGCTGTCGCGGTGCCCGTGGCGCCCATGAGGGCGGCGGATGCGACAGCCAAGGAGGCCATCAAGGTGTGGATCTTCGTCTTCATAGAGGTTCCCTTCTGATCCCGGTCAAACAGGATCGGTGTACGGCGACCGGATATCCCCTGCTGAGATCCAAGGCGTCTTGCTCTCGACAGAACGAGAAGCGGCGAGACACACCTGACGCTGGCGGGGGAAAGGGCCAGCGGACGAAAATTATCTGTCCTTCACGGATGTGCGTGTTGACGTTTGTCTGTTCATGCACAGGCACCAAGCGCAAGGGTCGGCCGACTTCAGAGAAATTCGCTTGAGAGCGAACGTTCCCGACGATCACTATCGCCGGCACCAGGGTGCCCTAAACTTTGGGGTTGACCGCCGCCATGGCAAGGCGCTCAATCAACCTTTAGCCGACATCGTCAGGGGGCGACATGAAGACGTCTTCAGTCGTGGCAGTCGTCGCCGGTTGCACGCTCGTTCTTGGCTGCGACTTGCAGCCAAGCGTCATGTTCGTGGCGAACGGAACGCTGTACCAAATGCTGCAGTTGACCGATGCGCAAGAGGAATGCCCCGCGCCACATCGGCTGTGCTACCTGACGGCGTGGGATGGGGAAACCTATCGCGGATGTTGGATCCGCGAGCAAGCGAACATTCGCGCGCGCTTTCCGGCTTTGGGCGACAAGGTGATTCCAGTGGGCGAATTCCGCGGAACGGCGTTGGCTGAGTACCGGAAGGCAGCGCTCGATTAGACCCATGAGGCTTGCGCCGTCCTCCGGCTTCCGGGCGGCCTCATCCTTGCGCTGGCGCCACCAACTCGTCCACCATGGCGCGCATCCGCTGCCAATGCGAGCCCTCCCAGAAGACGCGCCGGCAGGCATCGCAAGTGCTGAAACGCTGGTAGCGGTCGCGCACCATCGCCGGCAAGTTCGAGGCGACCAGCGACTTTTCGATCTCGTGCAAGGGCGTGTTGCAGTCCAGGCATCGCGTGAACGGCCGCGCGCCGCGCGCAAGGTCGAGTCGATCAAAGACCTCGCGCAGCTGTTGCGCGGACCGCAACGCATGCACATAGCAGCCATGCGTGATGCCCCGGCGCTTGAGCAGCTCTCGATCTCGCGTCAGCACGATGCGTCCTTGCGCGCGGGCGATACGCTCGATCTCCTCGTCGCGAAAATGATTGTCGTACAGCGTGTCGAACCCGGTCATGCGCAGCAGGTGCGCGAGGCCCCCCAGGTGCGCGTCGGCGACGAAACGGGTCACGCGCAATGCGCGCTCGCGAACGCGCAGCAGCGGCGTGATGTCGAGGGCTTCGAACTTCGGAAAGACGGCGACCCGGTCGCCGTCGCGCAGCAAGGTCTCGAAGCCCACCGACAGGCCGTTGACCAGCACCAGTTCGACCTCGGTATGCGGAACGCCGAGCGCCTCGATCATGTGCTTGGTGGTCGCCATTCGCGCGCACCGGCAGGAGAACTCGCGCCCTCGCCGCTCACGCGCGAGGAAGTCGTTCAGCTCCTCGTAGAACCGGAAGGTCGCCGTGACCATCACTGCCGGTCAGCGCGCCCGTCAGGAGCCTTCAGAGCTCCGGGGTCTTGGAGAAGCTCCCGTGCGGCTGGGCACGCATCAGCGCACTGAACTGCTCGTGCGACATCCGCAGCAGCCGCTCGTGATCGCCACTTTCCATGTAGACGACGTCATTGGATTCGAGTTCGTCATCGACGATGGTCGGCAGGCCCCATGCCATTCCGATTGGCGGTATCGCACCAGGGTCGCAGTCATCGAACAGCGCTGCAATCCGCGCCTCGCCGGCCAGCTTCAGCTTGTGGCGACCGACAAAACGGGAGAACTCGCCGAGCATGACCATCTTGTCGGCGGGAACGACGGCCATCACGCAGCCGTCTTCGTCCTCGAGGATGACCGATTTGGCCAGTTGACCCGGGCTGACGTTGGCGCAGCGGGCGGTCTCCAGGCTGCTATGGCTGTGTCCGTGCATGGAGACCTCATAGCGTGTGCCACGCTGGTCGAGGTAGCTGGACAGATGGGAAGGAATGGACATGGCAATCCTCCTTGTTCGCAAACACGGCAGGTCGCCGTCCCGTCAGTTTGCTCCCGCCGGCGGAGGATCGCAAATTTGTCGTGTTTCAGCCTGTCGCTATCGGAGCGTAGCGTCCAATACGGCGCACAGGAGAAGCGCCCTGGCTAGTTGCGGAACAGGTCAAGAATCCGGCTGCGTTCGACCAGAAACGGGTCCGCAATCGGCTCTGGCTTCGTTGGCGGGGCCGCCTCGGCGGGTGCCGGCGCAGACATGCCCCATGGGTTGGCAAGCCCACTGCCCGGCGCGTAGTCATCGTAGTACCACTCGCCGCCGACCTGGACCACCCCTTCGGGCGCCTGAAGTTCAGTCACGGGCACACCCTTGATCGCGGTCTGCATGTAGCTGATCCAGATCGGCAAGCTCAGGCTGCTGCCCGTCTCTTTGTCTCCCAGGCTGCGAGGTGCGTCGTACCCCATCCACGCGATCGCGGTCATCGTCGGCTGGAAGCCTGCGAACCAGGTGTCGATCGAGTCGTTGGTGGTTCCCGTCTTGCCGTAGAGGTCGTCGCGCTTGAACGCCTGATACGCCTTCGCGCCGGTGCCGCCCTTGACGACGCTTTGCAGCAGCGTGTCCATGATGAAGGCATTGCGTTGCGGAATGGCGCGCATCGTCTCGTTGAGCATGGGTGGCTGCGGCTCGACCAGTATCCTGTCCTTGTGGTCCGTGATGCGAGTGATCAGGTAGGGATTGACGCGATAGCCGCCATTGGCAAACACCGAGTAGGCCGTTGCCATCTGCATTGGCGTGACCGCACCGGCGCCCAACGCCATAGGCAGATAGGCGGGGTGCTTCTCGCGGTCGAAGCCGAAGTTCGTGATCCAGTCCTGCGCATAGCGGATACCGATCGATTGCGTGACGCGAAGCGTGACCATGTTGATGGACTTCATGAGCGCCGCGCGAAGCGCAATCGGTCCGGCGAAGGTGCCTCCATAGTTCTTCGGCTCCCATGGTTGCCCGCCGGTCGTGGCTGCATCGAAGTAGAGCGGGGCATCATTGACCACGGTGGCTGGCGTGAATCCTTTTTCAAGCGCTGCCGAATAGATGAACGGCTTGAAACTCGATCCTGGCTGACGCCACGCCTGCGTGACATGGTTGAATTTGTTCTTGTTGAAATCGAAGCCGCCCACCATCGCCTTGATGGCGCCGTCGCGCGGGTCCATGGCGACGAACGCTCCCTCGACCTCGGGCAGCTGGGTCAATCCCCATGAGTCTTTCGGCGTCTTTGCAAGTCGGACGACCGCCCCGCGACGGATCATGAGGTTGCGTGGCGCCTTGTCCGCCAATCCCGACTGGACGGGCCGCAGCCCGTCTCCGGTGACGTGCAAGGTCTCGCCGTTCGCACGAACGACCGTGACCTCCTTGGCGCTGGCTTTGAGCACCACCGCAGCAATCAGGTCGCCGTTGTCGGGGTGATCTGCAAGCACGTCGTCGATCGCGTCTGCGCGCTTTTTCGGATCGTCGGGCAGATCTATGAACTTTTCGGGTCCACGGTAGACCTGGGTTCGCTCGTAACCCATGATGCCGTCGCGCAAGGCCTTGTAGGCGGCCGTCTGGTCGACTGCGGAGATCGTGGTGTAGACCTTGAGCCCCCGGGTGTAGGTGGCGTCGCCATACTGCGCGTAGATCAGCTGGCGCACGGTTTCGGCGACGTATTCGGCGCGCAGAAGGGCGGGGCCCGGGGGGTCGCGCAGATGAAGCTTTTCTTGCCTGGCCTGCGCCGCCTGCTCAGGCGTGATGAAACCGTTCTCCTGCATTCGGTCGATCACATAGAGCTGGCGTTCTCGCGCCCGCGCGGAATTGTTGACCGGGTTGTTGGCGCCGGGCGCTTTGGGCAAACCCGCCAGCATGGCGGCTTGTGCAATCGAGATGTCCTTGAGCGGCTTGCCGAAATAGGCCTCTGAGGCCGCCGCGAAGCCGTACGCCCGCTTGCCCAGGAAGACCTGATTCAGATAGATCTCGAAGATCTGATCCTTGGTGAGGAGATGCTCCAGCTTGAATGTGAGCAGGACCTCGTAGGCTTTGCGGACAACCGTTTTCTCCGAAGTCAAGTACGCGTTGCGTGCCACCTGCATCGTGATGGTCGAGGCGCCCTGGCTCTTTGCCCGGTTCAGGTTTGCGTACCCGGCGCGCACCATGCCTTTGAAGTCGACCCCGATGTGGTCATAGAAGCGCGCGTCCTCGGCGGCCAGCACGGCGTCCTTCATCAGCTTGGGAATTGTCGAGACCGGCGTGAATTCGCGGCGCTCTTCGCCAAATTCGCCAATCAGAATGCCTTCTGAGGAGAAGACCCGCAGCGGCAGCTTCGGGCGGTAGTCCTGGAGGTCGGAAATATTCGGCAGGTTGGGATAGGCCACCACGAGTGCAGTCAAGACGACGAATGACATGCCCAGCGCCCCGGCCAAGGCCAGCCCTGTGACCCAGAACACCACGCGCAGAAGCCAGGATCGCCAGGATCTCGAAACCGGCTTGTCCGCGTGTCCCGCAAGTTGCGATCGGTCGGCCATGACAGCAAGCAAAAAGGCCCGGATGGCAAGTGTCGCCAAAAATGCCACTGGCCGCATGTCCCGAGCCAAGCGGCCTCAACTCAGCTTCCCATGGCCAGTTGTCCCTGCCGCCAGAGGAAGCAGGACGCTATGGTCGCTGCTTTTCGCTCCAAAGTGAAGCAGTGGATGCGGTCTGCAGAAGGCAGGAAGGCCGCCAGAGGATGATGACGCGGTCGGACTCCGTTTGCGTCCGGTCACCCTCGTCGCCAACGGGTTTTCGCGCCACCGCGCGCGTCTTGGCTTGCGCGATCACCGCCTGGGTGTGGGCGTCGTTGAGCGGCGCCTCGACGCGCACCAGGTCGTCCCTCATCTCGCCGGCCAGGAACGTCAGTTCGCAGATCGAAATGCAGTCATTACGATGATGAGCCGCGCGGAGGCGAGCACGTAAACGCATGAGAGAAGGGTCATGGAAATTCGACGAAACGGGAGCTTGGCCAGCTGAGATATGCCTTCCCTGAGATTGAGCAAGGCGAGCGCAAATCCGAACACTATCAACCCAGCGCCAAGAATTCTGTCCATGGCAATCCAGCCCATGAAGCCTGTTGAATTTTCGTGTTCAAAAAGTCCTGCAGCGATCAACAAGGCGCACAGGACCAGGTTTTTCAAGTTTTCGAAGATCGACTTGATCAATTCCTTGTTTTGATTCATCTTGGTTCAATTTTTTACAAACGCATCGAGCTCACCGCAATGAAGCCATCGTGAGTTTCGAACAGCGACGGGAAGTTCCCGTTGGACTACAGATCGCACGGGCAAAGCTGTTCGCAAAAGTTACGGGAGAGGTCGGCCGGCGTGTTCTGCAGCTCGGGGTCGACCCTAGATGGATCGGCTGTTCCCACGACAGTCGGTACAGGCGCAGCAGCAGGTCGCCGAGTCGCTGAGGTGCGATGGGGCCATCGGGGTGGTGGTCCGTGTATGCGAGAGCTATCGGCTCAAGGTCACGAGACTCCATACGATGGCGACGAGCTGGGCGATGTTGATCAGAATCGCGGTGATGTGAGTTCTGCGGAATCCTGGAATCGCATCCATGCAGTTCGACTCGATTTGCACTCCGAGCGCGTCCATCTTGGGAATGATGTTCTTGCGCAGCAAGATGGCAATCAACGCCAATCCTGCGGCGCCTGCTGCAATCCCGGGCCGACCCGCAAACGCAAAGCTGACAGCCGTCGCGGTCGCAGTCGCAAACGCGGCGATGTAGTAGGTATTGAAGAATCCGCGAACAAATCGGGCGTCGAGCGGCGTGTCATGCTTCAGTACGAGAAGCGGAATCGATCCCAGGATGAAGTAGGCCGTCGTGACGAGGAGTGCGACCGTAAAGCCTATGGCACCGAACATGGAAGATGACATCTTGAGCTTCCTCAAAGCCCGCCCTTCACTTTCGCTCCCGCGCCTTTCGGTCATGCTTGCTCCAGTACTGAAACTCCTCCTCATGGGCTTCGATGTCCAGCTCCGAGACCCTGGCCTGGAGCCGCTCCTGAACTTCAGCGACAGCTCGGTTGTAGATCGTGGGGCCCACTTCTTCCAGGAAGAAACCAAGGAGTGCGCCAGCAGCGATGTTGCCGATGGGTTCCTCCATGTTCTCGCGGAAGTACCTCTCGATGGAGGCGATGGCTTCCTTCCGTGCTTCCTTGCTCAGTTCAATGGTCATGGCGACCCTCCTCCAGGTTTGCGTGTGGGTTTGGGGGCCAATTCTGCACTGCGAGACAGCCGCCGCATTGGGCTTCGGATTCAACCGGTCGATGCAACACACCAAGAACTGCCGCAGCGCAGCCCGCGCGAAGGTCATCTCTCGGTTGCGGTACCGACGTTCGTCGAAGGCTGGTTGCGAGCGCGCTCGGCCCGATCGCGCAACAGGTCGTAGATCGGCGGGATACCGAGCAGGTTCATCACGACCATGGCGCCGAAACAGGCGGCCAGCATCGACAGCAGCAGGTTGGCGCTGCCCGTCATCTCGACCGCCAGGCAGATGCCGGTGAGCGGGGCGCGGACCACCGCAGTGAAAAATGCTGTCAGGCCGACGACAGCATAGGCGGTCGGGGACGCGCCGCCCGGAAACCACTGGTCGTACAGTCGACCGAATACGAGCCCGATTTGCGCGCCGAGGACCAACATCGGCGCGAACAAGCCGCCGGGCGTGCCAGACGCGTATGACAGCGGACCGAGCGCGAAGCGGACTGCGAATATCAGGCCGATCGTGGACAGCGATCCCACGTTGAGCAGCGTCTGCTGAGTGATCGCGTCGCCTCCGCCAACCCATTGCGGCGCCAGCCAGGCCAGTAGGCCGACCCCGCCGCCGATCAATGCCGCCCGAGCCGTCACCGGAAGTCCGGTCGCTCGATCGGCCATCGCCAGCGCGCCCATGACGGCTCGCGCATAGGCGGCAGCCGCCAGCGCTGCAATGACACCCAGGACGATGTGGACCGGCACCGCCGCGAAGCCCGGAAAGGCCTGTGCCGGGACGCTGAAATCCGGATCCACGCCAAGGAATACGCGGGCCACTGCGATGGCGCCCGCCGAGGCGCCCAGCGCTGCGGCCGCTGTACGCGTGTCGAATCGCCGCAGGAGTTCCTCCAGGACGAACACCGCCCCGGCGATCGGCGCATTGAAGGCCGTCGCGAGTCCCGCGCCCGCGCCCGCTGCGAACAGCACGCGGGCGTCGAGTTGGTTGCGCCGGAACAACCGGCCGATGATGTCGGCAATCGAATGCCCCATCTGCACACTGGGTCCCTCGCGCCCGAGAGCCAGGCCGGATCCGATGGCGAGCAATCCGCCGAAGAACTTGACGGCGGCAGTGCGCACGGGCCTGCCCGGATCGCCACCGCTGATCGCGGCCTCGACCTCGGGTATGCCGCTGCCTGCAGCGTTCGGGGAGATCCTGCTCACCAGGGCCGCTGCGGCGGCGGTCGCGGCTGCGGCGCTGGCGACGACGAGCAGAAGGCCCAGGAGCCCCTGCTGATGCGCAAACGCGATGAACTCGCTTCGCAAGGTATCGGCTTGTCGAAGCAGGATCCGGAACAGGGCGCAGACCAACCCGGTGACACATCCCACGAGCAGCGACAGCAGCGCGAGGACCAGCGTGCTCGCCCGATGTCCGTCCTGATCAGGGCTTGGTTCCACCTGTCGTCACCCGAGGCCAATGCCTGCCGAGTCGGGCCTGATGAAGTCGTCGGACATGCAGAACGCGCATTGAGGAGCCTTGGATCGCGCGAAGCGCGGCGACAGACGGGAGACAAGTTTAGGCGGAAGGCTGAAAACGTGCGAGCAACGTTTCAGTCGCCGATGCGCCTCCTTGCGAGGCGCATCATGTGTGCCACGTACGTGGAGATAGGTGGCACCCGGGATGTCCCCTCGGTGTGAACGGATCGAGAATCGGCATCGACTTGGCTTGGCTTGGCTTGACTTGGCGGGCCAGAAGCTCAGGAGGTCATATGTTCCGGCTCGTCAACGGCGACATGAAAGCGCCAGCGACAGACTACGTCCGGCTGCGAACACTGCTGATGGGCATGACGCTCGGCTTCGGCGGCTGTACCACCTACGGGGTCGTCGAGAACTTGCCTTTGGTTCCAGACCACCCTGGTCCAGTCTATGCGCTGAGTGGTTTGTCAAAAATCCGCAGCGCCATTCCGGCGAGTTGATGCTGGCTGTCGCTTTCTCGGGCGGCGGCACGCGCGCCGCAGCCCTGTCCTATGGCGTCATGCAGGAACTGCGTGACACGCACGTGCAGATGAACGGCAAGGAGCAAAGGCTGCTCGATGCGATCACGGTCATCAGTTCGGTTTCAGGGGGCAGTTTCACGTCGGCCTACTACGGCCTGTACGGCGATCGCATCTTCGTCGACTACGAGGAGCGATTTCTACGCAGCGACTTGACCATGGTCGTGCAGGACGACCTCTCGTACCAGAACAAGGTCAGGCACAAGTACGCCCAGTTGGTCGACGGCGGCATTACCGACAACCTGGGACTTCGCGCGCTCCTGGGCGCCGTCGATCTGGCCGGTGGTGCGGAGAAATTCATCCAGGCGCAGGGCATCGCGCCGCCGCGCCGCACCGCCATCATTTCAGTCAATGCAGCGGCCGATGCAGTCGGGGGCATCGGAGAGAGCCGCCGCGAACCGACCTTCGAGCAGACGATGAACGCCGTCACCAATGTCCAATTGCATCGCTACAACGTGGCCACGCTCGAGCAGACGCAGCAAAGCCTCGACCAGTGGACTCGAGACCTCTCGACGCCCGAACGGCCCGTCAGTTCTTACTTCATCCGATTGAGTTTCGAAGATGTGCCCGACGTGCAGATGCGCCGGTTCCTGAACGAGATTCCGACCAGCTTCGTGCTGGACAAGGAACAGGTGGCGCGGCTGATTGCGACGGGGCGCGAGTTGCTGCGGAACAACCCGGACTATCAGCGGCCGCTGACCAGCCTGCATGCGCAGCCCGTCTACGGCGCACCGACAGGCCTTGCCCCATGACACGAAACCGTCTTTTCATTCCGGCGATTCGCCGCTCAAGCTCTGCGCACGCCGAGCCAGCTTGAGCACTGCCTCCTCGACCGACTTGAACACACGGTCTGGACCGATCGCTTCTATCAGGCCCGTTCGTCGAGCCTGCGCTTGCGCCCGCCCGACCGACAGCCTGGCGATGGCGACGACGATGTCAGCAGCCACAAGTTCGGTGATCGCGCGCAGCAGGACCTGCGAACCCGTGTAATCGATGTCGATGATGCCGTTGGCCTCGATGATCAGCAGATTCACGGGCAGGCGCTGCCTGGCGATGGCCGACTTCAGTTCGGTGCAGATGCGCTCGGCGTTGCTGAAGTTGAGCGGCGCGCCGGGAGCGAAAACGAGAACCCCGGCCTCCCGCTCGAAAGGCGCGCCCGGGGCAGGAGGCCACCACACGGTGCTTCCCGGCACCCGGGCCAGTTCGACGCAGTAGGGCCGCGCGACGATGTACAGGCTGTGCACGAAGGACATCACGATGGCGAGCAGCATGCCGGTCTCGATCGGCAGGGCAATCACGAGCCCGGCGCTTGCTGCCACCAACAGGATCTCGAGTCCGCCGCGGCGATAGATCCGGATCATCTGGTCGACACGGAAGATGCGCAGGGCGATGTAGACCAGGATGCCGGAGAGCGCTGCGTGGGGCACGTAGGCCATCAGACCCGACGCCAGCGCCGCCAGAGCGATCATCAGGCCGACGGCCGTCAGCGACGAGATCTGCGATCGCCCGCCCGACTCGCGCACGATCGCGGTGCTCGGCGGGCTTGCGTCAACGGCGAAGGCGCCGATCATCCCGGCCACGACGTTGCCCGCGCCGACAGCCCCGAAGTCGCGGCTGACATCGTCCGACTTCCCCTCATCGGATGGAAACGTGCTGGCCACCGCTGCCGTCTGCATGATGCAGACCACCGCCACCACCAGCGCCAGCTGCACCATGCGGCCGAACGCCTCGACGTCCGGCAGCGTCGGCAAGGCGACGTGCGGCAGCGGCACCGACAAGGCGCCGAGCAGGCTGACGCCGCGGGCGCCAAGGTGGAACCAGGCCACGGCGATGCCCGCCACGACCAGTCCGATCAGGGCCCCCGGGATACGGGGGCTGATGCGCGACGCGACCAGCGTCACGATCAGGACCCCAGCGCCCAATCCGAGCGCATAGGGATTGGCCTCCCCGAACCGGCCCAGGACGGCGACGAGGCGCGCGAGCAGATGCCCCTGCTCGCCAGGAACCCCAAACAGGGTGGGCAGCTCGCCGACGATGATATGGACCGAGATACCGGCCAGGAAACCGGTCGTCACCGGGATCGACAGCAGCGTCGCAAGCCAGCCAGCCCTGAACAGGCCCACGGCGACGAGAACGAAGCCGACCATCAGGGCGAGCAGCGCAGCCAGCTGCGGATACGGGACGGCGCTGACAGTGGCGATCGAGGCCAGGCCGCCGGCAAAGATGGGCGCAATCGTCGAGTCCGCTGCGACCGACATGAAGCGGTTGGCTCCGAATACGGCGAATGCGATGGAGCCGGCGGCAAACGCATAGAGCCCCGTCTGCGGCGGCATCCCCGCGAGCCGGGCAGTGGCGAGTTGCCCGGGGATGGCGATGGCTGCCAGCATCAGTCCAGCGACGAGGTCGCCCGGCAACCCTTCGATCCGATAGCCGCGCAGCGTCGTGAAGAACCAGGTTCGCATGGCGCCGCCGCTAGCCCGGTCCCTGGCCGAGCCGGCGCCAAGCACCCTGCATGCAAGGATTGCGAGTCCGAATGCATCGTGGCAAAGCTGGTTTCTCCATCCCGATCACGTTGTCCTCCCTGTGCGGTGCGCGATCCGTCCGACACCACCTGGTCGGGACTGCGCAACCGCAGCATATTCTTCATGAGCGCCGCAGCCAACAACGTATCAATTGCGCAGCGGAATGCGGGTACGGGTTCAGCGCTCGGTCGATCTCATGCCGCGCTATTGCCGCCCCCGGAACATCAAGCGCATCATCGCCCCACCCATCTGCCAGGCAATCTCCCTGCGTGCACAGCGCCCTTGGGCAATGAGAAGGAGCACCCATGCAAGCCACCCCGTTGCTCGATCTGGCCATCGTGGGCGGAGGTGTCGCCGGCGTCATCCACCTGCACTACGCGCGACAATCGGGCCTCGATGCGCTGCTGCTCGAAAAGCAGGACGGCGTCGGTGGGTTGTGGCGCCAGCTTCCGCAGTGGCAGGACATCCAGATCAGCCCGGCCGACTGGACCGTCGGCGATCTGCCGCTGGCTGGCCCGAAGCAGCCGCACATCGTCGCCAACATCGAGGCATGGGTCGAGCGCTTCGGCCTCGCTGATCGCATCCGGCTCGACACCCCGGTGTCTCGCGCGCGTTACACCGGCACGTGCTGGGAACTCGATGCGAGAGAAGGCACGGTGCGCGCCCGTCATCTGGTGGCGGCCACCGGTGGCCACAACACGCCTGTGATTCCCGATGTGCCGCGTCGCGAAAGCGCGGTGCGAGAACTGCATTCCAGCGCCCTGCGCGATCCGGCCGAACTGACCGGGCGCGAGGTGCTCGTGGTCGGCGGCGGGGCCTCGGCCTTCGACTTGCTCGACCTGTGCCTCGAGTACAAGGCGCGCCGGATCGTCTGGGCGTACCGGGGCTTGCGCTGGTTCACCCCGACCGGCAAGCCGAAGATCATCGCCGGCAGCGTGCGGCCGTACGCGAAGATGCAAGTGAACGGCATGACCGTCGCGCAGCAGAACGCGATGATCGGCGCCGACCTGGAGAGCCGCTATGAAAAGTTCGGCATCCAGTCGATCCAGCCTGAAAGGCCGCTGGATGTGCGGCAAGACCAACTCATTCCCGGCCGCGCTCGCATGCTGGCCAGCTTCGGCGAGCTGGAGCGGCATCCGGGCAGCGTCGAGACCGTCGAGGGGCGCGACGTGACGCTGTCGGACGGCACGCGCCTCGCGGTGGATGTTCTCCTGTGGGGCACGGGCTACCAGACCGACCTCTCGTACTTCGAAGAGCCGCGCATTGCACGCATCTGCACCGTCGACGAACTGGCCTCGCGCTGCGCGTGCATGTTCCGCAGCCTGGATGCGCCCGATCTGTATTTCCCGGGCGTCGGCTTGGATGGCATCGGTTCCGCGCCGTGGGCCTTCATGCTGATGGCGCGATCCGTCATGTCGCACATCCGCGGCACGGCGCAGTTGGACATGGCGCCGGTCGCCGGCAGGCTCAACCACTTCGACATCGCGCGCTACCTCGCCGAACGGGACTCCGGCACGTACGCCGGAGAGCGGGGCTGGGACTTTTATCGCGACTTGGCGCTGGGCGCTCCGGACGACCAGCCGTACCCATTGCTCTGAGGTCGCCGCGCGGAGCCCGGCACCGGTTCAAGCCTGCGCAGCTTCGTCGCGCTGGCCAAGGCGCTCTTGCAGGAACTCGATGAAGCGCTGCACCTTGGCAGGCAACAACCGTGTCTCCGTCAACGCGTAGACCGGCGTCGACTTGCCCTCCCATTCCGCCAGCACCCTCTTCAGGCGACCTGCGGCCACGTCATCGGCCACGATTTCAACAGGCAGAAGTACGACACCCAGGTCCAGGGTGGCCAATCGACGGAACATGCCGACGCTGTTGACCAGAAAGCGCCCGCCGACCTCGACCTGGACGGATTCGGCGCCGCGGTGCAGTTCCCATGTCGCTGCCTTCGCGAACCCGAGGCACTCGTGCCGAGACAGTTCCGACGGATGACCAGGCACGCCCGCGACCTTCAGGTAGCCGGGCGAGGCATAGGCGTGGACCGACAAACGCGCCAGAAGCCGAGCAATCAAGTTCGAGTCGCTGAGTTCGCCCATGCGGATGGCCACATCGAAGGGTTCGGAGACCAGGTCCACGCGCCTCGGCGTCAGGTCGAAGTCGAAGGCGATGCCGGGATAGCGTCGCGCAAATTCCGCCACCAGGGGCGCCATGTAGATGGTCGCGAAGTCCACCGGTAGCGAGGCGCGCAGCACGCCGCTGGGTTGAGCCAGCATCTCTCCCAACTGCTCATGGGCGATGCGGGCCTCGTCCACGATGCGCCGGCAGCGCTCGTAGTAGACCTGGCCGGCCTCCGTCAGTTCGACCTTGCGCGTCGTGCGGTGGAGCAGCCGCAAGCCGATGGCCTTCTCCAGCGCGCTGATGCGGCGCGACAGCGTGGAATTGGGCACCCCGAACGCATCGGCGGCCCCCCGGAAACTGCGGGCGCGGGCCACTTCCACGAACAGCGCCATGTCGTTCAACAGCTCCAATGTGATTGCTCCATTTTTGAACCAATGTTTGCCAATTTAACGTGTTTATCTCCATAGAGGAATAAACGAACATCGCCACATCGCATTCCAAACAGGAGAGATTCAATGTCCAAAGGCACTGCAGTTGTCATCGGCGCCGCCAACGGCATGGGCGAGGCCTTCGCCCAGCGGCTGGCCGCTGCCGGCTTCGACATTGCCGTCGCCGATGTCGTCGAGGCATCGGCCACAAAGGCGCTCGTCGAAGCCGCTGGCCGCAAATTCCGCCTGTGAGCCGCCGAACCCCTTTGCGTCCAACCACCCCCAGATTGAAGGATTGACCATGAAGCAAGTTCTCACCCCCGTGCGCATCGGCCGCCTCGTCGCCCCGAACCGTGTCGTCATGGCGCCGATGACGCGCTCCCGTGCGAGCGACGACGGTGTCGTCGGCGACATGACTGTCGCGTGCTACGCGCAGCGCGCCAGTGCCGGGCTCATCATCAGCGAGGGTGTCTTCCCCTCTGCCATGGGCAAGGGCTACGTGAACACGCCAGGCATCGAGACCGAGGCACAGGTCGCAGCGTGGAAGAAGGTGACCGAGGCCGTGCACGCTCGCGGCGGCCGCATCTTCATGCAGGTCATGCACTGCGGCCGGGTCTCGCACCCCTCGCTGCTGAACGGCGCCACCCCTGTGGCCCCTTCTGCCATCAAGCCCGAAGGACAGGCCTGGACCCCCTTGGGCCAGGTTGACTTCGTGGCACCGCGTGAACTGAGCCTCAAGGAGATTGCGGGCGTCATCGGCGACTACCAGCAAGCAACGCGGCGCGCCATCGAAGCCGGCTTCGATGGTGTCGAACTGCACGCGGCGTCGGGGTACTTGCCCGAACAGTTCCTATCGTCCGGAAGCAACCAGCGGCAGGACCTGTACGGTGGCCCGGTCGAGAACCGTGCTCGCTTCGTCCTGGATGTCGTGGACGCCATGGCCGCTGAAGCAGGTGCCGACCGCGTTGGCATCAAGATTTCGCCGGAGATGAACTACAACAGCATCACCGATGCTGCTCCGCAAGAGACCTACACCTACCTGGTCGACAAGCTGAAGGGTTGGGGCCTGGCCTACCTGCACGTGGCCCTGTTCGGGACACCCAAGGTCGACTACCACGCGCTGCTGCGTCCACGGTTCGACGGCGCGTACCTGATTGGCAGCGGCCTCACGCAGGAGGCCGCCGAGACGCTGCTCAAGGCCAACAAGGCCGATGCCGCTGTGTTCGGTGCGCCCTTCCTCGCCAATCCGGACCTGCCGGAACGCTTCCGCGTGGGCGCCGAGCTCAACGCGCCGGACCGCGCCACCTTCTTCGCACCGCCGACCGCCAAGGGCTACATTGATTACCCAGCGCTGGTCCCTGCCGAGGTCGATCGAAGTGGCTTGACGCCGCGAGGAGCCTATGCATGACCGCCACCATCGCCCGCATGCAGCGCGCCAATCGGGGAACGCAGTTCCGCGCCTACCGCCTGCACGGTTCTGACCCCGCGCAGCTCGATCCCTTCATGGGCATCGACCACGCCTGGATGAGCGCACCCACGTTCCCGCCGCATCCGCATGCGGGATTCTCTGCAGTGACCTACCTGTTCCTCGATTCGGAGACGGGCATTGCGAACCGCGATTCGCGGGGTCACAAGACCTTGATTGAGCCTGGTGGCTTGCACTGGACGGCCGCAGGGCGCGGCGTGGTGCATGAAGAGAATCCGGCGGTGCTGGGGCGCACGACGCACCTGCTGCAGATCTTCGTGAACCTGCCCGAAAGCCGCCAGACCGAGGCACCGTTCGCATTGACCTTGCGGCCGCAGGACGTGCCCGTTGTGCAACGCCCCGGAGCACGGGTGCGCGTGCCCCTGGGCAGCTTCGGTGGCGCCCGCTCGCCGTTGGCACCGCCGACCGACGTCACCTTGCTGGACGTCACGCTGGAGGAAAACGCCGAACTCGAGGTGCCCGTCCCAGCGGGGCGACGCGCCTTCTTCATGCCGGTGTTCGGCAGCGCCGAAATCGATGGCCAGAGCTTCGGCCTGGACGACCTGGGCGCGCCCATCCTGCCGACTGGTGCCGATGCGTCGACGCACAGGCTCGTGGCCAAGGCGGGCGGCGCCAAGGTCGCCGTCTTCATCGGCAAACCGCTGCACCAACCCGTCCTGTCGAATGGCCCGATGGCCTTCGCAAGCCCAGACAACCTGGCCGCTGCGACGGCCGCCTATCACCGTGGCGATATGGGAAGCCTGTAAGGGCAGCCACACACTGTCGGGGCACGGGTCCCATCCGCCCCATCCACAACCTAAGAGCGACATCATGAAATCTGAACAATTCACCGCCGAGAACTCTGCCTTGCTGCTCATCGACCACCAGGTCGGCACCATGCAGCTCATCAAGAACATCGACAAGGACCTTGCTGCCAAGCAGTCGATTGCCTTGGCCAAGATGGCGAAGATCCTGAATATGCCGGTCATCATCACGTCCAGCCAGGAAGACCGGGCGCAGGGCCCCATCCTGCCGGAGATTGCGCAAATCCTGCCGGAAGCGCATGCGGCACGCGTCAAGCGTCCGGGCGTGGTGAACGCCTGGGCCTACCCTGACTTCAAAAAGGCCGTGCTCGCGACCGGACGCAGGAACCTCATCATGGCTGGCGTGACCACCGACGTCTGTCTCATCTTCCCGGCCATCGATGCCGCGAAGGAAGGCTTCGGCGTGCAGGCCGTGATGGATGCCTCGGGCTCGCCGAGCGATTTGAGCGAAGAGTTCTCGCGCCAGCGCATGCATGATGCCGGCGTCGTGCTGACGGCGACGAACACGCTGATGGCAGAAATCGCGCAGGACTGGTCCACGCCCGCCGGCCAGCAGCTCATCGGGCTGCTGTTCTCCGACGTCTTCCCGGCGCTGGGTGCTGGCATCGCCTGAGTCGCCAGCAACTGCGGGCCGAAGCCATGAGCCTGCATGTGCTGGCTTACAACCTGAAGTTGGTGATCGCGATCTTGGGTATTGCCAGAACGATGAAGGCGTTGAGGATGATGGGGGCGTAGGCCCCTTCAATGCCCTTTCGCCTCATGCAGCGCACTGGCGACAGACGTAACCCTGCGCTCGAGCGATGAGACCAGTGGATGACACTCCGTGGCGCCGACGACGACCACAAGGCCGCGTGTTCGGCATACT
This sequence comes from Variovorax sp. P2_H12, assembly GCF_056403395.1. Taxonomy (NCBI): domain Bacteria; kingdom Pseudomonadati; phylum Pseudomonadota; class Betaproteobacteria; order Burkholderiales; family Comamonadaceae; genus Variovorax; species Variovorax sp. P2_H12. Next base: position 77,850 of record NZ_JBFUFO010000017.1, on the reverse strand, counting down.
CGCAAATCAAAGGCCGTCTACACACAACCTCTGCCCTGAGCGGACGCAGCGGTCTCGTGAAAGCGGTCGTTCGCCGGCACGGACGGAATCCGTTCAGCCCCACAACTTCCACCACGGCCTCGAACGGTCCTGCGGGCTTGATGGAGGGCCTGCGCCTGCCCCCTCGTTTGCGTTTGCAGCAGCGACTATGGCTTCGTTGAGTGATAGAAAAAGATTTTCGGAGAGATGTTCATAGAGAATCTGGTCGTCTCCCTCGAATCCGACATCGTTCCAAGAGCCCATGCCTCCGAACACCCACGCTGCCTGGACTGCTCCAAGTAGCTGGACCGCATCAATCGGGAGTACACCATTTGGCGCGAGATCTGTGTGGTACAGGTCTTTCCCAGGGCATTCCGAGTTGAGCTGCGCCAATCCAGCATCAAACGCCGAGGCAAAGTGCTCCATTTTTTGCTTGCGTGCGAAGTCTCCTATTTGCTCCAACGTGTTCGCTAGGCGCCGCTTCAGTGTGGACATATCGATCATTGGGCGATCGAAGGTGGGCGCATTGCTAGCAATCCGAGCGTACGTGACTTGCCATATTTTCCGATCTTTGCGTTCCCGATCGCCGACTTCCCAGCGATCTTCCCAAAAATCAGAACCGGTCGGCTTAAGCGCTTCTATCACCCATCTCCCACCGCCGCCAACGCGCCTTAGCCCATCGGACTGAGCTGCTTTCGCATGGGATGGCCCTCGATGCCAAACGCAGAAACCGGAGGGCCCTCCGGCACGAATCCGTTGCGGAGATAGAACGCCCGCGCCGTGCGCGTGCTTTCCAGGCGCAGGGCCTTGATGCCCGACCGAGCTGCGTGGTGCTCGATAGCTGCGAGTAGCGCCTTGCCCGCGCCGGTAAAGCGCACAGACGGGGCGACATAGCAAAGCGTCACCTCACCGGTCCGCAACGCAGAGCCGAACCCCACCACCGCCTCGTTAACGATGGCGACGACCGAAAACGCGGTTGGTGCTAAGACGAGCATTCGCACGAAGTCAGGCGTCTTGTTTCTCAGCCACCCTTCAAGCACCGTGGCATCGCCGCGGTGGTCGTCGCTGCAGCACTCGAGTATCGAGCTTCGAATGACACTGCAAGCGGCGGTTGCGTCGTCTACCGTCGCGGGTCTAACTTGGATATCCATGAGGTCCTCGGCGGCTTCTGGCCGGAAGAACTCTATCCGAACGGGCGCAGCGGGGCGGCGGGCAGCAAAGACGGCGCGTCGCTCGCAAGCGAGTAAACCTCGATGCCGCCGAGCGTTCCTCCACTCTCGTAGATGAACGCACCTGCTGGTGCGTCCAAAGGACCGCAAACGAAGTCTCCGAGGATATGCACTCCCGGCGGCGCCGGCGCGCGGCCCCTGACATGGAAGTTGATGCTTGCGCAGCCGCATGGACAGCGCCACGACGTAACTTCGGCACCCTCGAGCTGCTCGAGAAATGCGAGAGCCTCGGGAGTGCCGTTCTCCAGCATCCAACGCGCCAGCGCGTGCTCGGAGGCGGACAAGGAACGGTTTGTGTCGGTCATCGCACAACGGTACCAGGTGGCTGCTATTCGTCCTCGGGGTGGTACGGCGACCGCATTTCTTCAACGAACAAGCCAAGCTGCGCCGCCAGACGCTGTGCCTCCGGACAAGCCGATGCGACCCCGACGTACATGTAATAGTCCAATCCAAAATGGACGAACCCCCTATCCCCTTCGAGCCTGCACCAGAGCTCCTCGCGGAGGACCTGGGCCATGATTGCCCTGGCGTCCATCGGAGCGAGGGCATCTCCTTCCGCATAGGATGCCCCCTTGTCCTTTCGGTCCTCCAGGCCTCGGATTGACACGGAAGCGGCTTCCGCTTCCCGAAGGAACGCTGTGGCGACCCCGATGTACGCCGCCTCGACTTCCTCATAGGCCGATTGAGTCAGCACCTGCCCGTCAAAGGTGGCCCCAACATCGCTGATGGAGGTCCATTCGGTGTACCGTCCTCCTTCGCTGCGAACGGCCGGGTTGTACTTGGTAACTCGATACTCAAACATCGTTGCCTTCTCCGAGAGGCTCATCTTCTGCGGTCCTTGAAGAGCCATGCAGGTCGCACTGGCTACCTCGGCTGGAGGTCCGGTCTTGGCCGACTGTAGCCGGTCGGCGCCTTCGCGTTCCTACGGTGTGGCCGTCTGGAGTTCATACCGTGCAAACGAGGAGGCCCCTATCTGGACGACGCTGTGCAGGGCGAAGCCGAAGCCTTCATAGAGATTTCGCAGCCCTTGGCGGTCCGCGACGCAGTCCAGGCGAAGGTGAGCACGTCCAGACTGTTGAGCTCGAGTTCGAGCATATGACAGCAGCTCGGTCGAGACTCCCTTCTTCGCCCACGCTCGGCGTACGGCGAGCTTGTGAACGAAGGCCGAGGTGCCCGGCAGAATCTCGGGCCAAAAATAGGCGTCCTCCAGTTCGAACTTCATGACGCCAGCCAGTTGGTCGCCGTCACGGGCGACGTGGAAGAGTCCAGCGCTTGTGTCTCGCAGAACGCGTTCGTGGCTAGTCTCGTCTGCCGACCAGAGCGCTCTTCCGTCGCTGACGAGCCACTGCGCCGCCTCTTGCAAAACGGAGGCAATCATCGGTGCATCGGAGGGGCGCGCTTCCTGGATGTTCATGACTAGCGAAGAGAGGTTGACGTCGTTCAATGAGTGCCCGAGGGCAGATCCGGTGTTGGCTGCGGATTCGACCGGTCCATGCAACAAGTTGGCTGAACATCTCGGCCGGCGTCCGGAAGGCGAGAGTCTTCCTTGGCCGCTCGTTCAACCTTCTCGCAACTGCATTCAGCTTGGCCTGCGAGTAGGTCGAGACATCGATTCCCTCGGGAAGGTACTGCCTCAGCAGGCCGTTCGTATTCTCGTTGCTTCCGCGCTGCCAGGGATTCTGCGGATCGCAGAAGCAGACCTGGATGTCGGTCTGATCTGGCCCCATCTGAGAGGTCGACTCTCGGACCGGGTCATTCCGGCTGCCACGCGAAGAGGCGATTCCAGTCGTTCTTCATGCTTGCAACCCACCAATTGCGCTGTTTCGCCAGAGCCATCAGGGCGTCCGAAAAGACGCTCATCGTCGAGTCCGTGTCGTATTCGCGCGCGGCGTCGTCGTGGTGCACCAGCATCATGAAGGGCGGAGCCAAGTGCAATGATCGCTCCTGAACGCACGCTATCAACATTGACCGCCCGCAGTCGGCCCATTCTTGCCGCTCGCGTTCGACGCTTGAACGCAATCAGTCCGGAGCACATGTTCGGCCGTTTGCGGCGAAAGGCGGTATCCTCTGGCCGTCCATCGGCCTGAGCGTTCGGGACCCGTCGAAACGTCCATGACAGCTTCGAAAATCCACACTCGACCCCTTCGGGCTTCGTTTGTCAGAACTTTCGTCGTCGCGACCATTTGCGTCACTTTCGCGGTTGTCGGCAGAGCGCAGGAGTTGTCGCTCCTTGCGGGTTCGCTCAGGAGCAGTGGCGAAAGCACCTATTCGTGGGAGGGCACCTATCGGTCGGGTCTCGGGACCTACGCGGCCTGGAGCTTCTCGTGGCTCAACGAAGGACACCTCCCGAACCATCACCGCGACGGGCAGGCACTTCAGATCTGGGGACGTCTTCCGCTTCTGGACCGATGGGAGTTGTCGGCCGGCGTGGGCCCGTACCGGTACTTCGACACGGTCACCGGCCGCGCCGACGGCGCCTTTGTCAATGCCCACGGCTGGGGCGCGCTCCTGAGCCTGCGCGCCGCCTACTACTTCGACAGCCGCTGGATCGGACAGATCGAGCTGAATCGCGTGAAAGTCAACGGCGGTCCGGACACGACGGCGCTCCTGTTCGGCGTCGGCTATCAGTTGGAGGGCTCGGAGCAGTCGGGTCCGCGCGAGCGCCCGGTCGTGCGAGATTCGAATGTCACTGGCAATGAACTCACCCTGATGCTCGGCGCTTCGATCCAGAACAGCGACAAATCGGATTCGTCTCCTGCCGAAACCCTAGAGTATCGACACGGGCTTGGCCGCTATGTCGACGTGAGCGCGTCGCTCATGCACGAAAGCGGCCAGTTCCAGGCGCGGCGCTACGGCATCGCGGCACAGATCTGGGCAACCAACGCCTTCTTCGACGATCGGTTTGCATTGTCTGCAGGCGTGGGCCCTTACGTCGCCGTCACCCAGGACAACATTCCTACGGATCGCACCGGCGACGGCCGGGTGTCCGCCCTTGTCTCGGTCTCGGCGAGCTACAAGTTCGGCAAGCGGTGGGTGGCGCGCGTGACATGGAATCGCTTTGCGACACGATACGACCACGACGCCGACCTGATCCAGGCCGGGCTCGGGGTGCGGTTCTAGACATGATGGTCGCTATCGGTTGCTGGACAGCGGCTCGGCAGCGTAAGCAGTCATAGACTGCGCGCGTGCCTACAGCCGTAGTCGGCCAGGACCACCCGATGTCCACGATCGGTTGCTCGACCGGCCAGCCCTCTGCCCGGCTCATGATGAAGTGGGCGGCACGCTGTAATGCCCGAAGCTCGATCGCCAGCACGGTCTCCAATTGGTCATCCCCGTGACGAGCACTGCCTCGACCTGAGCGCTTCAGGCGCGGCTGTACGTACCCAGCGCAGTCCCGACGATCACGACCAGGAGACCCACACCGTGCCAGATGGTCAGCGTCTCGCCAAGCAACAGCGCGGCAAAGCCCACGCCGAAAACGGGCACCCAGTAGAACCATAGCGAGACGCGCGCGACCCCGATCTTCACGATGGCGTGGTTCCAGGCGAGATTCCCGAACGCCGTTGCGATCAACGCCGAGAACAACACCAGCATCAGGGGCCAGAAGCCTGGCAACCAGTCGCCGAGGTCGGGTGCCGCGCCGACAGCCATCGTGTGCAGCGCCAGCATCAAGGTGCCGCATGCATAGATCATGGCGCTCGCGTAGAGCGCATCGGTCTCTCTTGCGAGCCTCTGGATCAGAACGCCGCCGATCGCGAAGGTCACGACCGATGCCACGACCATGGCATCACCGAATCCAGCGCCCGCCAGCCGAGCGCCGGAGGAATGCAGCACGACGATGAGGACCCCGCCGAACCCGAGCGCCACACCCGCGAGGCGAACCAAGCCAAGGCGCTCGCGCAGGATCAGAGCGGCCATCAGCGACGACACCAGCGGGCTCAGCGCGATCGCCACCGAAGCGTTCGTGGCAGTGGTCCTCACCAGACCGCCAGCAATGAGTATCTGGTTGGCGTAGACCATGAGCACGGCGCAGGCCAGGACGGTGACAAGCTGGCGCCCGGTCATTCGCGCGCGCCGCAGCGTGTGGCGCTGGCGCCAGAGCATCAGGCCGAAGAACGTCGCGGCGATGGCTGCGCGCTCCGTCGCCATCACAGCCGGGTCGAAGTAGGAGGCGATGGTCTTCATCGCCGTCATGTTCAAGCCCCAGAGCGCGGTGACGAAAAGCAGCAAGGCCGACAAGCGGTTGCCGTGGTCGGGTGAGTGCCGTCCAGATGGCGGCGTCACTGATTGCGGCCGCGAAACGATGGGGATCCTGTCCTGATCAACCGGCGAAGATGGCCCATCGCTCACTGGCTCGCCAACTGATTGAAATTCTCGTCGAGTCTTTCCAAGCTGCAATCGAGCAAGGACGGGTCGACCTCGCGTTCGAGCACGTCGAACATGCCTTCGACGAAATCCATCAGGTGATCGGAAGCAGCGATGGCGGCGTCGGCCTTGCCATCCGCAACAGCATCGATGACGGCGATGTGACCATCGATCGTATCGGACAGGTCGACGCCTCGATTTGTCTGCATGTGATAGATCCATCCAAGGCGACGGAAGATCGTATGGAGGGGGCGCAACGTGCTCTCGACAAACGGCTCACCCGCCGAGGCAAGCAGAAGCTTGTCAATGCGACGGTCTACGAGGTTGAACTGGTCGAGGCTCAATTCAGCGCGATGCTCGATCAGTTGACGTTTGAGGTGCAGCATCTGGTTACGCTGCGAGGCGCCCGAGCGCTCCGTGGCCAGCCGGATCACGAAGCGCTCCATGTCGCGGCGAAGTCGCAACAGGACGCGCTCGCGCGTCAGGTCGACCGGCGCGATCTGCAGGCCGTGCCGCGGCGTGACCGCCACCAGCGTGTCGGCCGCGAGCCGATTGACGGCTTGCAGCACCGGCGTGCGGCCGTATCCGACCATCGACTGCAGCTCATGCGTCGCGAGGAAGCGCCCGGGGCGTAGTTCGCAACACACGAGCAATTCCTCCAGGCGTTCGTAAGCCAGCTCGGACAGATTGATCTGGCCATGCGGTCGCGGCGACGCCGAGTCGTCAGGTTGGGCGCGTCCGCGCCGTGCGCGGGTGGTTGAAGAGGTCGCCATCACTTGTTTGCCTGCGGGTGAACTGATCATGCTGAGCATACCTTGATACATCACTGACGCGCATCGATCGCCGTCACATTTACGAGGGGAACTCGGCAATATACGACCACCGCCCGCCCCTTGAAGATCGCAGGGTAAACACGTAGGAATATCGTGAAATATCACAGTATTCTTCATTTCATTCTCAGTCTGGATGCCACCCCATGTCTCACCCTCTCTTTGATCTTTCTGGTCGCACCGCGCTGGTAACCGGCTCATCGCGAGGGCTGGGCCACGCGATTGCGGAGGCCTTGGCGCAGGCGGGCGCCAGGGTCGTGCTCAACGGCGTCGATCCCGAGCGTCTGGCCCAGGCTTGCGAAGCGCTGCGTGCAAAAGGCAATCAGGTCGAGTCGAGCGCTTTCGACGTCACAGACGAGGCCGCGGTCGTCGAGGCCTTCAGCCGTCTCGACGCTGCGGGACTTGCCATCGACATCCTGGTGAACAACGCGGGCATCCAGCTGCGCAAACCTCTGGTCGAGCTTTCGCTGACTGAGTGGGACCAGGTGCTGCGCACCAATCTCACGAGCGCGTTCCTCGTGGGCCGCGAAGCCGCGCGCCGCATGATCGAGCGCAAGCGCGGCGGCAAGATCATCAATATCGGCTCGCTCACGAGCGAGGCCGCCCGCGCCACCGTGGGGCCTTACACCGCGGCAAAGGGTGGCATCAAGATGCTGACCCGCGCCATGACCGCCGAATGGGCGGAGCACGGCATCCAGGCCAATGCGATCGGGCCCGGCTACATGGCCACCGAAATGAACACCGCGCTCCTGCAGAACCCGACCTTCGACGGCTGGGTCAAGGCGCGCACGCCGGCGCGCCGATGGGGCCGCCCGGACGAACTGGCGGGGACCGCGATCTTCCTCGCGTCCCCCGCATCGGACTATGTCAACGGCCAGATCCTCTACGTCGACGGCGGCATGCTCGCTGTGCTGTAGCCCGCTCCCCCGGATTCCACTGGAGACCCGCATGAAACTGCTACGCATCGCGCTGCCGGCATTCTTTGCCGCTGCGGCGGCCCTGCCCGCCGCAATGGCCGCTGCCGCCACCGACTATCCGACCCGCCCCATCGAAATGATCGTTCCGTCGTCGGCCGGCGGCGGTACCGACGTGATGACGCGCCTGTTCGCCGACACGGCCAAGAAGTACATCTCGCAACCGATCGTCGTGAGCAACAAGCCCGGCGCCAGCGGCGGCATCGCGATGACCGAGGTTCAGCGTGCCACGCCTGACGGCTACAAGGTGGCCGTGCTGATCTCGGAACTCGCGATCATCCCGCACCTCAACATGACGAAGGTCACGACCGCGGACTTCATCCCGATCGCGCGGCTCAACGCCGACCCCGGACTGATCGCCGTTCGCGCGGATTCGCCCCTCCAGTCGATCGACGAGCTGCTCGCGCAGGCGCGCAAGCAGCCGGGCAGCCTGACCATGGGCAACGCGGGAACAGGCACGATCTGGCACCTCGCGGCAGCCGCGGTCGAAGAGAAGACTGGCGTCAAGTTCAACCATGTCCCCTACCAGGGCGCGGCGCCGAGCGTCATGGCACTGGTCGGCGGGCACGTCGACGCCATCACGGTGAGCCCGGCGGAAATCGGCTCTTTCGTCGCGGCCGGAAAGGTCCGCGTGCTCGTCTCGATGGCCGACCGCCGTCTCGCCGCCCCGTACGACAAGGTGCCCACCTTCAAGGAAAAGGGCACGGATCTCGTGCTCGGCACCTGGCGGGGGCTCGGCGTGCCGCTGGGCACGCCGCCAGCGACCGTGCAGGTTCTGCGCGACGCCGCGGGCAAGACCGCGGAGGATCCGGCCTTCCGCGACGCACTCACGCGCGCCAACCTTCAGCCGGCGTACATGGACGGACCGCAATTCCAGACCTTCATGAACGGTCAGTCGGACTACTTCAAGAAGCTCCTCGGCGGACTCAGCATCCAGAAGTGACCCTCGACAGCGAGCGAAACGCACCATGGCAACCATCATTTCCGACGTGAAGGTCATCCTCACGGCGCCCGAAGGCATCAACCTCGTCGTCGTCAAAGTGGAGACCAACCAGCCGGGCCTCTTCGGTCTGGGCTGCGCGACCTTTTCGTACCGGCACCTCGCCGTCCAGTGTCTTGTCGAGGAGTACCTGCGCCCCCTGCTGGTCGGCCGCGATGCGACCGCCATCGAGGAACTCTGGCAGCTCATGCACCAGAACGCCTACTGGCGCAACGGACCGATCGAGAACAACGCGATCTCCGGCGTCGACATGGCGCTGTGGGACCTCAAGGGCAAGATGGCGGGCATGCCGCTCTACCAACTCTTCGGCGGCAAGTGCCGCGAGGGCGTACCAATCTACCGCCATGCCGATGGCGCCAGCCTGAGCGAGCTGTGCGACAACATCCAGAAGTACCGCGAACAGGGCATCACGCACGTGCGCTGCCAGAGCGGCGGCTACGGCGGCGGTGGCTTCGGGCGCGCGCCGGCCGGCGCACCGCGCGGCGCTGCGGCCGGCATCTACCTCGACGGCAAGAAGTACATGCGCGAGACGATCGCGCTCTTCGAGGGTATCCGGAGCAAGCTCGGCTTCGAAGTCGCCCTGTGCCATGACGTGCACGAGCGCCTCAAGCCCGTCGATGCGATCCGCCTGGCCTGCGAGCTTGAGCCCTTCGACCTGTTCTTCCTCGAGGACGCGATCCCGCTCGAAGAGGTCACCTGGATCCGTCAATTGCGGGAAAAGACGACGACGCCCCTCGCCCAGGGCGAGCTGTTCAACAACCCCGCGGAGTGGAAGTTCCTGATCACCGAACAGCTGATCGACTACATCCGTGTCCACCTTAGCCAGATCGGCGGCATCACGCCCGGACGCAAGCTGCAGATCTTCGCCGAGCAGTTCGGCGTGAAGACGGCCTGGCACGGGCCCGGCGACATGTCTCCGCTCGGACACGCCGCCAACATCCACATCGACCTCGCCGCCCGCAACTTCGGCGTGCAGGAATGGTCGGGTATCGAGCCGCCGAACTTCGTGATCCAGGAGCTCAAGGGCCCGCGCGGCGCCCTCCTCGACGTGTTCCCGGGCCTGCCCGAATTCAGGGACGGCCATGTCTACGCGAACGACAAGCCGGGCCTCGGGGTCGAGCTCGACGAAGCCGAGGCGAAGAAGTACCCCTGCGAGAACACGGTGACGACCTGGACACAGACCCGCCTGGCCGACGGCACGCTGCAAACCCCCTAGTTGCGAGGCTGCGATGAAGATCACCCGCCTGCAAACCTACCGCGTCGCGCCGCGCTGGATGTTCCTGAAGATCGAGACCGACGAAGGCATCAGCGGCTGGGGTGAGCCGGTCATCGAGGGCCGCGCCCGTACGGTCGAGACCGCCGTGCACGAGTTCGGCGAGTTGCTCATCGGCAAGGATCCGGCCCGCATCAACGATCTCTGGCAGACCATGTACCGCGGCAACTTCTACCGCGGCGGCGCGATTCTCATGAGCGCCATCGCGGGTATCGACCAGGCGTTATGGGACATCAAGGGAAAGGCGCACGGCGCTCCGGTGTACGAACTGCTCGGCGGCAAGGTCCGCGACCGGATGAAGGTCTACAGCTGGGTCGGCGGCGACCGGCCTGCCGACATCGTGCAGGACATGCAGCGACTGCTGGAGGGCGGCATCGACACCTTCAAGCTCAACGGCTGCGAGGAGATGGCATTGCTCGATTCACCACGCGCCATCGACGCGGCGATGGCCAAGATCGCGGGCGTTCGCGACGCCCTGGGTATGCAGGTGGATTTCGGTGTCGACTTCCACGGCCGAGTCTCTTTGCCGATGGCCAAGCCATTGCTGCAGGCGCTGGAGCCCTTCCGTCCCTTGTTCGTCGAAGAACCGGTGCTCGCCGAACAGGTCGAGCACTACCCGCGGCTCGCCGCCATGACCTCGATCCCGCTCGCGGCCGGCGAGCGCATGTACTCGCGCTACGAGTTCAAGCGCGTGCTGGCCGAGGGCGGCATCGCGATCCTGCAACCCGACCTCTCGCATGCTGGCGGCATCACCGAATGCCACAAGATCGCTGCGATGGCCGAAGCGTACGACGTGGCCTTCGCGCCGCATTGCCCGCTCGGCCCGGTGGCGCTCGCGGCCTGCCTGCAGGTCGACTTCGTCGCCCACAACGCCGTCCTTCAGGAACAAAGCATGGGCATTCACTACAACCGCGGCGCGGAACTGCTCGACTACGTGATCAACAAGGACGACTTCCGCATCCACGAGGGCAGCATCGCGGCCCTCCCGAAGCCGGGACTGGGCGTGGAGATCGACGAAGAGCGAGTGATCCACGCGAGCCAGCACCCGCCCGACTGGCGCAACCCGGTGTGGCGGCACCGGGACGGCAGCGTCGCGGAGTGGTAGTTCCACAACCCGCACGACTTTCCTCGCCGAATGGCGCCATGCCCTTCGACTTCCAACCTCGATTTCACCAGCGGAGACAAACCATGAGCAGCAAGCAAAGCACTTCCTTCCACACCGGGCGCCGCATCGCCCTCGCCGCGGTCGCGACCCTCGCGATGTGTTGTTCCACGGCCGCCCTGGCCGAAGTCAAGGCCAAGCTCGGCCACGCGATGCCTGACAGCCATCCGCAGGCGGTGGCGATGAAGAAGTTCGCCGAACTGGCGAGCACCTACACGAAGGGCAACGTCAAGATCCAGACCTATTCCAGCGCCGTGCTGGGGAGCGACGAGAAAGAGCTCCAGGCCGTGCAGGCCGGCACCCAGGAGTTCTATATCGGCACGCTCGCGCCGTTGTCCACGCGGGTGAAGGAAGTGCAGGTATGGGACCTGCCCTTCATGTTCCAGAACGACCGCGAGGTCTACGCGGTGCTCGACGGCGCGTCGTCGAAGAAGATCTTCGAGAAGATCGAGCCGAGCGGTCTGGTGGGTCTCACCTGGACCGGAATGGGCTTTCGCAACCTGTCCAACAGCAAGCACAGCGTGAACAAGGTGGAGGACGTCAACGGCCTGAAGGTTCGCGTGATGGCCAACCCGGTGGCGCTGGAGACCTGGAAGACCATTGGCGCCAACGCGGTCCCCATGGCCTTTGCCGAAGTCTTCCCCGCCCTGGAGATCAAGGCGCTCGATGGCCAGGAAAATCCGCTGCTGCACATGTACGCCAACAAGATGCAGGAGGTGCAGAAGTACATCTCGGTGACCAACCACGTCTACACGCCGGTCGCGTTGGTCGCGTCAAAGAAGTTCTGGGACACGTTGTCGCCGGCCGACAAGGAGGGCATCCAGAAGGCGGCGGTCGAGGCGGGCTTGTACCAACGCAAGCTGCTCGATGAAGGCAACGCCGATGTGATCGCCAAGTTCAAGGAAGCGGGCGTGACAGTCAACACCATGAGCCCGGCCGAACTCGCGCGCATGCAGGAGAAGGTCAAGCCTGTGGTCGCCAAGTACTCGCCCATCATCGGCGACGATTTCGTCAAAGGCTTCTACGACGAGATTGCCAAGGCTCGAGCCGCCGGCAAGTAAGCACCCCGCAGGCGCCCGCCTCCAAACACAACAACAGGGGTTGCCATGGCAAACACTCTGAAGTCGATCGCCGACGCGCTCACCCGTGCACTCGAGATCGTGATGGTCCTGTGCCTCGTCGTGATGCTGGTGATGGTTTTCGGCAACGTCGTGCTCCGGCTCTTCTTCAATACCGGCATTGACCTGTCGGAGGAGATCCCGCGTTTCGCGTTCGTCTGGATGACCTTCCTCGGTGCGATTGTCGGCATGCGACGTCGTGCCCATCTCGGCGTCGACATGCTCGTGCTGGCGCTCCCCGTGCTGGGCCGGCGCGTATGCTGGGCCATCAGCCAGGCGGTGATGCTGGTGTGCTGCGTCTACATCGTCTATGGCACGTGGCTCCAGCACGACATCATCGCGGGGACCGCGTCGCCGGTCGCGCAGATCAGCACGCTGTGGGTGTTCGGCGTGAGCTACCTGACGGGCACGGCCATCGGCCTGATCTGCCTGTCCAACCTCGTGCGTCTGTTCGCAGGAAAGGTCAGCGACGAGGAACTCATCGACGTGCACGAAGAAGGCATGAGCGAGGCGATCGAGGCGGAGCACGAGATGGAAGAGCAACGCTCACGGATGGGAGGAAAGTCATGACCATCCTCGTCTTCATCGGCTCGCTGCTCGGCCTGATGGCCCTCGGGATGCCGGTCGCGTTCGCGCTGATCGGCTGTGGCCTGGCCATGATGCTCTACATGGGCGTGACCGACCCGCAGATCGTCATCCAGAACATGTGGGACGGCGCGAACAGCTTTCCACTGCTGGCGGTGCCGTTCTTCATGCTCGCCGGGGAATTCATGAACGCCGGTGGGATGACGCGACGCATCATCATGATGGCGATGTCCTGGGTCGGACACATCCGTGGCGGCCTGGGCTATGTGGCCGTGATGGCGGCGATCATCATGGCGTCCCTTTCGGGCTCCGCCGTGGCCGATACAGCCGCATTGGCCTCGGTGCTCGTGCCACTGATGCGAAACGCCGGCTACGACGTCAACCGGTCCTGCGGCCTGATCGCCTGCGGCGGCATCATCGCACCGGTCATTCCGCCCTCGATCGGCATGATCCTGTTCGGCGTGACGGGTGGCGTGTCGATCACCAAGCTCTTCATTGCCGGCATCGTCCCTGGCGTCATGATGGGTCTCGCGATCATGCTGGCATGGCGTTGGGCAATCCAGCGCGACAAGGTCAAGGTCGAGCCGAAACGAACGATGGCGGAGCGCAGGACCGCGACCCGCCAGGCGCTCTGGGCGCTCGTGCTGCCGATCGTGATCGTTGGCGGTCTGAAGGTCGGCCTGTTCACGCCGACGGAGGCGGCCGTGATCGCGGCGGTCTACTCACTCTTCGTGGGGCTCGTGGTCTACCGCGAAATCAAGCCGAACCAACTGTTCCGCTTGTTCTATCGCGCGGCGGAAACCACCGCGGTGATCATGTTCCTGGTGTCGGCCGCCGGCGTCTCGGCGTGGCTCATCACCACGGCCAACATCCCGCAGCAGCTGGCGGACCTGGTCGAGCCGTTGATGGACAACAAGATGCTGCTGACCTTCGCGCTGATGATGCTGGTCCTCGTGGTCGGCACGGCGCTCGATTTCACGCCGACGGTGCTGATCATGACGCCGGTGCTGATGCCCGTTCTCAAGCAGGCCGGCATCGACCCGGTCTATTTCGGCGTGCTTTTCATCATGAACAACGCGATCGGCTTGGTCACGCCACCCGTGGGCACGGTGCTCAACGTCGTCTGTGGCGTGGCCAAGATCCCGATGAGCGGGGCGATACGCGGGGTGATGCCCTTCATGATTGCCCAGACCCTTGTCATGCTGCTGCTCGTGGTTTTCCCCGAGATCGTGATGTGGCCGCTCAAGATGATGACCCGATGAAAGAGGAATGAGACATGGAAGCCCTCGTAATCCACGCCCCTGGCGATCTGCGCGTCGAAGAGGTCCCCACGCCCGAGCTCGGTCCCGGCCAGCTGCTCGTACGCGTGCGCTGCGGCGGCATCTGCGGCTCTGACTTGCACTACTACCAGCATGGCGGCTTCGGCACCGTGCGCATCAAGGAACCGATGGTCCTGGGCCACGAGGTCGCGGGCGTCATCGAAGCCGTCGGCGCCGGCGTCACCGGTTTCGCGGCGGGTCAGCGCATCGCGGTCAGTCCGAGTCGCCCCTGCGGCCTGTGCCGCTACTGCCAGGAAGGACTGCAGAACCATTGCCTGGACATGCGCTACTACGGCAGCGCGATGCGAACCCCGCACGTCCAGGGCGCATTCCGCCAGCAGATCGTCGTCGAAACCCATCAGGCCTATCTGCTGGCCGACGACGTCAGCGACGGCGAAGGCGCAATGGCAGAGCCGCTTTCGGTGGCTCTGCATGGCGTTCAGCGCGCAGGGCCCATGCTGGGCAAGAAGGTGCTGGTGACCGGTTGCGGCCCGATCGGTGCCTTGGCCATCGTCGCAGCGAGACGCGCCGGCGCCGCCCATATCGTGGCGACCGACATGGGTGCCCACCCGCTCAGCAAGGCACTGAAGGTCGGCGCCGACGAGGTCGTCAACGTCGCGGAGCAGCCGGAAGGCCTCGCCCGCTTCGCTGTCGACAAAGGTCAGTTCGATGTGCTGCTCGAGGCCAGCGGCAACGAGCGCGCCCTGCGCGGCGCGTTCGACGTGCTGCGCCCGCGCGCCGTCATCGTGCAACTCGGGCTAAGTGGCGGCGAGATGAACCTGCCCATCAATACCATCGTGGCCAAGGAATTCGACCTGCGCGGGACCTTCCGGTTTCACCAGGAGTTCGCCACCGCGGTCGAGCTGCTCAACAGGAAGCTGGTGGACGTGAAGCCGCTGATTTCGGCCACCCTGTCGTATCGCGATTCCTCGCGCGCCTTCGCATTGGCCGCCGATCGATCGCAGGCGATGAAGGTGCTGCTGAACTTTGATTGAGTCGATCGTGCCACGACAGTCGAAGGAGCTGAGCCGCGAGCGGCGAATGGGCACAAAAGGCCCAGAATGAATTGGGAGCCTGAAATGGCCAGCCGTTGCGAGTCGGATCCAGCCAGGGGTTAGGCATCGCTGTTGAAGGGCTTGTGGCGTTGCTCGGCATATGCTTTAAGTGACTGCATGGTTCGAGGAAGCCCCTCGCGAACCTGCTTGGCAACGCCTGGCTCGAACAGAAAGGCAAGGGCACCAGTGAACCACACGCGGTGAGTCACTTCCGACCCGCCGGCTACCGGAGACACCGTGTGCTCGAAGTGCATGCGAAATAGAGGGATGTAACCCTCTACGGTGAACGATCTGCCCTCGGTACGCTCTGTGACAGCCATCGGCACGCCCATGCCCTTGCTGGGAGAAATCCGGCCCCTTGTTCCAACTGCGAATGGCCCATTGAGTCGGGCTTGCTTTGTGTCTGGGTCCCAAAGATGCCATCGGTCGACCTCGCTCCAAATGTGGTCGATGACCGCGGGCGGGACCGCGATGTGGATGCGTTCTTCGATATGCATAGGAAGGGTGAAACGAATTGCGAAGCCTGACGTAATGTATCCCGCAGAATCTGCGGAATAAGCTGGGCGATGCGGGATACTCTGGACGCGGCTTCCTCCTGTCGAAGAGAGTGCCCGACGCCTTCATGGCAAGCCAAACCTGAACTCGGCCACAATCTGAACAGCAGGTTCGCATACACAGCCAATTCAATGCTCCAGTTGACTAGGAGCTTCGGCTCAGGACCATCGTATCCACCGTGGTAAACGGCGCCCAGCGTGAACCCGTCCCGAGGCGGTAGAGGCCGCAGACAAAGGCCGGCGCGAGGTCGGCGCAGATCCGACGCAGAACTGGATCGGCGGCGCCCTCGGCGTCGACCCAGGTCTTCAGGACCGCGCCCCACCGCGAGCGAATCCCCGAGGCACACGCCAATCCAAGGAGGGCGCCGCGGGGGCAGCACAGCGCGACCTCGGCGCCCTCCGGCAGCTCGTCGGCGACGTTCGCGTTGGCGAGCTGCGCCCACCACGCGCGGAAGAACGGCATCAGCGTCGCCTTCACGAGCTGTCGATCAGCCTGGTGGAGCGTGCGCGCCATCATCCGGGCGACCGCGTGGGACGTCACCGCGATCGGCGAGAAATCGACGCTGCGCTGCCGGGCGACAGCGTGAACGTGAAGACCGTGACCGGACGACAGCGCCTCGCCGAAATCGATCGTGGCGTAGCCGGCGACGGTCCAAAGCGCACGATCGCCGTAGCCGCGAAGGACCGATTCGGCGACGATGTCCTCGGCGAAGAAGGCGCGCCATGCTGCGAGACTTCCAGCCTTTGCACCGAGGCGCTCCACGCGCCGATGGCGCGCGGCCGTCTCCGCGGCGTCGGCCGTCAGGAAGCTCCGCGCGACCGCGTGCGCGAGGCCCGGATCGTTCGCCGCGATGAAGGTGTCGGGCTTGAAGCTCATGCCGACGACCCCGTCTCCTCGACCTGCATCAAGGCGTCAACTCGGCCTCGACGAAGTACCGCTGCTCCGCGAGCCACGTTCCCATGCGACCCGAATCGCCTCCGAACATGCGGTCCTCCGAGAACTTCCTCGTGTAATCGCACCGGTATGTGTCGTCCACGCTCAACTGCCGCCGCAATGCGCGCCGCTCGCACTCGTAGATCACGGACGTGAGCAGTTGAGGGGTCGACTTTCCTGCGTCGAGAGGCGCATTGGGCGCAAGCTGCCGTTCGCCAATCGTTCGCAGGCGAGCCCGGAGGACAGCCGTACGGCATGCGCTACGCTGCCTCGGTCATTCGCCCAGCACGCACAGGCGATGCCACTTCACGACGCGATGACCGCAGTATTTCGCGACGATGCGGCTGACCAGTTCCGTGTGGTCGGACACGTCCCAGCGCCTGTCGACCCATTCCAGTGCCTCATAGAGGTCGTTCGAATCGCCCGCCAGGTCGTACCTGTCCATCAAGGCACTGCTGAGTTCGAGGTTGGAGCGTTCGTCACCGCTCGCTGCCTCGTTGCGCAGTGAATCGAAGCGGGAATCCGTGGAAACGGATGCGGCGCCGCCGTTGGGCAGAGGATGCTTCATCGCTGCCTCGACATGCCCGGTCGGACCGCGCAAGGCAAGCGCCAACAGAACGCAGGCGAGCAGCGCCACGACGTAGCGTGGGGAGCTCCGCCTTGCGGCAGTGGTCAGGTATCGAAGGGATCGATCGAACATTGACAAGCTCTCCTTGGGCTTCAGAGCACCGGCGGCAGCGCGCGGCGCGTCTCCTGCGCGCGTTCCCAGTCAACGCTGCGGCGCTCCAAGTCGGCCAGATCCGTGGCTTCGGCGAGGAAGCGGTCGCGGGCCTGCTCGGGGTCCAAGCCAGTGACCCACTGGGTCGCGTGGGTCACCGCCTTGCGCAGTTCTCCCATCAGCGTGGAGGCTTCCGGCACGCGGGGTGTGGTCTCGTGGCCGGCGTCGAGGACTTCGAGGTTGGCGACGGAAGGGATGGTCTTGGCGGTGATCATGAAAGTCTCCTTGGGTTGAACAACGGATGGAGGCATGGTCGTGGTGCCTGAGCTGCCCGGCGCGCCAACGTTCAATACTGACCGGCGGGCCCTGGCGTCGTTGTGAGATGACTCAAGCAGACGGCCGCCGGCCGGGCCGCGCCTGCGACAGGCCTCCGCCCCAGTCAGGCGCGCGTTGGATCAGGCCCGGACGCACGGCGCGTGGTGGAGCTCAAACGCTGCACGCAGGCCGAGCGGGCGCTTCGAAGGCGCTGGTCAGCCGGCTGCTGACCGACCTGGCCAAGGGTGGCTACATCGAAGTCTCGCGCGAGCGCATCGTGCGGCTCGGAAAGCTGCCACTCCGCTGGCAACTGCGCTATTTTTCGTAGCGCACGACGCCGTCCCACCGGGACAGCTGCTCCGGGTCTTCCAACTGTCTGCACTGTGCTTGCAGCCAGCGCACGCGGGGATCGTCTGCCCACGCGGGCGCGCCAATCGCCGCTTGGAGCTCTTGCAGATCGGCTACCTGGCGCACCCCTTCCAGCATGCACAAAAGGGCTTCCCAGCGTGCTGCATGGCCGGCCGACGACAGGCTTCGTGCGGGATCGAGCACCTCGTAGACATCGACGAGGGTTTCCATGCCTGCCAAGGCCACGCGGGCTGCCCGAACGAATGGCGTGCGTGTCGCGTCCAGAAGCCTGGCCACCTCTTCGGTGACGAGCAGCGGCGCGTCGAGTCGGCCGGGTTTGGTGAGCGTCTCCACACGGGATGCGCAGTTGACCGAAGTGCCCAGCAACCCGTACTTGAAATGCCGGCTCGATGTCATCGAACCGGCCAGCACCTGCCCCTTGGCAATGGCAATGCCACACACCGGGCCGGACGGCGACGACAAGGACTGCAAAGGGGTTGTCTTCAACTGCTCGAGAATCCGCAGCGCGCAGTCAACGGCCAGTTGGGCCTGGCCGGGTTGCTCGAACGGCACCCCCCAAGCGGCGAAACACCCATCGCCCTGGTAGTCGATCACCGTTCCCTCGTGAGCAAAGACTTCCCGCGAGACGATGTCCATCGTGTTTCGGAGTTCTTTCTGCCATCGAAGCAAGTCTGTTGCCGCCGCCTCGGTGGAAAGGCAGAAACCTCGAAGGTCGAAGATCAGGCTGGTGGCCTCCATGATGCGAGGGTCGCCTTCGGCACTCGAGCGTCCGCCAGGGCGCATCAGCAGATCGACGACCTTGGGCGAAAAGTACTGGGTCAGATGGGCCTGCCTTTGGGCCACCAGGTGCTGGCGCGTGAGCGTGCTGACCAGGCTGAGGTAACCGGCGGCCATGTCGGTGTTGTCGTTCGGCAAGGTTCGCTCGCCGACGACATAGATCACGATGGGCTCGCCGGCGGTGCTGCGCTCGATCAGGCAGGCCCCGACCGTGCGCGTCGTGTCGTGCACGGTGGCATCGATTTCGGTCGAGGTGGCGTGGTTGAAAAAAGCGACCGAGCCGTCAAGGTGGAGCGCGCCGCCGATGACTCTGCGGCTGAGCACCGGGGCGCGTTCTCCGTTCAGTGAGTACGTTGCGAGCATGCGCGACGACTCCATGCTCTCCGGATGCGCTTCCACGACATAGGCCGAACTGACGACGGGCGCGAGCACTTGCACCAGAAAGGCGCAAGCCTTCTGCAGCACCTCGCCTTCGGCATGCGCCTCACCGAACAAACGAGGCAGTTCCAGCGCCGACTTCAGGATCAATTGCGGGTCCAGCGTCGCGAAGTTGACCGCCGTCAGCTTGAGCTCGGTGGCCAGCGTCTGCTCGATCTGGCCCCCGAGCTCAAGCACCCGCAGGCGCAGGGGTCCGACCCGCAACTCGTCGTGCATGCGCAGCGCACAACGCTGTCCATGCCCAAGCTTCATGCCGTTCACCAGGGTTCCGACCTTGCTGTGATCCTCCACCACCCAGCCTCGTGCGGTAGGTACGAGCTGGGCATGCAGCCGAGACACGCTGCCCTGGTCGGCGTCGAGCTGGATCTGGCAGCCGGGCGAGCGCCCGATCGTCACAGGTTCAGCGGTGCAGAACTCCAGGCGCTTGACGGCACCTGCGGCAGCGGCTTCCAGGATCAGGCGCACGGCACACCCGAGAAGGATGGCGGCGGAGGTGAATCCGTAGCAAAACCCCGCAACTGGTCACCGACTGTCTTGATGTTCATTGATAATGATTTAAGCACTCCATGGTGGTTCCGAAGGCGTCATGTCACAAAAAGAAACTGAACCAGCCCGGCTCGATCTCACGGTCGAGGGTCGCGGCGGGTCGTTTCTGGACATGCTTCAGCAAGCCTCGCCGATCCCCGGGGCGCAGTTGTTGGGCTCGGCCTTCCGACCGCTGCCCGGAACCAGCGTGCTTGACGGCAGATTCAGCATCCTGCGCCAGATTGGCGAGGGCGGCATGGGGGTGGTGTTTGAAGCCTATGACGACCTCAGGCGCAGCGCCGTCGCGATCAAGACCCTGAGTTGGCTCGACCCGGGCAGCGTCTACCGGCTGAAGAACGAGTTCCGTTCGCTGGCCGACATGAACCACCCGAACCTGTGCCGTCTGCACGAGTTGTTCAGCGACGAGGGCTGGTTCTTCAGCATGGAGCTCGTCGACGGCGAGCGCTTCAACGAGTGGGTGCGTCCTGACGGGCGGCTCGATGAGCAGCGCTTGCGCGCCGCCCTGAAACAGTTGCTGCAGGGCGTGGTGGCGATCCATGGCGCCGGCATGCTGCACCGGGACCTGAAATCGTCGAACGTCCTCGTTCAAAAGGACGGGCGGGTCGTGATTCTGGACTTCGGGTTGGTCGTGGACTGGCATGCCAGGGCGGCCGGGCGCCCGGCGGTCGAAGTCGGCTTCAGCGGCACACCCGGCTACCTGGCACCCGAGCAAACTTCGAGCGCGGCGAATTCGGCTCCGACGACCGCCAGCGACCTGTACGCGATCGGCTCGATGTTGTTCGTTGCCCTGACCGGCAGGCTGCCGTTCGAAGGGCCGCTGCGTGACGTGCTCGAGCTCAAACGGCACCAGGCCGCACCCCGCGTGCACAGCCTGTGTGCGGACGCGCCGCACGACCTTGCCAAGCTGTGCGATGCGCTGCTGCAGCGCGACCCGGCAGCGCGGCCTGATGCGGCCCAGCTGCAGGCAGCCCTTGACCGGGCGGACGCGCCAGGCCAAGTGGCCCCCGTATCGGGCCCTGCACATGCGGAACTGACGGGCATGGCGCTGCGGGCCGACATCCTGCTCGGACGCGAGAGCGAAATGGCCGCGCTGCACGCCGCCCATGCGTCCATGCTGGCCGGCCGTCCGGTCGCGATGTTTGTCAGCGGCGAATCGGGCATGGGCAAGAGTGCGCTGTTGCAGGCGTTTCTCGACCAGGTGAGAGCCAGTGGACGCTCAGTCGCGCTCGAGGGACGCTGCTACGACCGTGAAAGCGTGCCTTTCAAGGCCTTCGACTCGGTGATGGACGAGCTCAGCAGCCACCTGCACGGGCTGACGCGCGAAGAAGCCGGCGATCTGATGCCGCGCGAGATGTACGCCTTGGCCCGCCTCTTCCCCGTGCTCGAGCGTGTCGACGCCGTGGCCCAGGGGCCGAGGAAGGTCATCCCCGATCTCCAGGAACTGCGGCTGCGCGCGTTCGCCGCGCTGAGTGAACTGCTCGGACGCATGCGCGACCGGCGGCCGTTGGTCATCTTCGTGGACGACCTGCAATGGACCGACAGCGATTCGATCGTCGTCTTCGAGTACCTGCTCAGCCAGCCGGAACCGACGCCGTTCCTGTGGGTGGCGACGCACCGCAGCGAAGGCGCCAAGGACAACGCGCTCTTGCAGCAAGTCCTGGGCATCGCGGCCAAAAGTCCGCGGGTGGAGTGCCGTTCTCTGCACGTGGGCCCATTGCCGCCGGCAGTTTCGGTGCTGTTGGCGCAGCGCCTGCTCGGTTCGGCCAGCGCCGCGGACTCCGCGTCGATCGCGGCCGAGGGCCGAGGCAGTCCCTTCTTCGTCGGTGAACTGGTTCGCCAGGCGCTCTCGGCCCGGCTGACGGGGGCCGCCCCGACCGCGCTCACGCTGGGCCAGACCGTGGACAGGCACGTCAGCCTGCTGCCCGCGAAAGCGCGCGATGTGCTGAACGTGCTGGCAGTGGCAGGGCGCCCGATGGCAGCGCAGTTGGCCGTGGATGCCGCCGATGCGACGCATGAAACCCTCGACGCCTTGTTGTTCGAGCGGCTCGTACGCACCGCCAGGGTCAGTGCGCACAGTCGCGTGCTGGAGTGCTATCACGACAAGATTCGCGAGTCCGTGGCCGACGGTTTGACCCCCGACGCCCTGCGCCGCATACACGCCCGCCTGGCCGAAGCGCTGTCCGTGCAGGAGGACTCGGAGCCGGAGCACCTGGCGTTGCACTTTCATGGCGCCGGGGACAGCCAGCGTGCCAGCGTCTACTACGAGAAGGCAGGCGATGTCTTTGCAGCCGCGCTGGCGTTCGAGTTCGCTTCCCGCCAGTATCGACAGTGCCTGGACCTCATCGGTGCCGACCCTGCGCGGTTCCGGCATGTGCAAGTCAAGCTCGCCGCGATGCTGGCATCGATGGGCAACAGCCGCGAGGCCGCAGAGGTCTATCGCGCTGCGAGCATCGGTGCTCCGCCGCAGGAAGCGCTCGAACACAAGCGCGCAGCGGCACATTTGCTCAGCACCAGTGGCTTTACCGACGAGGCGCGAGTTCTGTTGGGCGAGGTGCTTGCCGCCATCGGCCTGTCCATGCCGCGGTCGCCGCGGGCAGCGATCGTCGCGGCGCTGGCTTCGCGCTTTCTGCTGATGTGCAGGGGGCTGAAGATCGACCAAAACGCAGCACCCGGACCAGGCGATCAAGCCCGGCTGGGCGCGATGTGGTCGGTGGTCCAAGGCTCGGTCGGCAACAATGCATTCGTGATGGTCGACATGGCGGCCCGCTATGCGCGGCTGGCCCTGAACACGGGCTCACGTGCGCATGCTGCGCGGGCCCTGACCATGGAGGCCTACATGGTCAGCCTCGATGGACTGGGCACGCGCGCAAAGACGGACCCGATCATGCTGCAAGCCGAGCGGTTGGCCAGCGAGGTGTCGCAGAACGAATTGACGGGTTGGGTGCGCCAGATTCGCGGCTGCGTACTGGCTCATGAAGGTCGGTTTGCCGAAGCCCAACCGGTACTGCAAGACGCCCTGGAGTGGCTGGGCTCTCAATGCACGGAGGTGCCGTTCGAGTTGGCCGGCACCCAACTCTACTGCGTGAATGCGGCGAATCATCTTGGCGACTATGCCCAGACCTCGACCACGGCGCCTGGCATTGTCGAGAATGCCTTGCGACGGGGCGACCAGTATCTGGCTTGCGGCGTGGTCGGTTTTGCGGCGCCTGCCTTGCTGGCGCACCGCGGACTTGCCGACGCGGGCACGCGGATCGGCCAGGCCAAGGCCAGCTATCAAGTTCAAAGCATCTATCAATGGGCTGACTACCTGATCCTCTTGGCCGATCTGAACCTGGCGCTTTACGAGGGCCAGCCGGCGCGAGGCGTCTTGCTGACAGCGCAACAGTGGTCGGCGCTTGAAAAATCGCAGCTCCTGCGCATGAAGACTGCGTTCGGGTTGATGAGTTATTACCGAGCCGGTTGTGCACTGGCTGCCGCGCGGCAACGCTCGACGGACGTCGCCGAAGGTCTGGAGATTGCCAGAACGACTGTCAGGCTGATGAACAAGACCCGCCTGCCCCACCTGCCCGGTTGGGCCGCGGTGCTTGAAGCTGGCCTGGCGTGCGAAAAGCGGCAACCGGCTCGGGCGGCAGAGTGGCTGCAGGCTGCGACAGTGACCTTCGACGCCACGGGATTGAAGCTGTACAGCGCCGCCGCGCGGCGCAGGCAGGGGCAGTGGATGGGCGGCGAGGCAGGCCGCGCGCTGGTGATCGCTGCAGAGGCCGTCATGCACAGCCAAGGCGTGATCGACGTCGAAGCAACGACCGAGATGCTGGCACCGGGATGCCAGCCCGAGGCCTGCTGACAACCCACGGGGCACGCTGGTTGCGCGCGGCCTAGATGCTGATGCTGTTGGGTACCCTGGACGGCAACTGGAAAAGATAGGGAATCGGCCGTTCGAGGTTGCGCTGGTGGATCGTGATCTCGGACTGCGCCAACGCCGCCTGAAAAGCCTCAAGGGCCTTCTGGGCCGGGCGGTGCGCGAAGTGCGGATATTGCGGGTTGCTGGCGTAGTGCCCCAGCGCGTCGAACTGGATGCTGCTGAGCAGGTACACGAACGACACGGTGTACAGCGCGACGTCCAGCGGCGGGAGCCAATCCAGATACTGCTCCTCTTTGTCGATCAGGTCGTCGCGTGTCGGCGCGGCCTTGTAGATCGCCGCGGCCACGCTGGGCGCGAAGCCCGCGAAGGGATATTGACCGTAGTTGACCGACGCGTGCAGAGGGCCTGCGGTGTAGATCATTTGCGCGACGACTTCAACGAGTTGGTCCCGGGTGTTCAGCGTCGCGGGAAACCCCGGCAGATTGCCGTACTGGGCGCAGCCAAGTTCGTCCACCCACGCCTTGAGTTCCCGGTCGGTACTGACGGCGTGGTCGTTGGTGTAGTAGATCGCCACGTAGCCGGTGACGAAATCCTTGATGGCCTTCCACAGCAGCAGCGTGTCGTCGCGAAACGGGTAGGCCGCCAGCTGGTCTACGCCGCGCAGGGAAAAGATCTCGTCCGGGCTGTTCTCGCCCCAGCGCCAGGCCATGCGCGCGTCGTTGACCATCTGCAGCGTCCAATCGATGTGGGCGCCGACGTTGGCGGCCACCACGCCACCCGGGACGATGAGGTTGTGCGCGGCGCCATCGTTGATGCTGATGGTGAACCGCAGATGCGGTTCGAGCAGATGGAACAGAGGGTGTTCCTTTGCCAATTGGCGGTGCGTGGCCACCGCGACGGCCTCCATGATCAAGTGGCAATCCCCGAGATGGGCGACCGATTCGTGTTGAATCGCGCAGGCCACGTTGACGAAGTACTTGGCGACCTTCCACTTCAGTTGATTGGAATCGTTCGCTTCGAAAGCATCGTTCGGGCTGAAGATGGCAGAGTCCGGGGACTGCCCCAACTGGATCGCGATGGGCTGCAACACGCCGGCTTGGCTTTGCCCGTAGGCCGGCGGATAGCCCTCGGGAGGTGACTCGTTCCAATAGAACAGGGCGATGGGCGACGGCAGGTAGCGGTGCTTGTCGTGCAGGCAGCTCTCTTTGGGTTCCAGCTTCCCGTCGCCGATCAGCGCGGCGTAGTCGCAGGCGTAGAGCTTGCCGTCGCTGATCATCTCGGCCAGCGAGAGGGTGGTGGAGCCGCCTCGGCTCAGGACTTTCACCGTATCGGGGATCGTCATTTTCGCCTTCAGCTCGCTCCAGGCCAGGGCCTTGCTGCCCGTCGCTTTGTCCTGCACGACGCGGCGCAAATTGGTGGTGTTGAAGCCGGCCAGTTGCAGATAGCCGAAGAACCAATCCTGCTCGCATTGCTTGTCTTTCCCCCGCATCCAATCCTTTTCCTCCATCGCCAACATCTGGGGCGTGGGCAGCGTGGCGATCAGGCTTTCGTAGTCCGACTCTGCCTTGGCCTCGAGGAAGGGCGACCGTACCAGGTCGAACAGGGTCGACTTGAGAATCGCCGTGGGACCCTTTTCCACCGTCTCGGCGGCGGCGGCAAAGATGCCGTCGACCAGCTTTTGAACATCCTGCTCGAGTTGGCGTAAATCCGTACTGAGTCGCAAGGCATGGAAGGGTATGTCGTTTTGGATGCTGTCCATGTCCTTCTCGATCTCCTGCGCCAGGAACCTGCGCGCATTCCGGGCGAAGTTCTCGGCGATCTGCGCGCTGATCTGCGCGACCAGCGCGTTGTAGGCGGCGCTGAACTCCTCGCCAGGCGGCACGCCCGCGCACATCGGCACTTCCTCGAGATGGGGATAGCTTCGAACGTAGTTATAGGCCGTGCGGGACAGCGACAGCTGCAACGCGCGCGCCGCGGTGCCTTGACCTGGCAAGGTGGGAATGGGTACGTTCATCGCTGGCATGATGGGTTCTCCGGGTCCGCAGACGGTTTCAAAGGCGCAGTCGGCAAGACTAACGGCTCCGTGGACATTTGCGTGGATTTAAAGCTAGGCCCGGCCCGCCATCACATGCGCGGACCGTCTGGCGAGTTGCGCCCAGGCCCCGAGCGTTCGAGCAAGGCGTGCGACCGGCGGGCCGTGCCGTACAGTCTCGGCCTCAGGTGCAAGCTAGGAGCAGGCATGTTTGAAGGGTCGAGGGCAGAGAATTCCGGCGACTTCCTGGCCGAGTTGGCGCGGCTGGGCGAGACGCGTACCTGGGAGCCTGGTGCCTCGGTGGTGACCGAGGGCGACATTGCCGACTGCATGTATCTCATCCACGAAGGCGAGCTGCGCGCGTTTGTGGTCGGGGACGGCGGGCGCGTGGTGGAGCTCAATACGCTGCACGCGGGTGAACTCTTCGGCGAGCTGATGCTCAGTGGTGAACTTCGCTCCGCCACGGTGCAGGTCACCACGCGAGCGCGGCTGACGCGCGTGACACGGGCCCAGGCCGAGCGCGTACTGGCGCAGCGGCCCGAGCTTGCGTTTCAGATGATCCAGCGCCTGGTGCAGCGCGTGCGCACCCTGACGCGCACGGTGGGCCGCCTGGCTTCGGTAGACGTCTACGGCCGGCTCGTGGGGCTCTTCGACGCCTTGGCGGTCGACGACAAAGGCCTGCGCGTGGTGCCCGGGCCGTTGAGCCAGCAGCGCATCGCTGAGCGCGTGGGCGCTTCGAAGGCGATGGTCAACCGGTTGCTGACCGACCTGGCCAAGGGTGGCTACATCGAAGTCTCGCGCGAGCGCATCGTGCTGCTCAGAAAGTTGCCGCCGAAGTGGTGAGTCACTCGCAGACGGAAACGTAAATACCATGACTAGTGCAGCGACTCGATCATGGCCAAGGCGACAAAGGAGGGTGGGCCAAGAGCGCTCAGGACGACGGGTAAGCGTCTCCCCAAGACCCTCTTGACCGTGACAAACGCTCAGATGTCGACGACCTGGCGCAGCATATGGAACGGAACGCGCCACGAGTGACCATTGCCCACGCGACGGTGGCGGTCTGTTGGTTGATGCGCACGACGATGCTGACCTGTGGCTGCAGGTCACCCACCCGCGACGGTGACTGCGTTCCCCATCGGAACATCTCCCTGGAGCCTGGTGACTGCTTCATCTACGCAGCTTGCCGAAGCCAAGAGCAGCGCACGAATTGACGCCCATGACTTAGCGAATCGATCCGATGATGCAAGCTCCACTGCCTGGGCCTCAAGCGCCATTCGGCTGACGAGAACATTGTTGGCAACAACTTCAACTGGATGGGGCTTCCCGAGGAACAGTTCTCGCGACGGCAAAGCAGGCGTTCGTTCGCTCACTCATTCCTACCGAAAAACGCCCCGCCAGCTGACGCCCATGACGCAATAGAGATCACAGCGGCATCAGCTGATCAGGGCGCCGCGAGGTTCCGGGGCCGCTGCGCCCCGGGGCATCTCATCAGCTTTGCGCTCGACATGACCGTGGCGACCTGGGAGCTTCGCGGTAGACCAGGAAATCGGTCGATGCTCGAAACCAGCCGAAAGATCGCAAAGCCGTCAGAAACCTCGGACCGGCCCAATCAGCGGGGAGCGAACAGGCTTTGCCATGCCGTAGAAAACGACCATGCCTTGGCCGCCGCAGCGCGTAGACCGACTTTCGTCAGACTTGCCGTAGCATGACTGGGGATCCTGCCAGTTGTTCGACGCCCAGACGTTGCCCGCGGGATCGATGCCCACATATTTCCACGTACGTGTTCGGAAAAGCCGTATCCACGACGTGCGCCCTGGATCATGAGTTTGTGACTCTGCCTTTGCGGCGAAGGCTTCTGCCCAGCCGCCAAGCTCCCCAGCTCATGAGGCCGAACGCGCCGAACAATGTCAGCAGGTAAGGCCACAACATCTTGAACAGCAATCCTGCATTGTTCTTGACCAGCGCGCGTATCGGGTGATAGTTGTCGGGCAGAGGTACCACACCGTTGCTCGCCAGGTATTCCTGCATATCCGCCTGCATGGACTTGAACACTTCGGGTTGCTGCTCCTTCAGATCCCTCGACTCCGTTGGATCGCGGCGAATGTCATAGAGGTGCCAGGCGTTGTCACCGAAAGGCGCCAGGTCCTTGACCAGCTTGAGATCTCCTTTGAACAAGGCCGAGTTGCCCGCCATTTCATAGCCAATGGGTCGATCTGGCGGATGAACAGTTGAACTCTGTCCGTCCAAGTGTGCGAGCATGCTCGAACCCTCGGGGCGCAGCACTTCGCTGTTCTTATAGGAGCTATTGGGCTCATCCCCGGCGGCCAACTCCAGCAAGGTAGGCACGATGTCTTTCACGTGAGTGAGGCTTTCGCTGATCCGACCGCCGGCAAAGCGCGCCGGCCACGACACGATCAGGGGTGTGCGCACGCCACCTTCATGGGCATTTCCCTTGAAAAGATGCAGCGGCGTGTTGGACACCTGTGCCCACTCCTGGCCATAGGCAGAGAACGACCCCTTCTCGCCCAAGTTCTCGTAGTCCACCGAGTAATTGAACGGATACCAAAACCAGAACGTCTTGTCGAGGCGATAGGGATCGGCGCCGTTGTCCGACAGCACGATGAAGAGTGTGTTTTCCAGCTCGCCGGTCTGTTGCAGGTGCTGGTGCAGGCGTCCAATTTCAGTGTCCGCCGCCGTGAGCATGCCAGCGTAGACGGCCATGCGCTTCGCGTAGTCCCGCCGCTCCTGTGGCTTCAGGTCAGTCCATGCACGCGCGTTGGGGCTCTGACGCGGCGTCAGTCCGGCTGGGAAGAGGCCCATCTGCACCTGGCGCGCGTAGCGCTCCGCGCGCAACTGGTCCCAGCCCTGGTCATAGCGGCCGAGGTAGCGATCGATGTATTCCTTTGGCGCTTGGTGCGGATAGTGATTCGCCTGCAGCGAAACCACGGAAAAGAATGGCTTGTCCTGGGCCTTGTCGGCATCGAGCCAGCCGATCATGCGGTCGACGTAGTAGCGGCTCGAGTAGAAGTCCTTGGGCAAGGTCATTTCGCGCGTGCCCTCGAACCAGTGCGACGATTCGTGGATCGGCGCATAGGGCTTGCTCTCGAAGTTGTCGCTGCCGGTCTGCGCCAAGGCCACCGACTTCTGGAAACCGTGCGTGGCGGGCGACCTGTCGCCGGTTTCGCCCAGATTCCACTTGCCCGAAAAGTAGGTACGGTAGCCAGCGCCGGCGAGCAGGCTGCCGATCGAAACGACGCGATTGTTGAGATAGCCCTCGTAGCCCGGCTTGCCCTTCTGGTTGTCGGCGATCACGTTCTCCAGCGTGCCCACCCCCGCGCGGTGGTTGTCGACACCGGTCATGAGCATGGCCCGGGTCGGCGAGCAGGCTGCGGCGACGTGGAAGTTGGTGAAGCGCACGCCATCCTTGGCGAGCTTGTCCAGCACCGGCGTGGCGATCTCGCTGCCAAAGGCACCGAGATCGCTCATGCCTACGTCATCCAGAACGACCATCACGATGTTCGGACGCTTGGGAACGGCGCTCCAGGCGGGCCCCACGGCGAGTGCGGCCGCCGCCGCCAACACAAGTAATCTTGACAACACAGTCTCCGATGAATCTCTAGTAGGTTGCCGATCATCCCGGTGCGGCGATATGACGTCCAGTGCACAATTCATTACGTTCCATTGCGTTTGACACAACATGGATTTGCGACAACTCCACCACCTGATCGCGCTGGCCGAAGAAGGCCGCTTTGCCCGCGCGGCTGAACGGGTACATCTAAGCCATGCAGCCTTCAGCCGAAGCATCAAGGCCCTGGAGACCAGACTGGGCGTGCAACTGTTCGACCGAACTCCCGCAGGAGCGCAATTGACCGTGGCCGGCCAGACGGTACTGATGCGGGCCCGGCAGCTTGTGTTCGAAGATCACTGCTTCGAACGCGACGTTTCCTTGTTGCGCGGCGGGGCACTGGGCGAACTGAACTTCGGCGCCGGCCCGATTCCGGCCGCCACCCTGGTTCCGCCACTGCTGGCGGAGTTGCGCAAGGCTGGCCCGGGTGTCGTACTCCGAATGCGCAGCGGCAACCTGACCAGCCTGCTCGATCTGCTGCATGCCGAAGCCATCGACTTTTTCATTGCCGACCCTCGCCTGATGCAGCCAGATACGCGCTTGCGGACGCGGGCGCTGGGTCAAGTGCATGGAGGCCTCTATTGCCGGAGCGGGCACCCTCTTGCGCGCAAGACTCCCGCGAAGCGCGAAGCGTTGAAGGAGCATGGCATCGGCATGGTCTCGGCAACATCGACGGTGCGGGCACTGGTTGCCAGTGCGCTCGGCTTCGGACCGGCCGAGCCGCTGCCGGTCACTCTGGAGTGCGACGATCTCAATACATTGATGCGGCTCGCGCTCCAGAGCAATCTGCTGGCGGTGCTGCCGCATCAACTGGCGTCGAGTGCAGGGCGCTCATTGCGGCGCATCGCAACGGAGAGCGCCACGGCCCCGCTGATCGCGGAGATACACGCATTCTGGTTGCGCGGCCGCAGCCTGTCGCCTCTGGCTGCGCGGGCCATCGACCTGGCAGCAACACTGGGTGGCCAGTACAGCAGGGACGAGAGCAACCCGGATCGACGTCTGCGCCACTGACGTGCACGATTTGGGGTGGAAGGTTGGGCCTCACAGTGATCTACGGCGTCGCGCGTCTTTGGCGGAAGCCGCGGAATGCCCCAACGGAGCCACAGAAGGCTACGAAGCTATGGGGATTCGGGGATGCATGGATCGAACCGGTGCTGGCGATGCGGCCCAAGCATTTGGCCGATGGCGGCGCCGAGGCCCGTCGAAAGCGGGTATCTCGTTTCGGGAGCCGCGTGCGGATCAGGGCTTGGCAGCTTCTTTCTTGACAGCTTCATTCTGGGTCGTGCCCGGAACCTTCTCGCCGATCTTGTTGCCGACCTTGCGCGTGTCTGACGCGGCGTCGGACGCCGCATTGTCGACCGCCTTGCCGGTCGCCTTCTCGGCCTTCTTGGTATCAGTCTTGGTCGCGTCCCAGGCTTTCTCGGCGTCTTTTTCCAGCTTCTGGGTGGCGCCTTGTGCGACGGCCGACACGCCGATGCACGCGAATGCCAGGGTCACTGCGGCCGGCAGGATACGAACGATGGACCTGTTCATGGGGAAGCTCCTTGTTGAAGTGGGCGTGGCTGACATGGCACTGTGACGCAACAATCACCCAGGGTCAGAGAAAAGCGCCAAACGCCCGTCGTTCCCGGCCCCGGAACCGGACCGTCGCCAGTGCAGCAGCTGCGCGCCAGCGGCGGCACCACCCGCACCGGGGGGGCTGAACGCCAGCGTGGGGATGAAGGTGCGCTGGTGAGCGCGACGCAGCGCAATCGGTCGACGCGGCCTGCGCCGCACGAACGACATTGACGTTCTCCAGATAGAGGCGCCGCGTGAGGTCAAGGCGCTCGAACGGGAGGTTGCGCCCCAACCCGCTGGAACACCAGGCCGCCGATGTGCATTTCCTCCAGGTCCTTCCCCATCACCATGCGAAGCTCGGCCAGGTCGCGGCCGTCGTTGCCGGGGACCTTGACGGTCATGCCGGCCTCGTTGTCGTTGACCACGCGCAGCAACTGTTCGTTGTCCAGCATGACGTAGCCCGGCATTTCCGCCAATTCGTCGATGCGCCAGATCACCGGCGGGAGCAGGCGGCTCACGAGCGAATCGGGGGAGTCGCCGACATAGAGCCATTGACTCCCCACGCGCGCTTTCCACGCGGCCGGCAGCGGTGTTTCCAGCGGCGGCAGCCATTCGCCCATGGGGTTCTCGCCCCAGTACAGCGCGTTGGCCGAGAGCGTGCGCCCGATCAGGTAGCGGTGCCCCAGCACGGTCTGGAAGCGGTAGCACACGGTGGTTTGACCATCCGGCCACCAGTTCCCATCGCCTCGCGCGCGAAGCTGCTCCTGCTTCGCGGTGTCCCACTGGCGTTCGTCCTTGCTCCAGCGGCGCAGCGTCAGCGAACCGTCGGCTGCGCTCAAGACCTGCACGGGGGCGATGGAGTTGGCATAGACGCCCACCAGGGCGGCGCGGTCTGGAGCAGGAGACACCAAAGGCGGCACCGTGGAGACGATGGCGGCGGGCGGCGCCTGGATCGCTCCGCGTTCCGCCGCGGCGCGCAGAAGCAGCCCCTCTGCCAGCAGGCGCGGCTCGTAGTCGTGCCCGCTGCCGCTGATCAACAGGGCCAGCCGGGCTTCGGGCAGCACGAAGAAATCGGTGGAAAAGAAGAAGGTGCCGCCGTTCTTGTTCCAGGCCCGCAGCCCGGCCGCATTCAAGCCGGCCTGCTGCATCGAGTCCCACCCCAGCCCCCAGCGCCACGACGATGCAGACGGGTTGATGCGTGTACGGGCACTCTGGTCGACGCCCATTTCCCGCACCGCCTCGGCCGAGACGATCCGCCGGCCCTGGTAGACGCCCTGGTCCAGGAACATCTGCGCCAGCTTCAGCATGTCGGTGGGTGTGCTGAAAACTCCGCCGGACGCGAAGGGCGTGGACATTTCCTGTGACAGGCTGCGACCCTTGAAATAGGGGTGCACGTAGGTGCCTTCGGCGGCAGGCGTCACCGGATAGCCGGACAGGGTCATGCCCAGGGGGCCAAAGATTTCCCGCTGGACGAATTCGTAGAGAGGCAGCCCGCTCAGCGCGCGGACCAGTGGCTCCACCATGGTGAAGCCGTCGTTGCAGTAGACCGCGAGTTCGCCCGGCTCGTGCTTCAGGTGCAACTGCGCCAGCGCCAGCATGGTGTCCTGGGCATAGTCCAGATAAGGCACGAAGGCCCCGTTGTTGCGCATGTTGTTGCCGGGGAAGCCCGAGGCATGGGACAACAGGTGGCGCACTGTCACCTGCTTGAACTCCGGCGAGAGCATGCGGAAGCCGGGCAACAGCTCGACCAGCGGCTGGTCGAGCGTCAACTGGCCGCGGTCGCGCAGGATCATCACGGCCAGGGTGGTCACGACCTTGGAGACCGAGCCGATGTTGAAGCGGGTGTCGGTGGTGGCCTGCACTTCGCGCTCGCGGTCGGCGTAGCCGAAGGCCTCACGCCAGACCACCCGGTCGTCGGCCAGCAGGGCCACGGAAACCGCGGTCGTGGTGGTGCTGTTGCTTCGGTTCAGTGCCGCTTGAATGGCCTCGCGGCACCAGCGCACCGATTCGGGGTGGAGCTGGTCCACGGTGCCGGTTGCGAAGACTGGCGTGCCGGAGCTGCCGCCGCCGCAGGCTTGCAGCAGCGGCGTGGCCAGACTCGCCGTGGCGAGGCTCAGGTATCCGCGACGCGAAAGGCGCGGTGAAGAAAATTCGTCCGGGTCGGTGTTGGTGCTGGTATGGGTAGGCAATGAGGTCATGGCAGCAGGTTCGCAAGGCTTGTGGGCTTCAGGGTGCGCGAGGTTTCTCGGCGTCCATTCGCTGGAACACCAGGACGCCGGTGTGCAGTTCTTCCTTGCCGTTCACCATCACCATGTCCAGCTCGAACAGGTCGCGCCCTGCGGCGGAGGGGATCTGGATGGTCATGCCGGCCTGGTTGTCGTCGATCACGCGCACCAACTGAGCGGTGTTGGCCAGGACGTAGCCGGGCAACTCGGCCAGTTGGTCGATCTCGAAGATCCAAGGCACCTTCCGTTGCGTGGCCTGCGTGATCGAATCGTTCAGATCGTTCACGCGCAACCATCGGCTGCCGAGCCGGGCCTTCCATGCGTCCGGCAGCGGCGTGCTCAGTGGCGGCAGCCATTCGCCGATGGGCTCTTCGTCCCAGTACAGCTGATTGATCGAGAGCGTGCGCTGGTTCAGATAGCGATGCCCCGCCAGGGTCTGGAAGCGATAGCAGATGCGGGTTTGCCCATCGGCCCACCAACAGCCATCGCTGCGCGCGCGCAGGCGTTCCTGCACGGCGGTCCAGCCATCGAGGCTCCATCGGCGCAAGGTCAGCGAACCGTCGGCCGCGGCGAGCACCTGCAGCGGGCCACTGCTGTTGGCGTAGATGCCCAGGAACGCGGTGCGGTCCGGCGCAGGCGACGCCAGCGGCGGCGCGACGGAGGCGATGGCGGGAGGCATCGTGCGGATCACGCCGCGTTCGGCCGCCATGCGCAGCAGAAGCCCTTCGGCCAGCTCCAGCGGCCCGTAGTCGAGCCCGCTTCCGGTGATCATCATGGCCAGCCGAGCCTCGGGCAGCACGAAGAACTGGGTCCCGAAGAACTCGAACGCGCCGCTCTTGTTCCAGCCCCGCAGGCCGGCCGCATGCAGGCCCGGCTGTTGAACCGTGTCCCATCCCAGTCCCCAGCGCCACAATGATGAAGCGGGGTCGGGCATGATGCGTGTGCGGGCCCTCTGGTCCCTGCCCATCTCGCGCACCGCCTCGGCCGAGACGATGCGCCGGCCTTCGTAGACCCCTTCGTCCAGCAGCAGGCGGGCGAGCTTCAGCAGGTCGGTGGGCGTGGAGACCATGCCCCCGCTCGCGTAGTTCGCGGGCAACTCTTGCGACTGTCGCTGCCCCTTGTCGTAAGGGTGCACGAAAGTGCCCTCGGCCGCGGGTGCGAGCGCATAGCCCGAGAGGTTCATGGCCAGAGGGGCGAAGATCTCGCGCCGGACGAACTCCGGATACGTCAGCCCGGTGAGTTGCTTCACCAGCGGCTCCACCATCGTGAATCCATCGTTGCAGTACATCGCAAGCTCGCCCGGCTCGTGCTTCATGCGTGACTGCACCAGCGCCTCCATGGTGTCCTTCGCGTAGTCCGGGTAAGGGACGAAGTTGATGCCGTTGCGGTAGTTGTTGCCCGGCACGCCCGACGCATGCGAGATCAGGTGGCGCACGGTGATGCGGGTGTAGCCCTCCGAGCGCATGCGAAAGGCGGGCAGCAGTTCCACCAGCGGCTGGTCCAGCGCCAGTTGCCCGCGGTCGCGCAGGATCATCACGGTCAGGGCCGCGACCATCTTGGAGATCGAGGCAATATTGAATCGTGTGTCCGGGGTGGCCAGCACACCGTTGTCGCGATCGACATAGCCGAAGGCTTCACGCCAGACCACGCGGTCGTCGGCCAGCAGCGCGATGGACACGGCGGTGGTGGCGATGTCGCTTCGGCTCAGCGTCGCTTGAATGGTCTCGCGGCACCAGCGCACCGACTCGGGATCGGGCTGGGGCAGCAGTGCTGCGGCGCCGGGGCTGGAGCCGCCGCCGCCGCAGGCCTGCAGCAGTGGCGTCGCCAGTCCTGCGGTCGCCCAGCCCAGGCAATCGCGGCGTGACAGTCGAAGGGACGATGGTGCAGGGGAGTCCGGCGTGGCGTGTGGTGTGGTCATCGGGCGTCGTGTGTCGGGGTCGTGGTCATGCATGCGTGCGTTGCCTAGGTCGCCATCCGCTGGAACACCAGCGTGCCGCTGTGCATTTCTTCCTGCCCGTTCACCATCACCATGCGCAACTCGACCAGCTCGCGTCCTGCGTTGACGGGAACCTTGATGGTCATGCCGGCTTCGTTGTCGTCGATCACCCGCAGCAGCTGCGCGTTGTCCCAGAGGACGTAGCCCGGCATCTCGGCCAACTCGTCGATGAGCCAGATCCTCGGGCCGAGCCGGACTTCGACCGAAGCCGGGTCGTCGTTGACACTGAGCCATCGGCTGCGCCGCCGGGCTTGCCACGCTGGCGGCAGTGGCGCGTCCAGCGCCGGCAGCCATTCGCCCACGGGTGATTCGTTCCAGTACAGCTGGTTGTCGGAGAGACTGCGCCGGATCAGGTAGCGACGGCCTTCCATCGTCTGGAAGCGATAGCA
The DNA here is from genome assembly GCF_056403395.1 of Variovorax sp. P2_H12. NCBI lineage: Bacteria > Pseudomonadati > Pseudomonadota > Betaproteobacteria > Burkholderiales > Comamonadaceae > Variovorax > Variovorax sp. P2_H12. The sequence continues at coordinate 42,585 of NZ_JBFUFO010000017.1, read as the reverse complement.
GACGGAGGGCTGGCCATCGGACCACCAGCGGCCATCGGTGCGTGCGCGCAGCTGCGCCTGCACGGTGGTCCAGCCAGCCTCGCCCCAGCTGCGCACAGTCAGCGAACCATCGTCTGCGGCGAGCACTTGCGCGGGTGCGCTGTGATTGGCGTAGATGCCCACCAGCGCTGCGCGGTCCGGTCCAGGCGACACCGCCGGCGCAACGATGGGGACGATCGCGGCAGGCATCGCCTGGATCGCGCTGCGCTCCGCGGCCGTGCGCAGCAGCAAGCCCTCCGTCAGTGCCAGCGAGCCGTAGTCGAAGCCGTTGCCGGTGATCATCATGGCCAGCCGGGCCTCGGGGAGCACGAAGAACTCGGTCGAGAAGAAGGTGGTGCCGCCGTTCTTCGACCAGCCCCGCAGCCCTGCCGCCTCCATGCCCAGCTGCCCCACCGTATCCCATCCCAGTCCCACCCTGAAGGTGGGCGTGAGGTTGATGCGCGTGCGCAGGACCTGGTTGACGCCCATGTCCCGGATCGACTCGGCGGAGACGATCCGGCGGCCTTCGTACACGCCTGCGTCGAGGAACAGGCGCGCCAGCTTCATCATGTCGGTGGGCGTGCTGATGGCGCCTCCGGTCGCGTAGGCGGCGGGCATCTCCTGCGACAAGGTCCGGCCCTTGTACCAAGGGTGCACGAAGGTGCCTTCGGCGGCGGGTGCCAGCGCAAAGCCGGAGAGGCTCATGCCCAGGGGGTCGAAGAACTCGCGCTGGATGAAGGCCGGATACGACAGCCCGCTGAGCTGGAGCACCAGCAGTTCCACCATCGTGAAGCCGTCGTTGCAGTAGACCGTGAGTTCGCCCGGTTCGTGCTTCATGCGCGACAACGCCAGCGACTGCAGGGTGTCCTGCGCATAGCCCGGTACCGGGGCGAAATTGAAGACGTTGCGGAAGTTGACGCCCGGTACCCCCGAAGAGTGGGAGATCAGGTGGCGCACGGTGATCTGCTTGAAGTTGCCCGAGCGCATGCCGAAGGCGGGCAGCAGCTCGACCACCGGCTGATCGAGGGCGAGCTGCCCCCGGTCGCGCAGGACTATCACGGCCAGGGCAGCGAAGACCTTGGCCACCGAACCGATGTTGAAGCGCGTGTCGGGGGCCGCCAGAAGCCCGGTCTCGCGGTTGGCCTGGCCGAAGGCTTCGCGCCAGACCACGCGGTTGTCGGCCAGCAGCGCCACGGACACGGCGGTGGTGGCGCTGTCGCTGCGGTTCAGCGTCTTGAGGATGGCCTCCCGGCACCAGCGCACCGATTCAGCATCGGGCGGGACCGAAAGAAAGGCGGACGTGCCGGACCCGCCTCCGCCGCAGGCTTGCAACAGCGGGGCGGCCAGCCCCGCCGTGGCCAGGCCCAGGCACTGCCGACGCGACAGGCGGGATGCAGGGAAGGCGGAGGATTCGAGCGAAGTGGGTGCAGAGGTCATGCTGACGGGCTGTCTGTGTGGGGTGAATGGAGGTCGCTCGCCCGCCCATCCGCCACGCTGGCGATCCTGTCCGCGCGATCGCCGATCACGTGGCACCGGGCATGGAACGCGCGCGTGACAACGCGCTGAGGATGGTTGGCCAGGACGTGCCGAGGCCTTCGCCTCGAATCGACGTGCAGATTCGATCTGCTGCGGGCAGCGGCGGCTTTGGGGCCGATCACGAGCGGCGGCTGAATCGGACAGGACGGCACGCGTGCCGGCCGCCAGCGGGATGCGTCCCACTGCTCTGGCGTCGGATCGGCGTCTGACATTGTTGCAACGCTGACATATCGTGGCAATATAATACGTATTATTGATTCAATCAAGCCCGCAAGATCCCGTTCCGGCAGCGCTCGCGAATCCCGACACCACACCATGAACGAAATTGACCAGCGACCCGACTTCCGCACGAACGGCCTGTGGGATTCCATGTCGTCCGCCCTCACCCGCCGCCGCCTTCTGGGTGTCGGCGCCGGTGCCGGATTGGGTTGGATGCTGCCCGCTTGCGGCGGCGGCGGCACCGGTAGTACGGTGATCGGCGGTGCCGGCGCCCCCCTGACGAGCCGCATGCCGATGGCTTCCACCGACCCAGTGAAGGCCGAGACGGTGCGTGCCATCGCACGCGCCACCCTCAAGACCCGCTTTGCGCGCGCGGTCCTGGTGCGCGTCACGGTGGATGGCAAGGAAATCATCACCGAGGCCTTCGGCGAGTCCGCCGCCGGGGTGCCGGCCACCACGGACATGCATTTCCGCAATGGTGCGGTGGCCATCGCACTGGTCGCCATGCTGCTGCTGCGACTGGTGGACGAGGGGAAGGTGGCTCTCGATGACAAGGTTGCCACCTGGCTGCCGAAGCTCCCGCATGGAGACCGCGTGACCCTCAGGCACCTGGCTCAGATGACCGCCGGCTATGCGGACTACGTGCGGGACCCGGATTTCGTCAATGCATTCCTTGCGGACCCGTTCCGGCGCTGGACACCTGACGAACTTCTTGCCTTCGCGATCCACAAGCCGCTTTTCTTCGAACCGGGCACCAACTGGGCCTATGCCCACACGAACTACATCATCCTCGGCCTCGCCCTGGAGAAGCTCACAGGCCGTTCGGTCAAAGACCTGATGCAGGACAAGGTGCTCGGCCCCCTCGGCATGACGCAGACCTCCGACCCGGAAAGCGCCTCCATCCCCGAACCGGTGCTGCGTGCGTTCTCATCAGAGCGCAGAGAATTTCTCGGCGTTGCGGCCGGTACGCCCTTCTATGAGGAGTCCACCTTCTGGGACCCGTCGTGGACCATCACGCACGGTGCGGTGCAGGTGACCGACCTGTACGACCTGCACACCAGTGCAATTGCCTTTGGCAGGGGCACAATCCTCTCCCCCGAATCTCACGCGGCCCAAGTGTCCACCGCGCTGCGTGGCAAGAGCACCCCGGTTCCCGGGTGTGTGACCTGCCTTCGCCAATGGGAGGGCTACGCCTTCGGGCTCGGCGTGGTCACGAGTGGCAACTGGGTGCTCCAGCCCCCGATGTTCGGCGGGTACTCGGCGGTCGCGGGCTATCACGAAGGCAGCCGGCTGGCCATTGCTGTGGCCGTGACTTACACACCCGAGGCTTTCAACGACGCGGGTGACTACAAGAACGGCAACGAAGCGGAGAACCTGTTCGTCAGGATTGCCACGGCGCTATTGCCTGACGACCTGCTACCCATTGCGCGAAGCTGAAAGAAAGCCCTTAGTCACCCCGCCCCCCAACGCGCTGCCCGAGTACGGATGTCCTTACGGCAGAGGAAGCTCGCGCATGAGGTTGCTTCGCACCCACGTGAACGCCCCGGACTGGACGTTGTTCGCTTGCCAGCGGCGGAATTCGGGATCGGCTGACAACGGGTCCGTGACCTTGGCGTACGCCGTCGCGTTCTCGAACTGCACAGTCAGAACATAGTTGCCCAGTTCGCCCGCGGCCACGCTCCAGAACTGCGGATTGGGGGCGCCATGCTTCTTCCAGAGTGCCGCGCCCACCTTCACGGCTTCGATAACGGCCCCGAGATCGGCGCCGGGGTTGGGTCGCAGGACATATCGTGCTTCGTAGGCCATGGAAGTCTCCTTCGTCACAGCAAGAGACCGATATTGAAGCACTTGGACGCTTGCGGGGCAATCGACATTTGCAGGGCCAAAGTGTCGGCCACGTCGATCCCCTCACAGTCCAGGACTGCTTTGCATGATGCCGCCGTCCGCGAAGATCGTGGTAGCCGTCAGGTAGCTCGCGCCATCGCTCGCGAGGAACGCCACCACGCTCGCAATTTCCTCCGGACGCGCCATGCGGCCCAGCGGAATGGCCGAGTTGAGTTTCTTCAGCAACACCGGATCGTTCATGGTCGACCGATTGATCGGCGTGGCCACGGCACCAGGACCGACGCCGACAACGAGGATGTTGTGTGGCGCCAACTCGACGCCCGCCGTGCGCGTGAGCATGCGTATCCCGCCCTTCGACAGGCAGTAGGCTGCGTTGCCCGGCATCGGCCAGTCCTCATGCACGGAGCTGACGTTGATGATGCGCCCACCTCCTCCCTGTTTGATCATCTGCTGCGCGGCGAACTGGGTGCCGAAAAACGCGCTCTTGAGATTGATGGCGAGCACCTTGTCGTAACCCGCCTCGTCCGTGTCGAGCACGGAGGTGCGTGTCTCGATCCCGGCGTTGTTGACCATGATGTCGACGCGGCGGAACCTCTTGACGGCAGTGGCGACCAGCCTTTGCAAGTCGGCGACCTTGCTCACGTCAGCTTCTACCCCGATCGACTGGTCTCCCAAGGCGAGGACTTGCTTCTCTGCGGCCTCGGTCGCTTCGGGATGCACGACATAGTCGATGACGATGTTGGCCCCTTGCTTGGCGAGTTCCAGGACGATGGCGAGACCGATGCCGCTGTTGCCGCCGGTGACGACGGCGACTTTGCCTTTCAGGTTCATGGTTCATCTCCTTGATGGGTGATGGTTGAGGTCCGGGTCGAGCTTTGAATCCGCGCGCGCAGCACTTCCGTGACGAGTGGAGATGGGCGGGCGGCGGGTGATGAGCACGGCGAGCACGGCGAGTGCCAGCGCGGCGCCGGTGGTCGCGCCATAGATCGCGCCCAGGCTCAAGCCCAACCGGGACTCGAGAGGGCCGACGCCGAAGGCCGCAATCCCGTAGCCGATCTGGTAGGACGCAATCAAGCCGCCCGCCACCGATGCGCCGATGGTCTTGAGTTCCGCCTGACCGAAGCTGATCACCAGCGGCAGCAACGCCGAACAACCGAATCCTGCCAGGGCAAAGGCCGGGATGCCGAAGAGCGGCCGGGTCGGCCGCAGGAAGGCAATGACGACAAAGCCAGCGGCCACGAGCAGCGGCAAGACCTGGAAGACGGCACGCTCGGGAAACCATTTCTCGATGACGGCGAAGAGGATGCGCCCCGCGGTCACCATCCCCCAGAACACGGTGAGAGCGAGCGAGGCCTGCGTGGCGCTTGCGCCGAGCTCCCTCGTCATGTAGAGCGAGGCCCAGTTGCCGTTCGTCGTTTCGCAGACACCGTACAAGAGCGCGAATCCGGCGAAGACCCAGAACCGGGAAGGAAATTTCGTCCACCCGCTCATGACCCCGGTGCTGTCGGCCCCAACACTCGGACTGAGCGGCAATCGCGCACTGAACATGAGCAATCCCAGGATCAACGCGCCAACCAGCACCGGCAGTCCCCACCAGATACCCAAGCCGACGAACACCGCGACCAGGATCGGCGCCAGCGCGGTTCCCGAACCAAGCAGGGCGTTCAGCGCCAGCACCGCCTTGTCCACTTTCTGGGAAAAGAACGCGGCGGCGAACGTGTTGAGCGTCGGCACAGTGAACCCGAAACCGACGCCGAGGCAGCCGGTGGCGACGAGCAGGACCACGTAAGCGACTGCGTGTTCGCTCATCACGAACCGGCTCAGAACGAGCAACGCCATCGACGCCAGATTCGCGACGAGTCCAATCAGGTAGATGCGCTTGGCGCCGAGGCGTCGTGCCAAACCGGCGCCCAGCAGGGCCGAGCCGATGGCTGTGGCCGCCTGGGGCACGAACATGCCGCCGTACTCCGTCCTCGACAGACCGAAATCGCTCGCGCTCGTGAAGACGGCGCTCGCGGCCGGAAACGTGACCAGCGCCACGCCCTGTATCAAGCCTGCGCCGTACACGGCTGCGATCTCTTTGCGCCGAACGATCGGTTGATTTGTCATCGAACGCGTTGCAGCAGATGCTCGCCGACGCGCAAGGCGTTCGCAATGGCGGTCAGCGACGGATTCACCGCCCCGATGCTCGGGAAAAAGCTCGTGTCCACAACGTACAGGTTGTCGAGCTCATGCGCCTTGCAGTTGACGTCGAGTACGGAGGACCTCGGGTCGATGCCGAAGCGGCAGGTGCCGGCCTGGTGAGCCACGCCGGCGATGGGAATGTGCTTTCCCATGTAGAGCGTGTTCGGGATGAGGTGCGGATGCATGTCCATGTGCTCGAGCATCGCCTGCAATTTCCTTCGCAGGCGATTGAGCGGCTCCACGTTCGTGAACTCGTAGTGAAGCTGGATTTCGCCTCCGGAATTCACCGTCACGCGATTCTGCGGAAGCGGCAAGTCTTCGCTGGTGAGCCAGAAATCCACCGCGTGCCGGGCCATCTGATCCAGCGTGAAGCCGGGCGCGAACTCCGGCGCATCCTCCTTGAACATCGGCCCCTGGGATTTGCCGAGCATCTGGATGTTGCCGAGCGGAAACTCATAGTCCGGCGCGCCGAAATAGAAATCGTTGATCGTGAGCGTCTTCTGGAACTCGGTCGGGTTCTCGCGCCGGGAAAGGGCGACCAGCGCGACGGCGTTGTGAAACATGTAATGGCGACCGACCATGTCCGATCCGTTGGCCAGGCCGCGCGGATGTTTTTCGTCCGCCGACATGAGAAGCAGCCGTGCGGAATTGGCGGCGCCGCAGGCGACGACGACGATGCTGCCGGTGTACGCCTCCCGCCGGCCGTCGCGTTGCACGATCACGCGGGTCACCGCGCGTCCGCCGGCGTCGGTTTCGAGCCGCTGGACGTGGGCGTTTCTTGCCAGCGTCACGTTGGGGTACTGCAACGCGGGCCGGACGGCGATGACTTCAGCGTCCGCCTTCGCGTGGACGAGGCAGGGATAGCCGTCGCAGGAATTGCAGCGTATGCACCGGCTGTGGGGACGGTCCGCCTCGTCGAGCATGATGCCCGTCGGCGCGTACGCCGGTCGATAACCCGCGCGCTTCAAGCCATCGGCAATCTCCTGGACGCGCGGCTCATGGCTTACAGGTGGAAACGCATAAGGCGCGCTGGCCGGTGGATCGGTGGGGTCGTCGCCGCGCTGGCCATGGACGTGGTAGAGCTTTTCTGCCTGCGTGTAGTAGGGCTCAAACTCCTCGTACCGGATCGGCCAGTCGGGCGTCGAGCCGTCGGCAGTGCGATGGGCAGTGAAATCCCGTTCGCGCAACCGAAACATCGCAGCGCCGAACATCTTGGTCGCGCCGCCCACGAAGTAATGCACGCCCGGCTGGAACGGCTTGCCCTCCGAGTCGTACCACGCGTCCTGCGACACGTAGCGGTTCTTCACGAAGACTTCGGTCGGATCCCAATTCTGCTTCTCGCGCGGCAGGTAGTCGCCGCGTTCGAGAATGAGAATGCGCTTGCCGGAAGGCGCCAGCTTGAGGGCGATCGTGCCGCCACCGGCGCCGCTGCCGATGATGATGAAATCGTAGTGATCATCGCTTTGCATGAGGTTTCCCTGCCGGTGGAACCTAACTTCAGGAGTGGGCGCCTCTTCCGTCTCCGACAGGGTCGGAAATCGTTACGTTGGTAACTGGACGATGTCGGTGCCGCACGCGAGCGGGCAAACCGCCGCGCCAAAATCAGGATGGAAGTTGGCTTCCAACGGACGGCTCGACCGACTAGACTGACAAACCGGTGCCATCGCCGAATCCGCCTCGGCGCCGGCTGCCCTACGGGAGGTCGAATGGCTCTTCGCATCGAGGACTACGGACTGATCGGCGACATGCACACTGCGGCACTGGTCGGCATCGATGGCTCCATCGACTGGCTGTGTCTGCCGCGCTTCGACTCTTCCGCGTGTTTCGCGAATCTGCTGGGCACGCAGGAGAACGGTCGATGGCGCATCGCTCCGGCCGGAGACATCGTCGCCACGACGCGACGGTACCGGCCCTCGACGCTCGTTCTCGAAACCGAGTTCGAGACGGCCGAAGGCATGGTTCGGATCATCGACTGCATGGCCCTGCGGGTATCGCATCCACGGATCGTCCGCATCGTGGAGGGCGTGCGCGGCACCGTACCGATGTCCAGTCGGCTCAACCCGCGGTTCGACTACGGCAAGACCGCCCCGTGGATCATCGCCAGGGATCAGGCGGTGAGCGCCGGCGCGGGGCCCGAGGCGGTGGAGTTGCGGGCCGACGTGCCGATCACGCCGCGGGAGCGTCGGCTCGAAGCCGACTTCTCGGTGCGCGCGGGCGAGCGCGCTTGCTTCGTTCTCACGTGGCACCTCTCCTGGGAAGACACGCCGCCGCCGATCGAAGCGGTCGTTGCCGTGGCCGAAACCGAGGCTTGGTGGCGCGCCTGGTCGGGTCGTTCGACCTACAAGGGTGCGTGGAAGGACGAGGTCGAACGCTCCCTCATCACGCTCAAGGCGCTCACACACGCGCCCACCGGCGGGCTCGTGGCCGCCCCCACCACGTCGCTTCCCGAGTTCCTCGGCGGCGTGCGGAACTGGGACTACCGGTTCTGCTGGATCCGGGACGCGGCGCTCGCGCTCGACGCGCTCATGGCGGCTGGCTACGTGGAGGAGGCGACCCAATGGCGCGACTGGGTGATCCGCGCCGTCGCAGGCGACCCTGACGATCTGCAGATCATGTACGGGATCGGCGGAGAGCGCCGCCTCGACGAGTACGAACTCGGCTGGCTGGCGGGCTACGAGGGGTCCGCCCCTGTGCGGGTTGGAAACGCTGCCTCGGGGCAACTGCAGCTTGACGTGTATGGCGAGTTGGCCGACGCGATCTATCGGGCACGGCGGCTCGGCATGACGCCCGTCGCCGCAGCGCTGGATCCCACGCAAAGTTTCGTCCAGTGGCTCGAGCGCCATTGGCGCGAACCTGACGATGGCATTTGGGAGGTTCGGGGCCCTCGGCGTCAATTCGTCCACTCGAAGGTGATGGCCTGGGTCGCCGCCGACCGCGTCGTGAAGATGTTGGAAACGTCGGGTCATGAGGGCGCGCCGGAGGCGTTGCTTCGGATGCGGGACGACATCCACGAGGAGGTGTGCCGGATGGGCTACGACGCCGAGCGAAACACGTTCACCCAGTACTACGGGTCCACGCAGCTCGATGCGGCCCTGCTGCTGATCCCGCAGGTTGGGTTCCTGCCGGCGACCGACCCGCGTGTGGTGGGCACCGTGGAAGCCATCCAACGGGAGCTCGTGCACGACGGGTTCGTGATGCGATACATCCCGGACAAGGACGCGGCCGACGGATTGCCGCCGGGGGAAGGCGCGTTCCTCGCGTGCAGCTTCTGGCTGGTCAACGACCTGGCCATGCTCGGGAGACTCGAAGAGGCCCAGGCGCTTTTCGACCGCTTGCTCTCTCTTCGAAACGATCTCGGACTCTTCTCCGAGGAGTACGACCAGCAGCACCTGCGACTGATCGGCAACTTCCCTCAGGCGTTCACTCACCTGACGCTCATCGCCAGCGCCATGACCCTCTCGGAGGCTACCGGTGCTCGCGGCTCAACCGCCCCGGACCGATGAGCTCGGTCTACGCGGTCTCGCCGCACTCGGGCGCGCAGTACGAAATCCGTCACGGCTCGCAGCGGGCCATCGTGACCGAAGTTGGCGCGACTCTGCGCCACTACTCGGTGGAGGACGCGGACATCATCGATGGATTCGGGATGCAAGAGTGGTCGCCCAGCGGCCGCGGACAGGTGCTCGCTCCCTGGCCGAACCGCCTCGACCGCGGGCAGTACCGGTTCGAGGGTCGGGGCGGCCGAGCGGCGCTCGACGAGCCCGAGTTGCAGAACGCGATTCACGGGCTGGTGCGATGGCTCCCATGGAAAACCGTATCGAGGTCATCCGATGAAGTCGAGCTGACCTGCGCCCTTCATCCGCAGCCGGGGTACCCGTGGCGGCTCGACCTGCAGGTTGGGTATCGACTCGATGAAACAGGCCTGACGGTTTCCTTCCGGGCGCGCAACGCCTCGAGCGTCCCCGCGCCCTTCGGAATCGGTTTCCATCCCTACCTGACAGTGGGTACCGCCATCGATGACGCGGTCCTGCAGATCCCGGCGACCCGATGCCTGGTGATGGACGACCGCGGGCTGCCGATCGGAGACGAAGCGGTCGCCGGGTCGGACCGGGATTTCACCGAACCGAAGTCGATCGGTTCGATGCGGCTCGATACTGGCTATACGGCCCTCGTGCGAGGGGCCGACGGCCTCGCGCGCGCATCCGTGGCAGGGCCCGACGACGGCCGTAGTGCAAGCCTTTGGGCCGACTCGTTGTTCCGATACCTCATGGTTTACACGGGCGACAAGCTCGAGGCCGTCTCGCGTCGACGACGCGCTATTGCGATCGAGCCAATGACGTGCCCACCGAATGCTCTTCGTTCAGGGATCGATCTCTTGAAAATGGAGCCAGGGCAACTCGTCGAGGGCCGCTGGGGGTTGGTGCCGGACTGGGCCTTCCGCGGCAAGGGCGATCGGGATCGCGCCGAGTCTCAGGCATCGAAGTAGAGATAGAACTCCCACGGGTGCGGGCGCAGCCTCACGGGATCGACCTCGTGCTTCCACTTGTATTCGAGCCAGGTTTCGATCACGTCCTGGGTGAACACGTCTCCGCGCATCAGGAAGTCGTGATCCTTCTCCAGCGCGCGCAGCGACTCCTCGAGCGATCCGGGCACCTTCGCGATGCCCTTGGCCTCTTCAGGGGGCAGCTCGTAGATGTTCTTGTCGAGCGGCGGGCCCGGGTCGGTCTTGTTGGCGACCCCGTCGAGGCCCGCCATGAGCATTGCGGCGAACGCGAGGTAGGCATTTGCGGTCGGGTCCGGACAACGGAACTCGACGCGCCTCGCGTTCGGCGATTCCGAATACATCGGAATGCGCGCCGCGGCCGAGCGATTTCGCTGCGACATCACCAGGTTCACCGGCGCCTCGTAGCCCGGGACGAGCCGACGGTAGGAGTTGGTGGTCGGCGCACAAATCGCCATCAGCGCGTGGGCATGCTGGAGCAGTCCGCCGATGTACCAGCGGCACAGCTCGGAGGTCAGTGCCCAACCCTTGGCGTCGTAGAAGAGATTGCGCTTCTCGTTCCACAGGCTCTGGTGACAGTGCATGCCGCTCGCGTTGTCGGCGAAGAGCGGCTTCGGCATGAACGTGGCCACCTTGCCGTGCCGGCGCGCGATGTTCTTGACGAAGTACTTGTAGACCATCACGTTGTCGGCCATTCGTACGAGCGGCGCGAACTTCATGTCGATCTCGTTCTGGCCCGCGGTCGACACCTCGTGGTGGTGGATCTCGACCTGCACACCCGCGTTCATCAGCCCGAGCACGATCTCCGAGCGGATGTCCTGCAGCGTGTCGTGCGGGGGCACCGGGAAATAGCCTTCCTTGTAGCGCGGCTTGTAGCCGAGATTCCCGCCCCCGAACGCGCCTTCGTCCCGGCCCGAGTTCCATGCGCCCTCGACCGAATCGACGTAGTAGTAGCCGCAATGCGTGTTCTGCTCGAACCGGATCGAGTCGAAGATGAAGAACTCGAGCTCCGGGCCGAAGTAGCAGGTCTGCGCGACCCCGGTGTCCTTCAAGTGACGCTCGGCCTTGCGGGCCACGAAACGCGGATCGCGCGTGTAGGGCCCCTTCCGGACCGGGTCGATCACGTTGCAGATCATCGAAAGCGTCGGGGTCTCGCACATCGGATCGATGAATGCGGTGGTCGGGTCCGGCTGCAGCAGCATGTCCGACTCGTGGATCTCCTGGAAACCGCGGATCGAGGAGCCGTCGAACCCGATGCCATCGTTGAACAGTTCGTCGTTGAGTTCCGGCAGCCCGATCGAGAAGTGCTGCCACAGTCCGGGCAGATCGGTGAACTTCAGGTCGACGATCTGGACTCCGTGCTCCTGCACGAGGGCAATCACCTCCTTCGCATTCTTCGGCGGATTCACCCGGTAGACGCCGGGCTCGAACTGGGCGATCAGGCGCTTTTTCTCGGTGGGCATGGTCCTCTCCTCGGGTTGGGGTCACCCAGAAATCCACCACGACTCCCGCTCACGCGGGCATCACTCTCAGTCCTGCGGGGAAGGGTCGCGATTCAGCCTCATCCCCGTGCCGGCCAACGTCATCACGCCATCCTTGTCGACGCCGACATGCCGACCATCGGCCAGCTTGTATTCGGTGAGCCCCGTCGGCTCCCACTGTCCTTGCGTGTCGGGAACCGCGTCGAGACGGGCGAGGTGTTCATAGGCCTGGACGCGGTAGGTCAGTCCATCACTTCCGCGGGCGGTAAAAGTCTCGAGCAGGTGAAGCATTTTTTCCATGCGCGCGCTCTCCTTGTATCCGACAGAACCAGGCGCCTTCATGCATCCCGATGCGCTCGCGCGCGACCAGAAGGCGCACGTCAGAAGGAATTTGACGAACCGCTGACGGTGAAGTTCCGACATTCGTGGCTCGCCGTGCGGACGCGGCTGGCGCGAGCGGCTGCACCGTCCGCGGCGCTTCGGTCCGGACCCCCAGCGACACGCCACTGATGCACGGCGCCTCTCCACTTGACTGACAAGTCCGACGGCCCCCTGCGCCTCAGGCACGCATTCAGCCCAGAGTTGCTCGCCGGCAACAGAGGGATGGTTCCGTGAGGAAGTGGGCCTCATAGCGCGTCCGATTCAGCCGTTCGTGTTCGGCCATGAGCCGGCGCTGTCAAAGCTCTGTCATTTGATTCCCGCAACATCCGAGGCATTGGTTGCGTTTGAGGCATTTATTGCACATAGCTTGGAAGCGCACAGGTCCCGGTAGCTGCAATTCCGCGAAGTGCCTGACGCAACCACGTTCTCATTCGAGGCCGGACAGGTCCCCCGCGACCTCCGGTGTCCTACCTTGCCGGAGATCCCTGATGAACACACTGAGAGGCCGCCTCGCGCGTGCCGCCCTGAGCATGAGCCCGTTGCTTCTGCTGGTCGCCTGTGGCGGCGGTGGAGGCTCGACGCCTGCATTCCCATTCCCGCCCACACCAGCGCCCTCACCCGCTTCCGCAGCGCCTCCCGCGCCGGTGCCAACGCCAGCGCCAGCGCCTGCGCCCGGCACAGCGCCGCAAGGCAAGGCGCTGGTGATCGGCATCGACGGCGTGCAGTACGAGGCCCTGCAGCACGCGCTAGTCGCCGCTCGCATGCCGTCCCTCCAGGGGCTTGGCGTGGTGCTCCCTGCCTATACCGGGGGCATCAAGGGCAAGACCACGCAACAGCAGGCGACCGACGGCCCGGCGTGGGCCACGCTCCTGACAGGCGCCTGGGCCGACCGCCATGAGATCCGCTCCAACTACGAGGGCCAGAGCTTCAAGGCCGACACCGTCTTCAAGCTGCTGAAGCAAAGCCACGCCTCGGCGCGTACCGCGGCCATTGCCAGCTGGAGCGGCCTGCCGCAACTGCTGCGCGCCGACAGGGCCGCCGGCTACCTGGACCTGGTGAAGGATTGCGAAGGCAACGACAGCTGCGTCTCGTCCGAGGCGGCCGCGGCCATCGAGGGCGGCGGCTACGACCTGATCGTGGCCGACTACCAGGGCCCGGCACAGGTGGCGGACGTGGCCGGCTACGGCACCGACTACCAAAACGCGCTGGCGCAAGTCGACCGGCAGATCGCGACGCTCAAGGCTTCGCTCGCCAAGCGTCGCGCGGCCCAGCCCGGCGAGGACTGGATGGTGATCGTCACCACCACGCACGGCCTGGGTGCCACCGGCGTGGCCGACGGCATTCCGATCGCGTCGAACCTGGCGACGGTCATCGCCATCGACAAGCCCGCCAACCTGGCGGCGGCCGCACCCGCCACGCTGCCGGTGGCCATCGAGCCCTGGTACGTCTACGCCGCCGCGACGGACATCACGCCCACGGTGCTGACGCATCTCTCGGCACGCCCCGGGGCCGACAAGTACGCCATGGACGGCAGCCCGCTGACCGGCGCCGCCGGTGTGCGCCAGCTGGCCGCTGACATGAACAAGAAGCGGAGCGGCATTCGCCTGACATGGACCCTGCCGGCCACGCCGGCGGCCATCGCCGTCATGCGCGACGGCATCGCCGTCGCCACGCTGCCCGGCAACGCCCTGGAGTTCGAGGACACCACGATGGCGCCTGCAGCCAGCGGCTTCTTCACCTACAACTACACCGTGGTCGCCGACCAGACGCCGGTTTCGTTGCGTGCCACGCTCGACTACGTGAAGCCGATCTCGCTGATGCCCGGCGTGGCCACCGGCCTCACGCACCTGTTCGCACTGAAGACGACGCTGGCCGACCGCATCAACGGCGCGCTGGCCTTCACACCCTGGGTGAGCGGCGCCACGCCGATCTACACCGCCGCGGGCGACGGCCCGTTCGGCGGCACCGACAGCGCGCTGCAATCGACCAACTATGCCGGCCCGACCGTCTGCACCGCCTGCGATGGCGGCTATCGCATTCCCACGGCCAACGTGAGCAGCACCAGCGCACCCTTCAGCTTCGGCTTCTGGTTCCGCTCGGACGCCACCCGCTCGGGCATGCCTGTGGTTTCGAACAAGGACTGGGGCAGCGGCAACAACGCGGGCCTGGCGATCGGCCAGTACGGCAGCACGCTGCGCTTCAACATCGGCCGCGGCGGCGCCCGGGCCGGCGACAAGGACCTGAACTTCAGCGCCAACACCTGGGTGTACGCCGCCATGGTGGTCGATGTGCCGGGCCTGGCGGCAAGGTTCTATGTGTACGACCCGGTCTACGGCATGCAGAGCGCATCGGTACCCCTGACCAGCGCCTACGTCGCGGCCCTGAACGGCCTGAACAACGGTTTCACGCTGAACGAGGACGGCGACGGCGGCTATGGCCCCGGCTATCGCAACGGCAATGCGAGCAACACCATCGGCGGCCGTTTCGATTTCGGCGAATTCGGCACCTGGAACCGCGTGCTGACCGCTCCGGAGGTCGAATCGATCGGCCGCTCCGGCACCTCGCTGACCACGCTGGTTCCCTGATGGAGATGCGCATGCACAGCGACCCCACGCCCACCGCGCGCCCGACCGCGGGCCGACGCCTCCTCTTTGCATTCGCGACGCTGGTCGCCGCCACCGCGCTGGGCGCGTGCGGCGGTGGCGGCGGAGGAAGCGGCATCAATGCGCCCCTCACCCCGACCGGCAACCCGTCGAGCACGGCCGCGCCACCCGGCGTGGTGGTCACCCCGAACGACCCGGCCACCGCCGGGCCTCCGGCCGAAGCCGTGACGCCGCCCGGTGCCACGCCCGACAACAAACCACCCGCTCGCCGTCCCGAGTCGGTGCGTTGTGCCCCCTGAGATCGCACATGACAGACAAGCACACCTCCAGTTCCCGACGCGGCTTCCTGCGCGGTGCCGCCACCACCGCCGGTGCCGCTGCCGCACTCGGCCTGCTGCCGCCAGGCATCCGCCGTGCCCTGGCCATTCCGGCCGCACAGGACACCGGCACCATCAGCGACGTCAAGCACGTCGTGATCTTCATGCAGGAGAACCGCTCCTTCGACCACTACTTCGGCACGCTGCGCGGCGTGCGCGGTTTCGGCGACCGCTTTCCGGTGCCGCTGGCCAACGGCAAGCCGGTCTGGAACCAGCCGCCGGCATCCGGCAGCGGGACTTGCCTGCCCTTTCACTACGACACGACCAGCACCAGCGCGCAACGCACCACCGGCATGGCGCACGGATGGGCCGACGGCCAGCAAGCCTGGAACGGCGGGCGCATGAACCAGTGGGTGGCGGCGAAGTCGGCGCGCGCACTCGGCTACTACCAGCAGAGCGACATGCCCTACCAGTTCGCTCTGGCCGACGCCTTCACGGTGTGCGACGCCTACCACTGCAGCGAGCTCACCGGCACCAACTCGAACCGGCTGTTCCTCTGGACCGGCAGCAACGATCCGCTGGGCCAGGGCGGCGGCCCGGCCATCGACAACACCAACGACGACCTGGCCAACACCCCCGGCTACAGCTGGACGACCTACCCCGAGCGGCTGGAAGCGGCCGGCGTCAGCTGGCAGATCTACCAGGACATGGCGGACAACTTCACGGACAACCCGCTCGAAGGCTTCGACACCTTCCGCCGTGCCTACTATGCAGCGGCCCCGACCGAAGCGCAGCGCTCGCTCAAGGCACGCGGCCTGTCGACGCGTTCGCTGGCCGACCTGGCCGACGACGTGAAGAACGGCCTGCTGCCGCAGGTGAGCTGGATCGTGGCGCCCGCCAAGTACTCGGAGCACCCCGGCCCGTCGTCGCCGCTGTGGGGCGCCGAGTACACCGAACGCGTGCTGGACGCGCTCACGTCCGACCCGGCGGTGTGGAGCAAGACGGTGCTCTTCATCATGTTCGACGAGAACGACGGCTACTTCGACCACATGCCGCCGCCCGCCATTCCCTCGCGCAACCCCGACGGCACCGACGCGGGCAAGAGCACCGTCTCCACGCTCGGCGAACGCAACGAGCTGAAGGCGCCGTACATCGGCTCGCCCTACGGCATGGGCTGGCGCGTGCCGATGTATGTGGTGAGCCCGTGGAGCAAGGGCGGCTGGGTCAACTCGCAGGTCGCCGAGCACACCTCGGTCATCCGCTTTCTCGAAACGCGCTTCGGCGTGACCGAACCCAACATCAGCGCGTGGCGACGCTCTGTCAGCAGCGATCTCACCTCGTGCTTCAACTTCGCGACGCCCAATGCCGAGCTGCCGGCGCTGCCGACCATCGACAGCGCCGCGGCCGATGCCGCCATCGCGATGCAATTGCTGCTGCCTACGCCGGTCGCGCCGACGCCCGGCACCGGCACGATGCCGCTGCAGGCCACCGGCGTGCGCTACTCGCGCGCGCTGCCCTACGAGCTGCACACCAGCGGACGGCCCGACGTCGACCGGCAGAAGTACTGGCTGGTGTTCGGCAACACCGGCAAGGCGGGCGCGGTCTTCCACGTCTACAACCACTTGTCGCTGGGCGACCTGCCGCGCCGCTACACCGTGGAGCCGGGAAAGCTGCTCAACGACAGCTGGACGCCGACCTCCGACGGCAGCTACGACCTGTCGGTGTTCGGGCCCAACGGCTACTTCCGCCGCTTCCGCGGCAAGCTGCCGAAGTCGCTTGCGGGCGGTGCCGGTCTGCCCGAGATCCGCGTCTGCTATGACACCGCCAACGGCGACGTGCACCTGGAAATGCACAACCTCGGCAACATCAGCTGCACCGTCGCGGTCGCGCCCACCGCCTACCGCACCGACGGCCCGTGGAATTTCGCGCTCGCGCCCGGTCAGGTGCTGACGCAGCAATGGGACCTGGCCTACAGCAAGCACTGGTACGACTTCAGCGTGTCGGCCAATGTGGACGACGGCACGACCTATCTGCGGCGCTTTGCGGGCCGCGTGGAAACCGGCGCGGACGGCATCAGCGACCCGGCGATGGGCGTGCTGTCCTGACACTCGGCTTCGCCCCGACGGGTGCATTGATCGGCACAATGGCACCCGTCCCGCGCCCGTCCGCTTGCGGGTCGGCACGGCGTCCCGCTGCAACCTTCTTTCACACGCCGGCATCCCCATGCTTCAAGACGAACGATTCCTGCGCATCCGCAGCCTTCTCGCCACGTTCTCGCGGCTCAGCGTCGAGCGCATCGTCCAGGACCTGGCGGTGTCGCGCGAGACAGTGCGCCGCGACCTGCTCGAACTCGAAGGATTGGGCGAACTCCGCCGTGTCCACGGCGGCGCCATCGCCACCAGCGCGGAACCCGAGCCGCCGCTGGCGGTGCGGCTGGTGGCGCGCCAACGGGAAAAGCGTGCCATCGCCAAGGCTGCGATCCGGCTGCTGCAGCCGGGGCAGACGGTTTTTCTGGACGCCGGCAGCACCACCTCGATGCTCGCGGAGGAGATCGGCACGCTCAGCGGCATGACCGTCATCACCAATTCGCTGAGCATCGCGCTCAAGCTCGCAGGCGCCAGCGAAGGGCGCCTCACGGGCAACCAGACCATCTTGCTGGGCGGCCACATCGACGTGAAGACGCAGGCGACGCACGGCGACACCACGATCGAGAAAATCCACCGCTACCGCGCCGACGTCGCCCTGCTGTCGCCGGTGGGCCTGCATGCCAGGCTTGGCGCCATGAGCTTCGAGCACCACGAAGCCGCGGTCGCCCGTGCCATGGCCGAACAGGCGCAGCAGGTGGTCATCCTGGCCGACCACGCGAAGATCGGACAGGCCAGCCGCGTGACCTACATCCGCACGGCCGACATCGACGTCGTCGTCACCGACGCCAAGGCCCGCGAACTGCCCGCCCTGCCCTTGTTGCGCAAGACCTGCCATCGCGTGATCATCGCCTGACGCAGCGGGTCTCCCGGCCGGGGACAGGGCGTCATCATTCCGCCCTGCGGCCAGTGGCGAGTTGCGTGGCTAAGGCCAGCGCTCCCGGAGTGTTGCCGGGCGACCCGAAAGGTCAGTCAGAGCCAATTCGAGCAACTGCACGCCCGACGCCAGGTCAATTCGCGAGCACCATCCTGTCCACCCCGAGGGGGTCACTCCCGAGGCCTCACTGCACGACCGGCCCCCTTCCGGGCCGTCCGGGGATAAGCGAAAGAATTCGATCCGAGATACCGCCATCAACTGTCAGGCTCTGCCCGGTCACGTATGCCGCGCCCGCGCTAGCGAACCATGCAACGACCGCACCTATCTCCTGCGCCGTACCAATGCGCCCAATCGGCACCAACGACAGGCGTTGATCGAGTATCGCGTCGTCCTGATAGACCGCCTCCGTCAGAGGCGTACGAATCATGCCCGGACACACGGTGTTGACGCGGATCCGGTCGACCGCCCACTCCTGTGCAAGTTGGCGGCATAACATGATGAGTGCAGCCTTTGATGCCGAGTACGCGCCGTAGCCGGGATGGGGCAATAAGCCCGACATCGAGGCCACCGCGGTGATGCTTCCCCCCGTGCGCATCAGTTGTGGTCGTGCGGCTTGCGATAGCAGGAAGCACGATCTGGCGTTGAGATTGAAGGTCTTGTCCCACTGGGCCAACGGCAGGTCGGCCAGCTTCCCGGGGCCGGAGGCGCCAGCATTGCATATCAGTGTCGTCAAGTCTCCGCCTTTATTCGACGCCTGCGCGATAAGCGCTGAACACTGCGCGGCATCCGTGATGTCCCCCGTGACGCCGCTTGCAGTAGCACCCGCGGCGCAAAGCTCCTCGAGCAGGCCATCGAGCTTTTTGCCTCCTTGCGAGGCGGCGGCGCTGATGTGTATCGGTGCGCCGTCCTCGCGCGCCTGCTTGATCAGCGCAAAGCAGATTCCACGACCTATGCCGCCGGTGGCGCCAGTGACAAGGGCATGAACGGGAGGCAGATGGAATGTTTCGGTTTTCATGAGGCCTATTGGAAGTAGTGCCGGATAGTCGACGCGATCCCGCTAGAAAGGCTTGTGCGCTGGCGGGGAGGCAACAGGGCGTCCAATCCTTCCTCCGCAATGCCTGAAGCAATGGTGAGTGGTGGACCTTCTGCATTGAGTCGGGCCCCCGGAACTTGGCGCCGAATCTCGGCAATGAACTCTTCCACGGTAGCCGATTCCCCAACCAGGTTGCCTACATTGGCGCCCTGCGTCGGCGTCAGCAACGCTTGTTCAAATGCATGCGCTGCGTCCTCGACGAAGATCAGGCCCGATGCGCCGGTGTAGCCGATCGTGAACGCCTCACCGCGTGCCGCGGCGCGGCACGCGAGGCTGGGACCGGCGCTCACGCCGGTCTCGCGCCCCGGTCCGTAGACGACGAATGGCCGCAGGCCGACGCTCGCCACGCGATGCTCATGCCAGTAGGCACGCGCAGATCCTTCGACCGCCAGCTTGAAGGCACCGTAGTGCGTCGCGGGCATCGGACGCTGCGCATCATCCGGACCATAGACGCCAGCGGAACTCGCGTAGACGAGCTGGCCGATGCCCTGGGCACGCACGGCGTCGAACACGTTGAGCGAACCGATCAGATTGATCTCGGCGCCAAGCACCGGGTTTGCACTGCAGTCCGGTGTCAGCACACCGGCCAGATGAACGACACCGTCGCAGCCGCCCATGGCCTGGCGTACGTCGTCGGCCCGGCGGATGTCACCCACTCGCCAGTCGAGTTCCCGGGCCAGGGAGTCGCCAGCGATGGCGGCCACTGTGCTGCGCCTCTCCTGGACGTCGAAAACGCGCGCCTGAATGCCACGCATGCTCAGGCGACGCACGATCCAGGCGCCAAGAAAGCCGCTGCCGCCCGTGACCAGCACTCTCTTCAACTGTGTTCCTCCGGCAGTCAGCGCCGTCATCCTTGGGCCATCTTGCACAGCGGCGACGGTGGCGGTGTCAGCGAGGCGGGGTAGATGTGCTCGATCACCGGAACGATCGCGCCGTCGACCGACTTGGCACGCGCGACGTAGTTGGGCAGCAAGAGCTGGTTGTCGGCAGCGCGCATTGTGACCTTGCCGTAGATCGTCTCGATCTCCGCGCCGCGGAGTGCCTTGCTGACCTCCGCGGGCTTGACGCTTCCGGACTTCCTCACGCCCTCGAACATGACCTGCATGCCGTTGTAGGCCTGACCTTCGTTGTCGGTGGGGACACGGTTGAACTTGGCCTTCCAAGCCGCGACGAACGCCTTGCTGTTCGGGTTGTCGAGCGTCGCTGTGAAGGCGGTGTTGCCGGGAGTTCCTTCGAGCGCCTTTCCGGTCGCATTGATCATGAAGTTCTGAATCAATGCATGGCCGATCAGCTTGGTCTTCGGGATCAGGCCGAACTCCTCCGCCTGCTTGACGAAGGCGATCGCGTCACGGCCGGTCTCTGCAACCCAGATCGCCTCGACGTTGGCGTCCTTCAGTTGCGCGATGTAGGGCGAAAAGTCCTTGGTACCCAGCGGCACGTAGAGGCTCAGCTTGACGCTCTTGCCCGCGGCTTCGGCCGCCTTCTTGAAGGATTCACCCGAATCGCGGCCCCACACGTAGTCGGCGGCGAGTACTGCGAAGCTTTTCTCAGGGAGCCCCTTGGCCCACTCGTTGATCATCGCGATGTCCATCGCGTCTGAATGATTGGTGCGAAAGCTGCGCGGCTTGCAGGTGTCGCCCGTGAGCTTGTCGGACTTGCTGGCCACCACGAAATAGGCAGCATCCCAGCGGTCCAGATTCTGGGCGATCGCCAGCGAGATCGACGACGGGATTGCGCCGATCAGCAGGTTGTTGCCATCGCGCGCAAGCTTTTCGGCCACCCGCCGTCCGGCATCGGGCGTACCTTCGTCATCGCCCTCCTGCACCTCGACCTTCCGGCCGTCGACGCCGCCTTTGCTGTTGGCTTCCTCGATGGCGAACTTGACCGCGCGCATCACCTCCTCGCCCTGCTGGGCGAACACGCCCGACTTGGACGATACGAGGCCGACCTTGACGGGCTCTTTGCCCTGTGCGAGCGCCGCCAGGGGCAGTGCCGCGCCGAGCGCAAGGACGGATGCAGCGCAGAGCTGCAAGAGGGGTTTCTTTGTGGGCATGTGTGTCTCCTGAATCAAACGCCGGAGGCGGTCCGGCGGCCGTAACGAAAGAACGGGGCATCGACCGCCGCAGGCTCAGACCATCACGTGCGCTTCGAGGTCGTGCAGGCCTTCACGGCTGTTGCGGACCGGCCCCTGTGCGACGACCGAGCCCTTCGCCATCGCGTAGTAGCGGCTGGCGACGCGCACCACGAGACTCATGTTCTGTTCGATCAGCAGCAGCGCGGTGCCCTGGCCGGCCACCCGGTTGAAGATGACGGCCAACTGGTCGACGATCACCGGAGCCAGGCCTTCGGTCGGCTCATCCAGCAGGATGAGGGAGGGGTTCGCCATCAACGCGCGGCCCACGGCCAGCATCTGCTGCTGGCCGCCCGAGAGCGCGGTGCCAGGCGTGTGGGAACGCTCCTTCAGGATGGGGAAGAGTTTGTAGATCTCCTGCACGGTCCACGGACCCTTGCGGCCGACGGCAGCGCCGAGTTGCAGGTTTTCCTCGACGCTGAGATTGGCCACGATTCGGCGTCCCTGCGGAACCACAACCACGCCCTGCTGGGCCGCCTGGTAGGTTCGCGGCCGCGCCAGCAACTTCCCGCCGACCTGCACCCGCCCGCTGCGCAATGCTGCCAAGCCAAGGATGGTGTTGACCACCGTTGTCTTGCCCATCCCGTTTCGCCCGACCAGGGCCACGCGCTCGCCCGGGTGCACTGCCAGGCTCAGGTCATGCAGGATGTGGGCCGAGCCGTAGAAGGCGTTGACCTTCTCGAGTTCCAGCAAGGAGCTTGTCATGCCGCGCTCCCCAGGTAGGCTTCTCGCACGCGCGGATCGGCGCGCACGGCGGCCGGTTCGCCACTTGCGATGACGCGGCCGAGCTCGAACACGGTCACCACGTCCGAGATGCCGAACACCACGTCCATGTCGTGCTCGACCAGCAGCACCGAGACGTTCCAGCGCGAGGTCAGCGCCTTGAGATGCTGGGCCAGGTCCAGCGATTCCTTGACCGAGAGACCGGCCATCGGCTCGTCCAGCAGAAGCACGGCAGGCCGGCCGACCAGCGCCAGCGCCAGGTCGAGCCGGCGCTGTTCGCCGTAGCCCAGGTCATCGGCCACGTCGTCGGCGCGCGGGTGCAAATCCAACTCCCTGAGCACTGCCTCGGCGTCGGCCTCGTAACCCTCTGGATTCATGCGGTGCGAGGCCAATTCGACCTGTCGGCGCACCCTCATCTGGCCGAAGATGCTCGTGCGCTGGAAACTGCGTGAGAGCCCGCGCATGCGCCGCTCCACCACACCAAGGGCGGTCACGTCCTGACCGCCCAGCATCACCCTGCCGCGCGTCAGGCGGCGACGACCGGTGATGGCGTCGATCACGGTGGACTTTCCTGCGCCGTTGGGACCGATCAAGCCGCGTATCTGGCCGCGCTCCAAGGTCAGGCCCACGCCGTCCACCGCCTTCACCCCACCATAGTGGATGGCGACATCGTCGGCCTGCAACACATAGTCGTTCATGGTTGTCGTCTCCTCTCTGACTGTCAGTGCACCGAGGCCGGCCGGCCCGGGGCGTCCACCTCGCGGTGCTTGCCCTTGCCCAGGCGCTCGAATGCGCCGGCGATGCCGGTGGGCGAGAACACGATGACGGTGATGAGTGCGACGCCGAAGATCGCCATCCAGTGATTGGCGTAGTCGCCCAGCACATCCTTAAACAGGAAGTACACGATGGCGCCAAGCGGTGGGCCCCACAGCGCCTTGTAGCCGCCCACCACCACCATCATCAACGCCACGCCCGACACGCTCCAATGCAGCGCTTCGGGTGATACGAAGCCGGTGTTCAGCGCCGACAGCAGTCCGGCCAACGCCACCACGGTTGCCGACAACGCATACACGGCGGCGCGCGGCAGCAGCGTGCGCACACCGATGAAGCGGGCGCGCTCCTCGTTGTCTCGGACCGCCTCGGTCACGCTGCCGAAGCGGCTGCGCAGCATTAACGCGAGCGCCAGCATCAGCAGGACCAGGACCGTCCAGCAGATCAGAAAGAGCACCACCGGCTTGTGCAGCAGCGACTGCGGAATTCCGAACAGCGTGGCGGGCCAGTTGACGTTCATGCCGTCGGCTCCGCCAGTCAGTCCACGCGAGCGCGAGGCGGTGAGGAAGAACATCTGGCCGATGGCCAGGGTCATCATGCTGAAGGCAACGCCCGGCACTCTCACGATCACGAGCCCGACGACGAAGGCACAGAGCGCCACCATGGCGAGAGTGCAAAGGATGGCCAGCTCGGCCGGCATCCAGCCCAGTTCCAGCACGATGCCCATCGAGTAGCCGGACAGGCCGAAGAACAGCGCATGGCCAAAGCTGACCATGCCGTTCTGCCGCAGCAGCAGGCCCACGCCCAGGGCAAATACGCCGAAGATGACGGCTTGCGTCAGCAGCGACAACACGGTGCCCGAGCCGACCAATGCGGCCACGACCCCGCCTGCTGCCAGCGCACCGGCGGCGCTCGTTCCCAATCGAAGCTTTGTCATTGCGATGTCTCCAGGTTGTGCGACTCAGGTACGGCTGCCTGCGAAGCCCGATGGCTTCCAGATCAGCACCGCGACCATGATCACGAAGGGCAACACCGCGGACAGATCAGGCACGTACACGGCGCCGAGCGCCTGCACCATGCCCAGCACCATCGCGGCAACGAAGGCGCCTGCCAGCGACCCGAGGCCGCCAACAACCACCACGACGAAGGAATCGATGATCACGTCGCTGCTCATCGAGGGCGACAGCGACAGGAAAGGCGCGGCCACGACGCCGGCCAGGCCCGCGAGGGCTGTGCCCAGGCCGACCACCCCCGCGCTGAGAAGGTCGGTGTTGATGCCCTGCATGGCCGTCGTGGTGGGGTCGGTACTGGCAGCCCGCACGAACAGGCCGATCTTGGACATGCGCAGCCAGGCGGTCAGCCCGAGCGCTACCAGCGCGCCGACGCCGATCACGGCCAACCGGTAGGCCGGCAGCTGCGTGCCCAGGAAATCCAACGACGTGGCCAGCGCGCTCGGCATGGTCACCGTGAGATTGCTCTTCCCCCACACCGTCTGGACGAAGTCCTCGATGATCAGGAGCAGGCCGAAGGTCACCAGGACCACCGTGAGCGGGTCGCGATCCTGCAGCAGGCGAAAGCCATAGCGGTCCAGCAACACGCCGAACAGCGCCATGATGGCAGGAGCCGCCAACAGTGCCACCCAGAAATTGCTGTGCAGCGCGATCGAGTAGCCCAGGTACGCGCCCAGCATATAGAGCGAGCCATGGGCGAAGTTCACGACGCGGCGCAGTCCGTAGATGAGCGCCAGGCCGGAACACATCACGACAAGCAATGCGCCGTATACGAGGCCGTTGAAGATGTTGATGGTGAGCATGGGTTCGCCTCCTGGGTGTGTTTGAGTCAGAGTGCGGGCATCGCACTTTCGGGGGCGCCGAAGGCGGACCAGCCTCCGTCCACCGGCAGCACTGCGCCAGTGACGTAACTGGCTTGCGGCGAGGCAAGGAAGGCGATGGCCTCGGCGACCTCGGCCGGTTCGGCCATGCGGCCCAACGGCGTGCGGTGCGCGATGGCAAGGCCATCGATCGCGCGCTCGCGCACCAATCGCGCCACCATCGCCGTGCGCACATAGCCGGGCGCCACGGCGTTGACACGCACGCCCTCGCGCGCCCATTCGCTGGCCAATGCGCGCGTGAGCCCCACGACGCCGGTCTTGGCGGCACAGTAAGCGTTGCGGCCGGGGATACCACCCAAGCTGGCAATCGAACCCAAGTTGACGATGGCGCCGCGGTTGCCTCGGCCGTCGCGCGGCTGCTCTTGCATGACTCGCAGCGTGGCCTGGCTCATCAGGAAGGTGCCGCGCAGATGCACAGCCAGCACCCGATCGAAAGCTTCGATCGATTGCGTGAGGGTCGGACGGGTCTGGTCGCCGATGCCGGCGTTGTTCACGAGTGCATCGATTCGGCCCATGTCCGCGGCGACGGCGGCAATGGCAGCGTCCGCACTGGAGGCATCGGTCACGTCGCAGGCCCGGCCAAGGTGGCCCTGCCCGAGTTCGCCGGCGCGCGCCTCCACCGCCTCGGTCCGCAGGTCGAGCAGCGCGACGCGCCAGCCGTCACTGGCAAGGCGCTGCGCCGTGGCCCAGCCGATGCCATCGGCGGCGCCCGTAATGACCGCGACGCGTTGGACGGATGGTGCAGGCGGAGGCTCGTCCGATTCCGGCATCAAATCCGGGCGTTTGGCTTGCATTCTCTTTGTCTCCTGTTCGGTCTCGTGCAGGCCGTTCAACTCGGCGCCGCGATAGGCAATGATGTTTTGCCGAGCCTCGCCGTCAGTCGACGATTGCGGCTGAAAGCAGGACTTTTCGTGCGCGCTCGAGTCAGGTTTTCCCTAAGTGAGCGCCGCTACGCGCAACGGCATGCCGTGCCGCGAGGTAGGCGAAAACGAGGCCGGGGCCGAGGGTGATGCCAGGGGCGACATAGACGCCGCCCATGATCGAGTGCATGTCGTTGCCGACCGCGTACAGGCCGGGAATCGGTCGATCGTTCTCGCCCAGCACCTGCGCGTCGGCATCGGTCGCCAAGCCGGTGGAAGCACCGATGTCGCCGGGGTAGAGCCGTATCGCGTAGTAAGGCGCCCGCTTCAACGGCCCGATGTTCGGGTTCTTGCCGCTCCACGCGGCATCGCCGATGTTCTGCTGGTAGGCCGTCTCGCCTCTCTGGAAGTCAGGGTCGACGCCCGTTTCCGCGTAGCTGTTGATCGCGGCAACGCTGGCCTTCAGGCCGGCGGCATCGATACCGAGCTTGGCCGCCAATTCATCAAGCGTCTTGCCCCGCGTGAGATAGCCGTCGGCAAGGAACGGCGCGAGGCCCTTGCCGCCGGGGCGCACCATGCCGATCCCGTACTTTCGCAATGCCTCGGCGTCGCAGACCAAGCAGGCTGGAATCGACGGCGACACTTCGTGTGCCGTCTGCATCGCCAACCCGAACAGGTGGTATGAAGTGCTTTCGTTGACGAAGCGCCGGCCCGCTTGATTCACGGTCAGCATGCCAGGCTTGGCGCGGTCCATCACGAAATGCGGGAACGACGCCATGCTGCCATCTGCGCGCTGGCGCAGCGACACGGGCGCCCAGAATGCGTGCGACAGGCCGCCATTTCCGTAGCGCGCACCGAGCTTGCGCACCAGATCGTGCGCGGCACCCGTGTGGCCTGGCGCGGCCGGGCTCCAGTCCGGCTCGATGCCCGGCAGCAGGGTCCTGCGCAGGTCGGCGTGGCGATTGAAGCCCCCGCTGGCCAGAATGACGCCGCCGTCGACGCGCACCCTGCGCCGCTCGCCGTTCTGCTCCAGCGTGACGGCATCGATGGCGCCCTCCCCGTTCGCTTCACGATCGATGCCTTCGATCGATGTGTTCAGCGCGAGCGTGACGTTGTCGTGCTGCGCCAGCGAATACAGCAAGCGCCCGATCAACGCATTGCCCATGACCAGGCGCGTGCCGCGCGGATGGGTCAGCCGGTCTTTCGCATGACGCGAAATGATCTTGGCCGAATGCTTGAATGACGCCATCGATCGAGTCATGCCAAGCAAGTGGTTGATGTCGTTGCGATCGACCATCATCCCGCCCAAGACCGTGAACTCGGGGATCGGCGGCCGCACCAAGGACAGGAGCGGGCCGAGCTTGCGGCCATCGAAGGGCAGCGGCTCGAGCGCACGGCCGTTGAGGGTTGAACCGCCAAGGTCGGAGATGTAGTCGGGATGCTTCGGGTACGGCCGGTACTTGACTTCGGAATGCATTTCGATCTGCTTGACCGCCTGCGCGCCGTTGTCCAGGAAGGCCTGCCGCATAGACGCCGGCGTGCGCTCGCCGATTGCATTTGTCAGATAGCGTGCGGCGTCCTCCAGCGTGTCCGTCGGATTCACGGAGGCCGCGTGATGCGTGCCGGGCACCCACGTTGTCGCGGCGGAGCGAGCAGTGGTGCCGCCAACATACTCCGTGCGTTCGACAAGCAAGACCTTCTTGCCATCGATCGCAGCATAGAGCGCAGCCGCCATGCCGGCGCCGCCGGCGCCGATCACAACGATGTCGTAGCGGGCACCGTCGTGAACAGCGGCGAGGTCGTTCTGGCAAATCCGCATCTCAGTGCTCCACCACGTGATCGCGTGACCCGCGACGCATGAAACCGGCGCAGCCAAATGCCAGGGATACCGCGGAACCGGCTTTGCCGGGCCGCTGGTATCGCCCCCTCGAGGGGCTGAGGTCCGCGGCTCCAAGCCTGCCTGCGCAGGCTTGGACGGACTCGAAGAGCCGCTGCCTCTGGCAGCGACTCGGGGCGCCGCAGGCGCTTCGGGGGTTTTTCATCCTAGACCTCGAGGAGGAAGTCGACCATCAGGTCGCTCACCTTCGCGAACATGTCAACGCCGGTCAGGGTGGGACAGCCCTGGGCGCGTGCCGCGGCGATGAGTGCCGAGATGGCCGGCGCGGTAATGACGCAGCCCACGAATGTGTTGGCGGCAAGCTTGTCCGTGGCCAGCGGCAGTGGATCGGTGTCTTTCATGCCAACGGGCGTCGCGTTGATCACGATGTCGTAGCCGGCCGGATCGGCCGAGCCCTCGTGGACCGGGCACTTGTCCAGGCCGCCCAGCCGCGCCACCAGCGCGTGGCGGCGCTGCGCGTCTTCGTCGTGAATGGCGAGCGCGCTCACGCCCGCCATCACCAGTGCATGAGCAATCGCCGAGCCGGCACCGCCCGCGCCGACCAGCAAGGCTTTCTTGCCTTCGGGCGCGCAACCCTTGTCGCGCAGGGCGGCGACGAAACCCAAGCCATCGAACATGTCGCCGTGCCAGCTGCCGTTCGCATTGCGGCGCATGGTGTTCGCGGTATGCAGAAATGCCGCCCGCTCCGAGGACGTGGCGCACAGGTCGAAGCAGGCGAACTTGTGCGGCACCGTGACGATGATGCCGTCGACGTTCTTGGACAGCGAGACGCCGGCCAGCCAGGCGGCAAGGTCGGCAGGTGAAACGTGCGCCGGCATGACCATGGCGTTGCGCCCGCGGTCTTGATAGGCCCGCGTCACAGCGGCCGGTGACTTCACTTGCGCGATCGGGTCTCCGACGATGAAGTGGACGCGTGTGGCGCCGTCGAGAGTCATGGTGATGTTTCCTGCGAACGGGATCGGTTGGGGCTGATCGTAGGTGAAAATGGAATTGTGTTCAAGTATTGAACGTAATTCTTTTTTTCGTTAGGATCGCGCCATGCCCTCTACGCCCTCTCGCGGATCCGTCGACAACTGCGACCTGCTCGTGATCGGGTCTGGCGCCGGGGGCCTTTCCGCCGCAGTGACAGCGGCGCACCTCGGGCTCAAGGTGCTGGTGGTGGAGAAGGAGGCGCAGTACGGCGGCACCACCGCCTGGTCTGGCGGCTGGATGTGGATTCCGCGGAATCCGCTGGCAATCGCCGCCGGCATCGACGAAGACATCGGCAAGCCGCTGTCCTACCTGCGCCATGAACTCGGCGCTCGGTTCGACGAGTCGCTCGCCCGCGCCTTCCTGGAGAACGGCCCGCGAATGGTCGAATTCTTCAGTTCGCGCACCGCACTGCAGTTCATCGACGGCAACGGGGTTCCCGACTTCCACGGCCGGACGGTCGACGCCGCGACCGGCGGCCGCTCGCTCTGCGCCGCGCCCTTCGACGGACGGCGGCTTGGCGACCACATCACACAACTCAAGCCCCCGCTGGAGGAAACGACCTTGTGGGGCATGGGTATCGCGTCCGGTGAGTTGCGCCACTTCCTCAACGCGATGCGATCCGCGGCGTCGTTCCGTCATGTGACAAGGCGCGTACTGAGCCACTGGCGCGATCTGCTGGCGCATCGGCGCGGCATGCGCCTCGTGAATGGCAACGCCCTGGTGGCGGGCCTGGCCGCTTCGGCGTTCGACGCCGGTGTCGAGATCCGCGTCGGAAGCCCGGCGCTTCGGCTGTTGAAGCGCGATGGCCGCGTGGCCGGTGCCTTGATCGCTACGCCAGCGGGCGAAGTCGACATCTGGGCCACCCGCGGCGTGATGCTGGCTTGCGGAGGTTTCCCTCATGATGTGCAGCGCAAGAGGGTGCTGCTTGCGCACGCCCGAACCGGCCATGCACATTGGTCGGCTGCGTCACGCGGCAATACCGGGGATGGCCTGCGCCTGGGCGAAGCGGCGGGCGGTGTGGTGGCGACGGATCTGGCGCACGCCGCGGCGCTGGCGCCGGTGTCCCTGGTGCCAAGGGCCGATGGCACGGTGACGCACTTCCCTCACCTGATCGAGCGCGCCAAACCCGGGTTGATCGCGGTGACGCGCGCCGGCCGGCGCTTCACGAACGAAGCCGATTCGTACCACGACTTCATGTGCGACCTGCTGGCCGCCACTCCCGCCGGCGATCCCGTCGAAGCCTGGTTGGTCTGCGACCACGGCTTCCTTCGCCGCTACGGGCTTGGCGCCGTCAAGCCCGCACCCATGCCGCGCGGGCGCTTGCTTCGCAATGGCTACTTGAAGCGCGGCCGTACGCTCGACGAACTGGCCGGCGTGTGCGGCATCGACGCGCCAATGCTTCGAGCCACCGTGCTGCGCTACAACGCGCAAGCGATGGACGGCCAGGACGCTGACTTCCGAAAGGGCGAAACGCCCTACAACCGCCTCCAGGGCGACGTGGCTGCTGGCCATCCCAATCCCTGCATGGCCCCGCTCCTGAAGCCGCCGTTCTACGCCGTCAAGATCTTGCCGGGCAGCCTCGGTACCTTCGCAGGTCTGCAGGTCAACGCCAACGCGCAAGTGCTGGATGCGCAAGGCAATCCGATCGCCGGGCTCTATGCAGGCGGCAACGACATGAACAGCGTGATGGGGGGGCGCTATCCCAGCGGCGGCATCACGCTCGGCCCAGCCATGACCTTTGGCTTCATCGCCGCGCACCACGCCGCGACATCCAGAACCACAGGCCGTGCAGCCCCCTCGCGTGGGGAGCGCGAGCACGCGTGCATTGATCCCGAACTTTGAGGAACCGCCATGTACTACGAACTCACCACCATGACCCTGCCCATGGGCACTGCCGCACAGGCGGCAGCCAACGTGCAGGCCTTCGCCGCGGCGAACCAGGCCCGCGGCGAGTTTCTCGCCTGCTGGTCGACTGACATCGGCCCACTCAACCAGATGATCGTCATGCGCGGCTTCGACGACCTGGCCACGCTGCAGCTCGAACGCGATCGCACGCAACGTGACGCAAGCCCGTTCGGCTGCGGTGACATCTTCCAAGGCATGGAGCAGCACAGCTACCAGGGCTTCAGCTGGATGAAGCCGGTGCGCCCCAGCACCGAATCGGGTATCGGCGGCCCGGTGTATGAGATACGCACTTACGGGATCAAGCCGGGCGGCGTTCAGCCGACCCTGGATCTGTGGCAGCAGTACCTGCCTGCGCGAGAAGAGATTTCGCCCTGCGTGGTGGCGATGGTCGGGCTCGACGGTCCCCTGCGTTTCACCAACATCTGGGCCTACCCGACACTCGACGCGCGCAGCAAGGCACGCGCCGAGGCGGTCGCACAAGGGATCTGGCCGCCCAAAGGCGGACCTGCGCACCTGACGACGCAAATGACCTCGATCATCGCGTTGCCGACTGTGGTCTCGCCGTTGAAGTGAGTCGGAGAAACACATCGTGTCGCGCGTTCATTCCTTGGCCTACCTCAGCTCCTGCATGCTCTCTCCGTCGCAAGCCGTGCGCCTCGCTGCGCAGCTTGGCTATGATCATGTGGGCCTTCGCCTCCTGCCCAATGCAGCCGGCGCGCAGCAGCAATTCCTGATCGACCGCCCCGAGCAGATGCGCGAAACCGTCTCAGTACTCCGCGATACGGGCGTCGGCGTGTTCGACCTCGAGATCATTCGGATCGGCGAAGGCTTCGAAGCTCGAAGCTTCCTTGCGCTGCTGGAAACCGGCGCGGCACTGTGTGCGAAGGCCGTGCTGGTGGCCGGCGATGACCCGAACCAGGCGCGCCTCAGCGAAGGCTACGCTCGCCTGTGCGAATTGATGCGTCCCTACGGCATGACCGCCGACCTGGAGTTCATGCCCTGGACAGCG
Organism: Variovorax sp. P2_H12; assembly: GCF_056403395.1. NCBI lineage: Bacteria > Pseudomonadati > Pseudomonadota > Betaproteobacteria > Burkholderiales > Comamonadaceae > Variovorax > Variovorax sp. P2_H12. The sequence goes on along the minus strand of NZ_JBFUFO010000017.1, from coordinate 11,230 downwards.
GTGCCCGACGTCAAGGCCGCGCTGCGGGTCATACAGGCCGCAGACAACCCGGCCAACGCCGGCATCCTGGTCGACGCATTGCACTTTGACCGCTCCGACACCACGCTGGAAGAAATCCGGGCCATTCCGCGTTCGCTGCTGCACTACGCGCAAATCTGCGACGCGCCGACCCAGGCTCAGCACGGCAGGCCATTCGCCATCGAAGAAATGATCCATACCGCACGCTGCGAGCGCTTGCAGCCCGGCGAGGGCGGCATCGACTTGCAAGGGCTGTTCCACGCCTTGCCGGCCGACCTGCCCATCAGCGTAGAAGTCGTTCACCTCGAGCGAATGGCCGAAGTGGGCCAGACCGAATGGGCGCGGCAATGCCTGGCTCACAGCCGCCCGTTCACCGATCCGAAGAACTGAGCAGCATCCTCCCCGAAACACATCATCCAGAGAGACAAGCAACCATGGACTTCGCCCTCAACGACGAGCAACGAATGATGATCGACACGGTGCGTCGATTCATCGCCGAAGAACTTCGCCCCCTCGAAGAAGAACTGGAGAACCAGGGCCGTCTTGACGACGCCAAGGCTGCCGCCGTCCATCAAAAGTCAAAGGAACTCGGCCTGTATGCACTGAACATGCCCACCGAACTGGGCGGAGGCGGCCTCTCCAACCTCGACCGCATCCTGTGCGAGGAGCAATTCGGGCATACCAGCGACTACCTGATTCGCCGAGCCTTTGGCAATGTGTACGAGCCGCTGCTGCACTGCAAGGGCGCGCAGGTGGAGCGATGGCTTCTACCCTCGGTGAAAGGAAAGCGAACCTGCGCCATCACCATCACGGAATCGGGCGCCGGCTCGGACGCCGCGGGCATCAAGACCCACGCGAAGAAGACCGACAACGGCTGGGTGCTCAACGGCAGCAAGCACTTCATCAGCGATGGCGAATGGAGCGATTTCTTCCTCGTCTCGGCGAAGACCGGCGAGAAGGAGATATCGATGTTCATGGTCGACAAGGGCCTGGCCGGCTTCACCGTCGGCAAGGACCAGAAGATGATGGGCATCCGCGGCACACCGCACCTGGAACTCTTCTTTGACAACGTGGCACTCGAGGACGAGGCGTTGCTCGGCGAAGCCGGTCAAGGTTTCAAGCTCGCCATGGGCGCTCTCAACGTGGTGCGGCTGGCGCAAGTTGGCGCTCGCGCGGTCGGCAAAGCCACGCATGTCTGCGAACTGATGGTGGGCTACGCCAACGAGCGCAGGCAGTTCAACACCCGCATCGGCGACTTCCAAATGGTTCAGCAGATGATTGCGGACAGCGTGATCGAGATCAACGCCGCGCGGTGGATGGTCTACCACGCCGCCTGGATGCTCGATCAGGGCCTGGATGCACGAGAACAGATCGCCATGGTCAAGGTCCTCGCGGCCGAGACGCTGGGTCGTGTGGTGGATCGAGCGGTTCAGGTCTTCGGCGGCATGGGATTCTGCAAGGAGTTGCCGATCGAACGCTATTACCGCGACGCGCGCATTTATCGCATCTTCGACGGCACCAGCGAGATTCACCGCGGCGTCATCGCCAAGAGCGCCCTGCGCAAGGGTGCGCAGCTGTTCGACGTGAACCGGTGAAAGCCATGAACAACGAAAAATTCATGACGGCTGCGCAGGCCGCAGCGCTGATCCGCGACGGCGACACGGTTGGCTTGATGGGCGGCGGTGGCGGCCTGATGGAAGCCACCTGCCTGTTCGAAGCCGTCCAGGCCCGGTACCTCGCCACGCAGCATCCGCGACGCCTGACCATGATTCACGCGCTGGGCATCGGTGACAAGAAGACCAAGGGGATGAACTGCTTTGCGCACGAAGGATTGGTCGCGCGCGTGATCGGCGGACATTGGGTCTGGTCGCCCGCGATGCAGAAGCTCGCGGAAGACGAAAAGATCGAGGCCTACATCCTGCCAGGCGGCGTCTCCAGCCAGCTGATGCGCGAGATCGGCGCCGGCCGCCCCGGCCTGTTCACCCATGTCGGCCTGGGCACCGTGTGCGACCCGCGCCAGGGCGGCGGCAGGATGAATGCATCGGCGAAGGAAGACCTGTCGGAGGTGGTGCAGATGGACGGGCGCGAATACTTGCGCTACAAGCCCTTTCCGATCCACGTCGCGCTGGTACGCGCCAGCGCGGCCGACGAAGACGGCAACATCAGCTTTGAGCACGAAGCGGCCAACCTCGATGCCCAATCGCTGGCGCTGGCGGCTCGCAACAGCGGCGGCAAAGTCATCGTGCAGGTCAAGGAGCGGCTGGCGCACGGCGCACTGAAGGCGCGTGAGGTGCGGATCCCAGCCGCCTGGGTCGATGCCATCGTGGTCGATGCCGAGCAGCGAGCCAGCTACGACATACCCTTCGACCCAGCCCTCAGCGGTGAGCTGTCCGGCGCCGAACGCCTCGCCAGCGAACGGCGCGACCACGAAGCCGAGAAGGCGGCGGCGGCCGAGGCATTCGGCGAACGCCAGGCCATCGCACGCCGAGCCGCATTGGAGCTGTTCAACACCGGAAAGCTCCGACCGGTCGTGAACTACGGCGTGGGCGTGCCCGATGCCGTGGCCAAACTGATCGCCTCGCGCGGCGAAATGGGCCGCATCTACCAGACGATCGAGCACGGGACCTACGGCGGCACCCTGCTTGACGGCGTGCTCTTCGGCTACGCGCGCAACGCCAGCGCCATGCTCGACGCGGCCACGCAGTTCGATTTCTACGCTGGCGGCGGCCTGGACATCGCCTTCCTGGGCTTCGGAGAGTTCGACGCCCAGGGGAGCGTCAATGCATCGCGGCTGGGCGGATTGACGGTCGGCCCCGGAGGATTCATCGACATCGCGCAGAACGCGCGCAAGGTCGTGTTCTGCGGCACCTTCGCGGCCAAGGGCGTCAAACTGGAAACCGGCGATGGACGGATGCAGGTACGCCAACAAGGCAGCGTGCGAAAGGTCGTCGCGCAAGTGGAGCAGATCACCTTCAGTGGGCCTCAAGCCCTCCAGCGCGGGCAGCAGGTGCTGTTCCTGACCGAGCGCGCCAGCTTTCGGTTGACGCGACAGGGCATCGAGCTGTTTGAGCTTGCGCCGGGCATCGACCTGCAGCGCGACGTGCTTGACCAGATGGGGTTCACGCCGAGGATGGCGCACGAAGTCGAGATCATGGCCGCGAAGCACTTTCTGGCATCGGAAGCCTAGATGGGCTGCAACCACCAGCCGGGGAGATCCACCCGCTTGATCAGCCGCGTTTCCTGAGCGGTGATCAGGTGGCCCGACGCCGCCAGGTAGGCGGGGAAATCCGGGTGCGCATCGCGGGCCTGGCACCGGCGCTCGTAGTCCGCCAGATCGTCATAGCCCCAAAGGTGAACGAACTGATTCTGCGGTCCGACCCATGCGGTGTAGAAGCCGACCGGATGGCCGAGCGTCTCCAGCAGAACCGGCATGGCGAGCCGGTTGAAAACCTCCAGAAACTCGGGCATCTTGCGCAGCGCGATGGTGTAGATGCGGTGATCGACGAGTGGCTTGTTGATCGCGTTCATCAGACAACCTCGACGCTGTGCGCTGAGATGCGCGCATCCATGCCTGCAGATGTCCGGCCACCGCCTTTGCGCGCTGCTGCCCTGTCGGCAATGTGATTGCCGGTCACGAAACCGAAAGTCATGTTCGGGCCGTGCGTGATGCCGGCCCCGGGGTAGTTTCCGCCCATCACGCTGGCGCGGTCGTTGCCGACGGCATACAGCCCTGGAATTGGCGTGCCGTCGCGCTTGAGCACTTCGCCGACCACGCTCGTCCTGATGCCGTCGAAAGTGCCGAGGTCTCCCATGATGAGCTTGACGGCGAAGAAAGGCCCCTTCTCGACCGGCGCCACGCACGGGTTCGGCTTGTTCTCGGGGTCTGCCAGATAGCGGTTGAACGAGGTGGTGCCGCGGCCGAACTCCGGGTCCTCACCCTTGACCGCGCCGACGTTGAACGCGCGCACCGTCGCCTCCAGACCCGCCGGGTCGATGCCGGCGTTTCTCGCGAGTTCGGACAGCGTCGCCCCTCGGATCAGATAGCCGCTGCGAAGGTGTTTTCCGATTGGCATGGGCGCAGGCTTGACGAAGCCGATGCCGTACCTGCCGAGCGTCTCCTTGTCACACACCAGCCACATCGCTGTCTCTTTCTGCCCGGCGCAGGCGCGCACCATGGCCGCGCCCACGTCGTGGTAGGAGTTCGATTCATTCGTGAAGCGCTTGCCGTTCTTCAACACACCGATGACGCCCGGCTTGTAGCGGTCCAGCAGGTGCGGGAACACGCCGATTTCGCCTTTGCCATAGTCCACGCGGGACACCGGCATCCAAGCCGCGCTGTCTGCGAAGCGGATGTCGGCCGTGCCGCCGGCGGCCTCAGCCATCGCGAGGCCGTCGCCGGTGTTGCCGACAGGCGTAGGCGACAGGTGCTCTGCGCCGCGCTGAACGTGTGGATAGGCCTTGGCGATGCGTTGAATGTCGTGCGGAAATCCGCCGCAGGCCAGTACCACGCCATGGCGTGCGGTGATCCGGCAGTCGCCCTGCGGGCCTGTCGCAAGCACGCCGACCGCTTTGCCGCCTTCGAGCAGCACCTGCTTCGCGGGTGAGCTCGTGAGGATCCGGATGCCCAGATCCAGTGCAGATTTCGCCAGACGTGCCGCCAGCGCATTGCCGCTGGTCACGTTGATGCCGCGACGGTAGAGCAGCAATTCCTTCATGTGCGTTGCGAGTCGCCGGGCGACGTACAGGAAAGAGGTCAGCGACTTCGTCGCCTGGAAGAAGTGTTTGAGGTCGGCGTTCGACGAGTTGAACATCATGCCCATGAACGTGATGGTCTTGAGCGGGGGTTTCAAGCGCGCCATGTCCTTGCCAAGACCGCGGATGTCGTAGGGGGCCGCCAGGATCGAGCGACCGATGTCTGCACCGCCCGGGGCATCGGGGTGGTAGTCGGGATAGAGTGTCGGCACGAACTTCATGTCGGTCTCGCGTTCGAAGAACTCGACCATCCGCGGGCCGAAGTCGAGGAACGCTTCGACCGCGGCTTCGTCGTAGAACGCGCCCGTCTCCTGCATCATGTAGGTTCGCACGGCCTCCCGCGTGTCGGCCGGATTCTGCTTGCGGCCATGCGGGCCCATCGGAATCCACAGCACGCCCCCGGAAAGTGCGGTGGTGCCGCCGAACACCGGCTCCTTCTCCAGCACCACCACATCGAGGCCGCGCTTTCTTGCCGTGATGGCGGTGGCAAGGCCGGCCGCGCCGGAGCCGATCACGATCAGATCGCACTTGAAGTCTTGGGACATTTTCTCGATCTCCGTTCGCGGGTTCAGTGGACGACAGCGTTGTTGAATCCGGGGCGCGGGACCATGTCCATCAACATGGAGGACATGCCACCGTCGACCGAAAGCTCAGCGCCGTTCACGTACGCCGAGCGCGGGCTGGCAAGAAATAGCGCCACGTCGGCGATGTCTTGCGGCTCCCCGATCCGGCGGCTGGCGGTCACGGCGGCGCGACGGGCCTCGAAGCCGGCCTGCTCGTAGAAGCCGGCCGAAAGCGCCGTTCGGATCATTCCGGGACATATGGCGTTGCTGCGCACGCCTTCGGGCCCCCACTCCACCGCCATCTGGCGCGACATCAGCAGCACGCCCGCCTTGCTGGCGCTGTAGGCGCCGCTGCCCGTCTGCGGAAAGAGGGCCGAGATGGAAGCCACATTGACGATGCTGCCGCACCCGGCCTCTCGCATGGGCTCTGCGAAGGCCCGTGCGCACAGCAGGTAGCCCGTGAGGTTGACCGACAGGACATGGTTCCAGTCGGCGAGGCTCACATCCGCCAACCCCCCCGGGCGCAGCAGGCCGGCGTTGTTGACAAGGACTCGGCAGTTGCCGAGTTCGGCCCGCACGTGCTGCGCAGCGGCCTCCACGCTGGCCTCGTCCGCGATGTCGCAGCGCACGGCCAGACCGGAGGCGCCGAGTTCCGAGGCCACGCCCTGTGCCCCCGCAAGATCGCGATCGAGCAGCGCGACCTTTGCGCCTGCCTGCGCCAGGCTGCGGGCGACGGCAGCGCCGATGCCGCTGGCGGCGCCGGTCACGACGCACACCTGTCCTTCCAGGCCGAGCCAGTGCGGCCGAGAGTTGGGGGTCATGAGGTCTCCTTTTTTTGAAGACCAAATTGTTGGCATGCCCGCGCTGACTGGTTTTGACGAATCCAGCAAATGTCAGGACAATTCGTGCAGGCTTCGACGGAAATCACATGGCGCGGGACATTCCGAACTACTCCCTCTACGGGGATCAAGCTCTGCCAGCCTGGCAGAGCTTCTTCGATTTCGAATGGATCCCGGAGCGCTCGCTCCCTTACAACTGGGAGATCCGACCCCACACGCACGATGCATTCATCCAGATCCTTTGCCTGACGCAGGGCTCGGTCGAAGTGCTGCTCGATCAGGCACGGATCCAGCTGGCGTCGCCCTGCATTCTTCTGATTCCTGCACAAACCGTGCATGGATTTCACTTTTCTCCCGACGTCGACGGCCCGGTGATCACGGCTGCACAACGCCCCCTGGAATCCTTGGCCGGCGTCCTCATGCCGGAGTTGCTGCAGACGGTCCACAAGCCGGGCGCCACCGCTCTGCCAAGCGAACGCGACATTGAAGAACTCATGCCACTCTTCCTGGCGATCGAGCGCGAGAGTCGCTTCCACGCCACCGGGCATGTGGCGGCGGGCATGTCACTGTTGATCGCCCTGCTCGTGAAGATTGCACGACTGCAGGCTATCCAGGCGACGGAACCCGTGCGGCTCGCTTCACGCAAGGCCGTGCAGATCGAAAAGTTCCGGGCCCTCGTCGACCGGCATTTCAAGGAGCACCTCCCGATGCAGGCGTACGCATCGCAGCTGGGCGTCACACCGGGCCAGCTGACACGTCTCTGCCGCGACGCACTGGGCATGTCTGGCTTGGAAGTGGTGCAAGCCCGATTGATCCACGAGGCCCAGCGGGAACTCGTCTATACCGCGAGCAGCGTCCGCCAGTTGGCCGACGGGCTCGGCTTTGCGGACGAGGCCTACTTCAGTCGATTCTTCCGCAAGCGAACCGGCATGACGCCACGCGAGTTCCGCGCTCGCGCGGCCGAGGCCATGCGCAACCCGGAGCGAACGCTCAAGCCGTAGAGCGAGGACGTCACTGCACGATCCTGCTTCTTGGAATACTATTCAGAAATTAAACTTGATTCCAACACCCGCATCGGGGATCTGACATGTCTTCATCTGCTTGCGAACCTCATACCCGCTTCCCCATCGGCGTGATCGGAGCGGGTGCCATCGGTCGCATGCACATCGAACGTCTTGCGCGACACGACGTGGTCGCGCTGGGCGCCATCGCCGACCCGACCGACGGCGCTCGCCTGCTGGCCGACCGCCTGGCAGTGCCATGGTTCGCCGACTTCCGCGACATGCTTGCACGCGCGCCGATCGAGGGCGCGATCGTCGCCACGCCCAACGCCACCCATGCCGAAATCGGCCTGGCTTGCATCGCCCGCGGGCTTCCCGTCCTGATGGAAAAGCCGGTCGCCGACAACGCCGAAGAAGCGAAGCGCTTGTGCGATGCTGCATCGGCGCACGGCGTGCCGCTGATGGTCGGTCACCAGCGGCGCCACAATCCGATCATGCGTGCGGCCAAGGCGCTCATCGCAGATGGCGTGCTGGGCCGCCCGGTCAGCGTGAACGCGATGGCGACCTGGCTCAAGCCCGACAGCTACTACGACCTGGCTTGGCGGCGGCAGCCGGGCGGAGGCCCGGTGCTGATCAATCTGATTCACGACATCGACATGCTGCGCTACCTGCTGGGCGAAATCGCAGAAGTCCAGGCGCTCACCTCCAACGCCTTGCGCGGCTTCGAGGTCGAGGACACTGCGGCAGTGACGCTGCGATTCGCCAACGGGGCGCTCGGCACGATGTGCGTTTCGGACGCGGCAGTCTCGCCGTGGAACTGGGATCTGGCCGCCGGAGAAGCATCACACTATGCGCAGCAGGACGTGAACTCGCATTTCATCTCCGGCACGGAAGGCTCGCTGACATTGCCGCGGCTCGATGTGTGGCGCTACAGTGGCAGCCGCGGCTGGCACGCTCCGTTGACGCACGAACGCACGGCGGTCCACGCCGCCGACCCCTACACCGAACAACTGCGCCATTTCCGTGCCGTAGCGGAAGGTCAGGAGACGCCGGTGTGCTCGGGGCCCGACGCGTTGCGGACCCTCCAGGCGATCCAGGCTGTGCTTCGGGCGGCGCAGACCCGACAACCGGTAAGCTTGGCCATTTAAACAACCCACGCGCGCCTCGAGGCCGCTGAAGGCAGATCCGAATGTCCGGCGTATTGCAAAGAACCCTGGGTATCCTCGAACGGCTGGCCGCCGACGTCAACGGCGTTTCCCTCGCCACCCTGGCCGATGAGCTGGAGATGCCGCGCAGCGCGGCCCATCGCTTGCTCCTGGAACTTGCAGCGCAAGGATACGTTCGGCAGTCGCGAGAGCGCGGAGACTATGTCTTGACGACAAAACTGGTTTCTCTCGGCCTCAACTACCTGAAGTATTCCGGTGTCGTGGATCTGTGCCAGCCCATCTTGGACCGGCTGGCCGAATCCAGCGGCGAACTGGTGCGCCTCGGCGTGGTGGATGTGGATCACCTGACCTGGGTGGCGCTTTCACAGGGCGCGCGCAGCGGCTTGAAGTACGACCCCGACATGGGAATCGACGCACAGCTGTCTTGTACGTCTTCAGGGCAGTGCTGGCTCGCGACATTGAGCGACGACGATGCAATTGCACTCGTTACCAAACAGGGGCTGGGAAAGCCGGAGCGCTTCGGTCCCAAGGCCCCCCCTTCCATTGCCGCGCTGATGAAGGCGCTACGCCGAATCCGAGCGGATGGCTATGCCATCACGAGCGAGACCTATGTGGAAGGGCTGGCGTCTGTCGCAGTCGCGATCCGGCCTGGCAACAAGGGCGCAGTCGGCGTGTTGGTCATTTCCGGGCCGACCGTCCGCCTGAATGAAAAGAAGCTTCGGGAACTCGCCCCGGCGTTGACGGAGGCCGCTAACGAAATTGCGGCCGTGAGTGCGGCCTCGCCGTTGCTCAATCGCGCCCATGCAGGCGCGGGATACTAAGTTTTCCGAGGGAGCCGACGCAGCGTACTTGTAACATCGATCGGCCTCTTGGCTCCGATCGACTTGCCGAGAGGTGCGGAGCTGGGCCGAGACTAGATGAAAAAAAACGTGCCCACTCTCCGACATTCTCACCAAGCTGCATCGCCGCTCTTGCGCCACGACGCTCCTGGCCCGAAGTACCTGAGCGCCTTGTGACCGAGCGCCGTCACCATGTGGACGCAGGCGGGTTGCGGCCGGGCCGTCCCCAGCGGCGGGAAGCTGCAGATGATGTGGCCAGCCTCATGAAGGATTCGCAGTTCCCGATGGACTGATGGATTGACGATGTCGATCGGCGGTTCGGCATCAGCGAGCGCCTGGAGCAACTCTAGCGGCATCGGCATGGCAGACTCCTCGAACGATGGTCAGCACCTACCCAGACCGGTCGGGAAGGCGGTCCCCGGCATCGGGGAATCCGCTCGGTCAAGAGCGGCGCCTCAGCGTCCCCTACCAGCGCCGGAGACCGCCACATCGCTGTCGAGGTTGTGCGATGGAAAACCGCGTTTGCCACCTCGACTCGAACCCAATCGCCGTTGTGGCCGACAGGGCACCGAAAGAACCTGTCGATGTGCACGACGTAGCGGCCGCGACGTGAAGTCTAGGGCGGGAACCGAAAATTGATAGAAAAACTGGCGCGCCTCAGGCTCGACCTCATCAATAGAGGTGAGGCGCCCTGCTGCCGGCGGCCCAGCCATCAGCAGCCGATCAGGGCCCGGAAGCGGCTTCGCGGGAAGAGGCCCCAAGTGTCGCGTGTCTGGGAAAGCTCGCCATCTGGGACGGCTGGCTCAACAACTTTGACCAGGCTCGCTCACCATAACCCCCAAGAACCGCGGCCTGTAACGGCGCTGTCACAGCGACGCTCTTCAATGCGGGGCACCCCCCACACCCTCAGGAGCTCTCATGTCGCTAAATTCCCGCCGCGGTTTTCTGCGCGGCTCGACCTCGGTTGCCGCCCTCTCGTTCATCGGCACCATGCAGGCGCTGCAAGCTCGAAACGCCAACGCCGCCACCGGCAGCACCGGCCTCGTCGCCAGCCCGTACGGTCCCGTCGCGCCTGCGCTCGATGAAGCCACGGGCCTGCCGCTGCTGCAGCTGCCTGAGGGTTTTGCCTACCGGTCCTACGGCTGGACCGGTGACCCGATGAACAACGGCCAACCCTGCCCGAGCAATCACGACGGCATGGCGGTGATCGCTTCGTACGGTCGCGGCAACAGCGTCGACGTGGTGCTGGTGCGCAACCACGAGCGCGGCCAATCGACAGGCCTGATCCAGGCGCCGGCCATGTACGACACCGCCTCGAGCAGCGTGAACGGTCGATTTGCCGGCGGCGGAACCACCAACCTGCGCTTCAAGGGCCGCCAGTGGCTCGGCATGGAGGCGAGCCTGGGCGGCACCCTCACCAACTGCGCCGGCGGTCCCACGCCCTGGGGCACCTGGCTCAGCTGCGAAGAGACCGGCAGCAACCTCGAGTCGCAAGGCGGCAAGAAGCACGGGTACGTGTTCGAGGTGCGCGCAAACGCGGCCGAGACGACGGGCAAGCCGATCGTCTCGATGGGCCGGTTCAGCCACGAGGCCGTCGCCGTCGACCCGAAGACGCGCTTCGCCTACCTCACCGAGGACAGCCGCAACAAGTCGGGCTTCTATCGTTTCATCCCCAACGATGCGAGCGGCCGCCCGGGCAGCTACGAAGCGGGCGGCAAGCTGCAGATGGCCAAGGTGGTCGGCAAGGCCAACGCCGACCTCAATGTCGCCTCGACCGGCGACACGCACAGCCTCGAATGGGTGGACATCGCCGATCCCGATGCCAACCCGGCGTCGATTGCGCTGCCAGGCTTCGCGGGCACCACATCGGTGGCCGGCCCGTTTGCGCAGGGCTGGGCGCAGGGCGGCTTGCGCATGGCGCGAGGCGAAGGCATCTGGCATCACGACGGCAAGCTGTTCATCGTCGACACCGCGACCGGGGTGAACGACGCGGGCGCGGGCGGCAACGGCGAAGGCGCGGTATGGGAGTACGACCTGGCCACGGGCATGCTT
>NZ_JBFUFO010000016.1:0-125332 GCF_056403395.1 Variovorax sp. P2_H12 | reverse complement strand
CCGACCGCCGCGGTCTTCGCCGAGCGCGCCCACCCCTACACCCGCGGCCTGTTCGCGGCCCGGCCGGCGCTGGGCGCCCCGCGCGGCCTCAAGCTCGCGACCATCCGCGGCAGCGTGCCCGAACTGGTGGACCTGCCGCCGGGATGTCCGTTCGCGGGCCGCTGCAGCTTCACGGTCGAGGCTTGCCAGGCGACACGTCCGCCGCCGGTGCTGCTGCCGCACGACCACCGGGTGCGCTGCATCCGGCTCGACGAGATCGCCGCCGAAGAAGGAGCCGCCGCATGACGGACCACTTCGATCCCGATCCGAATTCGGCCGCGCTGCTTCAAGTCACGGACCTCGTTCGCCACTACACCCTGCCGCGCGAACGCCTGTTCGGCCCGCCGCCGATGGTGAAGGCACTCAACGGCGTGAGCTTCAGCGTCCGCCCCGGCCAGAGCCTGGGCATCGTCGGCGAATCGGGCTCGGGCAAGTCGACCATCGCGCGGCTGGTGATGGCGCTGGACCGGCCGACCTCGGGCAGCGTGAAGCTGCTTGGCCGCGACCTGCATGCACTGCCCAAGGACGAACTGCGCGCGGCGCGGCGCGATGTGCAGATGGTGTTCCAGGACCCCTACGGCTCGCTCGATCCGCGCCAGACCGTGGCGCGCATCGTCGCCGAGCCGCTCGAAGCACTGGCCGAGACCAGCCGCGTCGAGCAGCGCGAGCGTGCCACCGAAGCGCTGGCCGCCGTCGGCCTGCGCACCAGCGACCTGCACAAGTATCCGCACGAGTTCTCGGGCGGCCAGCGCCAGCGCATCGCGATCGCACGGGCCCTGATCACGCGGCCCCGGCTGATCGTGGCCGACGAGCCGGTCAGCGCGCTCGACGTCTCGGTCCAGGCCCAGGTGCTCAACCTCATGCAGGACCTGCAGCAGCAGTTCGGCATCAGCTACCTGCTGATCAGCCACGACCTCGCGGTGGTCAACCACCTGTGCGACGAGGTCTGCGTGCTGCACCGCGGCATCGTGGTCGAGCGCGGTGCGCCGCAGCAGCTCTTCGCGCATGCGCGGCATCCCTACACCCAGGCACTGCTCGCCGCGGTGCCGCGAGCCGAGCCGCTGTCCGCCGCATAAGCAAATGCTTGCCGCGCAGGCACCGGCTCGCGATGATGTAACGTTCTATTTCCCATTTGCTTTTCCCTGGAGCCCTGAACCATGCTGAATCGCCGCACCCTCCTGACCACCGCCGCACTCGCCACCGTGCCGCTCGCGCTGCCGCAGGCCGCGCTGGCGCAGGGCCGCAAGGACTCGATCGTGCTGGGCATGGCACTCGAACCGCCGGGCCTGGATCCGTCCGCCGGCGCCGCCTCCGCGATCGCCGAGATCGTCCAGTACAACGTCTTCGAAACGCTGACCAAGATCAATGCCGACGGCAGCGTCACGCCGCTGCTGGCCGAGAGCTGGGAGGTCTCGCCCGACCTGCGCACTTACACCTTCAAGCTCAAGCGCGGCGTCAAGTTCCAGAACGGCGAACCCTTCAACGCGCAGGCGGTCAAGTTCTCGTTCGACCGCGCCGGCAGCGAGAAAAGCACCAACAAGGACAAGCGCACCTTCGCCAACATCAGCACCCAGGTGATCGACGACCACACGGTGGTCCTGATCAACAAGGAGATCGACCCCGAGCTGCCGTTCGTGCTGGGCCAGGCGACAGCCGTCATCGTCGAGCCCAAGAGCGCCGACACCAACGCCACCAAGCCCGTGGGCACCGGCCCCTACAAGCTCGACAGCTGGAACAAGGGCAGCTCGCTGGTGCTGAGCAAGTGGGACGGCTTCCGCAACCCGGGCGCGGCCAAGATCAACAAGGTCACGTTCCGCTTCATCTCCGACCCGGCCGCCCAGGCCGCCGCGGTGCTGGCCGGCGACGTCGACGCCTTCCCGCGCATCGGCACGCGCGTGGTGCCGCAGTTCAAGAACAACCCGCAGTTCCAGGTGATCCTGAGCGGCTCGCGCGCCAAGACCATCCTGTCCATCAACAACAAGAGGAAGCCGCTGGACGACGTGCGCGTGCGGCGCGCGATCCTGATGGCGATCGACCGCAAGGCGGTCATCGAGGGCGCGGTCGACGGCTTCGGCGTGCCGATCGGCAGCCACTACGTGCCGGGCGCCGCGGGCTATGTCGACACCACGGCGGTCAACCCCTTCAACATCGAGAAGGCCAAGCAGTTGCTGGCCGAGGCCGGCGTGAAGACCCCGCTCGAGCTCACGATGACGCTGCCGCCGCCGCCCTATGCGCGCCAAGGCGGCGAGGTGATCGCCGCGCAACTGGCCAAGATCGGCATCGTCGTCAAGATCCAGAACGTCGAATGGGCCCAGTGGCTCAGCGCCACCTACGGCGGCGGCCACGACTTCGACCTCAGCGTCATTTCGCACGTCGAGCCCTTCGACCTCGGCAACTACGCGAAGCCGGACTACTACTGGGGCTACCAGTCGAAGGAATTCAACGCCCTGTTCGACAAGATCAAGGCCACCGGCAACACGGCCGAACGCAACAAGCTGCTGGGCGATGCGCAGCGCCTGCTGGCCAACGACGCCGCCAACGGCTTCCTGTTCCAGCCCCAGTGGCCGACCGTCGCGAAGAAGGGCGTCAAGGGCCTGTGGAAGGACATGCCGGTCTTCGTCAACGATCTGTCGGCGCTGTCCTGGTCGTGACGCGCGCGCTGCACGAACTCTCGGCGCGAGAGCTGCTCGCCGGCTACCGCGACAAGAGCCTCTCGCCGGTCGAGGTCACGCAATCGGTGCTCGACCACATCGAGCACTGGGAGCCGCATCTGCAGGCCACCTGGCTGCTGCGCCCCGAGGCCGCGCTCGAACAGGCGCGCGCGGCCGAGGCGCGCTGGGGCCACGGCAAGCCCTTGGGCGCGCTCGACGGCGTGCCGACCACGATCAAGGAAAACATCGCCACCCGCGGCGATCCGATGCCCGCCGGCACCGCGGCGAGCGAGCTGCGACCGGCGGCCGTCGACGCGCCCCCCGCGGCGCGGCTCAAGGAAGCCGGCGCGGTGATCCTCGGCAAGACCACGATGCCCGACTACGGCATGCTGTCCTCGGGCCTCTCGAGCTTCCATGCACTGGCGCGCAATCCCTGGGACCTGTCGAAGACGCCCGGCGGATCGAGTGCCGGCGCCGGCGCCGCGGCGGCCGCGGGCTACGGCCCGCTGCACATCGGCACCGACATCGGCGGGTCGCTGCGACTGCCGGCCGCCTGGTGCGGCATCTTCACGCTCAAGCCCAGCCTGGGCCGGATCCCGATCGACCCGCCCTACATGGGCCGGGCCGCAGGGCCGATGACGCGCAGCGTCGGCGATGCCGCGCTGATGATGCAGACGCTGGCGCTGCCCGATGCGCGCGACAGCATGAGCCTGCCGGCGCAGGAGCTCGCGTGGTCGAGCTTCGATGTGGGCACCGACCACCTGCGCGGCCTGCGCATCGGCCTCCTGCTCGACGCCGGCTGCGGCCTGGCCGTGGAGCCCGAGATCCGGGCCGCGGTCGAGCACGCGGCGCGCCTCTTCGAACGCGCGGGCGCGGTCGTGGAAACGATGCAGCCCTTTATGTCGCAGGCGATGCTCGACGGCATGGACCACCTGTGGCGCATGCGCTCGCTGGTCGACATGAACGCGCTGCGTCCCGAGCAACGGGCCAAGGTGCTGCCCTACATCCGCCAGTGGGCCGAGAGCGCCGAGGGCTTCAGCGGCGAGCATGTGTTCCGCGCCTTCAGCCAGTTCCATGCGACGCGGGTCGCGGCCGTGGCGGCCTGCGCCCGGTACGACTACGTGATCTCGCCGACCGCACCGAACCTGCCCGCCGCGGCCGAGGCGCCCTCGCCCACCAACGACCCGCTGCGGCCGCTGGAGCACATCGGCTTCACGGTGCCGTTCAACATGTCGGAGCAGCCCGCGGCCTCGATCAATTGCGGCTACAGCGCCGGCGGCCTGCCGATCGGCCTGCAGATCGCGGGGCAGCGCTTCGACGACCTGGGCGTGCTCAAGATTTCGCGCGCGTTCGAGCTGATCCGCGATCCGCAGCGGCCCTGGCCCGAGCCGCCGCGCGGGTGACCCGCCAGGGCGTAGCAAGCGACGCGATGAGCTTCACCGACAGCCTGGGCAATCCGGTCACGGTCGACGGCGTCGCGAGCCTGCCGGCGATCGATGCCTTCGTCGAGGGCTTCATCTCCTGTGAGGCACGCGCGGTCGACGCGCTGGCCGCCGCCGACGATGCGAGCCCGATCGTGCAGGCCTACTGCGCGACGCTGCACCTGTTCGCCGAATCGAAGGAGGCGGCCGCCAACGCCCGCCCCTTCCTCGACCGTGCCCGGGCCGGCGCGGCGCGTGCCACGCCGCGCGAGCGGCGCTACATCGAAGCCATCGCGGCCTGGGCCGCCGGCGACATCGCGCGCGCCATCGCGCTGCACCAGGAGCAGGCGAAGGAGCATCCGCGCGACCTGGCTTCGCTCAAGCTGGGCCAGTACCACTGCTTCAACACCGGCGACTGCCCCGGCATGCTGCGGCTCGCACTGGCCGCGCTGCCCGCAGCCGGCGACGTGCCCTACCTGCACGGCATGGCGGCCTTCGGCTACGAGCAATGCCACCTGCTGCGCGAGGCCGAGGCCAGCGCGCGCCGCGCGATCGCTATGCGGCGCAAGGAGCCCTGGGCGCACCACGCACTCGGCCACGTGATGCTGACCGAAGGGCGCCTCCATGAAGGACTGGCCGTCATGCGGGCCCTCAGCGACACCTGGGTCGGGCTCAACTCCTTCATGGTCACGCACAACTGGTGGCACGTCGCGCTGTTCCTGATCGACCTGGGCCGCGACGCCGAGGCGCTCGAGGTCTACGACCGCGAGGTCTGGGGCGTGGTCAAGGGCTACTCCCAGGACCAGGTCGGCGCGGTATCGCTGCTGGCGCGTTTCGAGCTCGCGGGCATTCCGGTCGGCGACCGATGGCATGACGTGGCCGACCACCTGGCCGAGCGGCTCGGCGACCACGTGCTGCCCTTCCTGGACCTGCAATACCTCTACGGGCTGGCACGCGCCGGCCGCGCCGAGGCCGATGTCCTGCTGCACAACATCGAGGCGTTCGCGCCGAACGCGCCGCCATCGACGCGCGAGGCCTGGCAGCGCGTCTGCGTGCCGGCAGCACATGGCCTTCGCGCCCACGCGCACGGCGACTTCGCGGCGGCCATCGATGGCCTGGGCCAGGCGCTGCCGCGGCTGGTCGAGATCGGCGGCAGCCATGCGCAGCGCGACTTGTTCGAACAGGTGTATCTCGATGCGCTGACACGCCTGGGCACCGAGGCCTCGCTGGCCGGCGCTCAGGGCATCCTGCAGCAGCAGGTCAACGGCCAGCCGGAGTCGCTGCGGCTGCGCCGGCAGGCGGCCGCGGTCTACACGCGGCTCGGCCTGCCCGCCTTCGGCTGATCAGCCCTTCGCCACTTCGTGGGCAGCCATCTGCTCGAGCGCCTTGACCAGCGCCGAGTGATCGAGCTGGTCCCACCCATGGGCGGCACAGGACTGCATCAGCTGGGCCGCCGACGCGGTCTGCGGCAACGCCACGTCCATTTCCTTCGCGCCGGCAAGCGCCAGGTTCAGGTCCTTCTGGTGCAGCGCGATCCGGAAGCCCGGATTGAAGGTGCGCTTGATCATCCGCTCGCCATGCACCTCGAGGATGCGGCTGGCCGCGAAGCCGCCCATCAGCGCCTGCCGCACCTTGGCCGGATCGGCGCCGGCCTTGCTGGCGAACAGCAGCGCCTCGCCGACCGCCGCGATGTTGAGCGCCACGATGATCTGGTTCGCCACCTTGGTGGTCTGGCCGTCGCCGTTGCCGCCCACCCGCGTGATGTTCTTGCCCATGGCCTCGAACAGCGGCCGGGCGCGCTCGAACACGGCCTCGTCGCCGCCCACCATGATGGTCAGGCTGGCGGCCTTGGCGCCCACTTCGCCGCCCGAGACCGGGGCGTCGAGGTAGTCGCAGCCGAGTTCGTTGATCTTCTTTGCGAAGCGCTTGGTCTCCATCGGCGCGATCGAGCTCATGTCGATCACCGTCTTGCCTTTGGTGAGCCCGGAAGCGACGCCGTCCTCGCCGAACAGCACCTGCTCGACGTCGGGCGTGTCCGGCAGCATCAGGATGACGACCTCGGCCGCGCGCGCCACCTCGGCGTTGGTCTTGCAGACGGTGGCGCCCTTCAGCGCGTCGGGCACCTTGCTGCGCGTGCGCACGATCATCTCGTGGCCCGCCTGCAGCAGGTTCTGCGCCATCGGCGCGCCCATGATGCCGAGGCCGATGAATCCGATCTTCATGGTCAGTTCCCTTTCAGTAGGAGGTGGAGCCGGGCGCCGCCGGAGCGGCGCGCATTTGCGAAAGCAGTTGCTGCGAGCCGGCCGCGATCAGTCGCGCGTCCGAACTCACGGTGACGAACTGGAAGCCCTTGGCGATGCGCGCCAGCGCGCCTTCGGCCGTGCCGTTGTGGATCCCGGCCACCAGGCCGTGCGCCTTGGCGCGCTCGAGGATGTGGTCGATGGCCTGCGCGACCGGCGGGTCGACCTCGTCGAACACCGGCCTGCAGCCCAGCGCCAGCGAGAGGTCGGATGGCCCGATGTAGACCGCGTCCAGCCCCTCGACCGACAGGATGGCGTCGAGGTTGTCCAGTGCCTGCGCGGTCTCGATCATCGCGAAGGTCACGATGGTGTCGTTGGCATGCTGCGCATAGTCGGCGCCGCCGTAGAGCGAGGCGCGCACCGGCCCGAAGCTGCGGGTGCCGCGCGGCGCGTAGTGGGTGTAGGCGACCAGCCGCGCGGCCTCGTCGGCGGTGCTGATCATCGGGCAGATGAGGCCATAGGCGCCGGCGTCGAGCGCCTTCATGAGCGCGCTCGGATCGAGCCACGGCACGCGCACCACGGGCACCGTGTCGGTGGTCGAGATCGCCTGCAGCATCGGGATCATCGACTGGTAGTCGACCACGCCGTGCTGCAGGTCGATGGTCAGCGAGTCCCAGCCCTGGTGGGCCATGGTCTCGGCCGAGAAGCCATTGGGAATCGCGAGCCAGCCGTTGACCGCGGCGCCTCCCGATTTCCACAGCGTGCGCAGGCGGTTTTCTCTCATGGATGGCTCCTTCTAGTCAGTTGAGGACAGAGCAAAAACTGCTGCGCAGTTTCTTGGTCTGTCCCGCAAGGTCTCAGTCCTATCGGTCGAAGGCCGGGCGCTTGGGGTCAAAGCGCCAGCCGGGAATCAGGCCCTGCATCGCGACCGCATCGTCGCGCGCGCCGAGGCCGTGCTGCTTGTAGAGCTGGTGAGCCTTCTCGACCTCCGCCATGTCGAGCTCGACGCCCAGGCCCGGCTTCTTCGGCAACTGCACCAGGCCGCCCTCGATGCGCAGCGGCTCCTTGGTCAGGCGCTGGCCGTCCTGCCAGATCCAGTGGGTGTCGATCGCGGTCACGCGGCCCGGCGCGGCGGCGCCCACCTGGGTGAACATCGCGAGCGAGACATCGAAGTGGTTGTTCGAGTGCGAACCCCAGGTCAGTCCCCAGTCGCGGCAGGTCTGGGCCACCCGCACCGAGCCGGCCATGGTCCAGAAATGCGGATCGGCCAGCGGAATGTCGACCGACTGCAGCGCCAGCGCATGGCTCATCTGGCGCCAGTCGGTGGCGATCATGTTGGTGGCGGTCGGCAGGCCGGTGGCGCGCCGGAACTCCGCCATCACCTCGCGGCCCGAGAAGCCCTCCTCGGCGCCGCAGGGATCCTCGGCATAGGCGACCACGCCGCGCATGTCGCGCATCAGGCGGATCGCATCCTTGAGCAGCCAGCCGCCGTTGGGGTCGAGCGTGACGCGGGCCCCGGGGAAGCGCTCGTGCAGCGCGACCATGCACTCGATCTCGGCCTCGCCGCGCAGCACGCCGCCCTTGAGCTTGAAGTCGTTGAAGCCGTAGCGGTCGCGCGCCGCCTCGGCCAGCCGCACCACGGCTTCGGGCGTCATCGCCTGCTCGTGCCGCAGCCGGCACCAGTCGTTGTCGGCCCCGGGCTCACGGGCATAGGGCAGGTCGGTCTGGTCGCGATCGCCGACGAAGAACAGGTAGCCCAGCATCTCGACCGCGTCGCGTTGCTGGCCTTCACCGAGCAGCGCCGCGACCGGCACGCCCAGGTGCTGGCCCAGCAGGTCGAGCAGCGCCGACTCGATCGCGGTCACCGCATGGATGGTGGTGCGCAGGTCGAAGGTCTGCAGTCCGCGTCCACCGGCGTCGCGGTCGGCGAACTGTTTCTGCACCTGCTGCAGCACGCGCTGGCAGGCGCCGATCGACTGGCCGACGACCAGGTCGCGCGCGTCCTCGAGCGTCTGGCGGATCTTCTCGCCGCCCGGCACCTCGCCGACGCCGGTGCGCCCGGCGTTGTCGGTGAGGATCAGCAGGTTGCGGGTAAAGAAGGGTCCGTGCGCGCCGCTCAGGTTCAACAGCATGCTGTCGCGGCCGGCGACCGGGATCACGCGCAGCGCGGTGACGAAGGGGGTGGAATGGGGCATGGCGGGTACTCTGCTTAGTCGATTGAGATCTTGCCTGTGTCAATCACTTTCTTCCAGCGAGCGAACTCCTGCTGCTGGAACTTGGCGAACTGCTCGGGCGTGTTGGCGACCACCTCGAGGCCGATGGCGGTGAACTGCTGCCTGACCGCGGGGTCGTTGAGCGCGGCGACCATCGCATCGTGCGCCTTGCTGCGCACCGCGGGCGACAGGCCCCTGGGCGCGACGATCGCCTGCCACGAATAGACCTCGAGGTTCTTGATGCCGGCTTCGGCCGCGGTGGGGACCTCGGGCAGCACGGGCGAACGCTTGTCGCCGGTCACCGCGAGCGCCCGGAGCTTGCCGGCCTGGATGTTCTGCACCACCGCGTTGACGTTCTGGAACGACGCATCGACCTGGCCGCCGAGCAGGTCCGTGATCGCGGGCGCCCCGCCCTTGTACGGCACGTGCAGACCGCTGGTGGCGGTCTGTTGCCAGAACAGCTCGGCCGTGAGGTGGTCGCTCGAGCCGTTGCCCGAGGAGGCGAAGGTCATCTTGCCCGGGTTCGCCTTCAGGTTCGCGATGGCGTCGGCCACCGACTTGTGCGGCGACTTGGCCGGCACCACCAGCACGTTGGGCGCCTGCACCGCCACCGTGATCAGGTCGAAGTCCTTCAGCGCGTCGTAGGGCATGCCCTTGATCAGGTGCGGTGCGATCACGAGCGGGCCCAGCGAGGTCACGAGGAAGGTGGCGCCGTCGGGCGCCGAGCGCTTCACCTGGGTCGCGCCGATGGTGCCGGTGGCGCCGGCCTTGTTGTCGACCAGGAAGGTCTGGCCCAGCTTGTCGCCGAGTTTCGGCGCCATGGCGCGCGCCACCATGTCGGTCGAACCGCCGGGCGGGAAGGGAACCACGAGGGTCACGGGTTTCTGGGGCCAGTCCTGGGCCTGGGCGCCGAGGGCCGCGAGGCCGAGGGCGAGCGTGCCGAACAATCTCTTCATGCCTGTCTCCTTGAAATGGTAGCGCTACCTTTGATGGTTGAATGATAGCGCTACCTTTTTTCGAAGGCCAGCGGATCCGGCTAGGGGTTTGTACGGATCAGGCGCTGGCGCGCTCGACGATCGAGAAGCCGATGTCGACCACCCGCGGCCCACGCTGCCCGCCCTCCGCCCGGTCGACGATGAACTGCGCGGCCTGGCGCCCGATGGCCGTGCCGTCGATGCGCACCGTGGTCAGCGCCGGATGGAGATCGGCGGCGAATTCGAGGTCGCCGAAGCCGACCACCGCCAGCTGCCCGGGAACGGCAATGCCCCGCGCCTGCGCCTCGGTCATGACGCCGAGCGCGAGCAGGTCCGAACTGCAGAAGACGGCGTCGATGCCCGGCGCCTCGCGCAGCAGCTCGGCGAGCGCCGAGCGGCCGCTCTTCAGGGTGGTCGGCGCCGGCACCCGCACCACGGCGACTTCGGGCAGGCCGGCGGCGCGCGCCGTGTCCTGGAAGGCCTGCAAGCGCCGCAGGGCACGTTCGTCGTCGCCGGCGATCACCGCCAGCCGGCGGCGGCCCCGGGCATGCAGGAACTCGACCACCGCCCGGCCGACCGCCGGGTGCGAGAAGCCCACCAGCATGTCGAGCGGCGTCGGCGTGAGGTCCCAGGTCTCGACCACCGGGATGCCGGCGGCCAGCAGGCGCTTGCGCCCCTCGGGCGAATGCATGATGCCGGTCAGCACGATGCCGTCCGGGCGGCGGCCGATGATGGCTTCGAGCAGCGCGTCCTCGCGCGAATCGACGTAGCCGCTCTGGCCCAGCATCAGCTGGTAGCCGCGCTCGGCCAGCGCCTGGGTCAGGGACTGCACGGTCTGCAGGAACACCGGGCCGGCAATCGTCGGCACCACCGCCGCCACCAGCCGGCTGCGCGTGGACGCCAGGCCGCCGGCCAGCACGTTGCGCACGTAGCCGGTCCGCTCGACCGCGGCCGTGACCTTCTTCAGCACCTCGGCCGACACCTGCCGCGGCGAACTCAAGGCCCGCGAGGCGGTGATCGGCGCCACGCCCGCGAGCTTCGCGACGTCATGAAGGGTGACCGCGCCGCTGCCTCGGCGGGCGCGTCGGACTGGAGGCTCGTCATTGCTCATGCGTCGATTCTAGGCCTCGGTAGCGCTACCGTGCGGACAGGCCCGGCGGCGCGACGAACCCACCGAACGCGCGCTCCACGGCCTCGGCGAAGGCGATGGTGGTGCGGTCCTCCAGGTACGGGCCGATGACCTGCATGCCGACCGGCAGCCCCTCTTCGCTGAGCCCGATCGGCATCGCGGTCGACGGCAGCCCGGTCAGCGTCGCAATGCTCGACCAGGGCGACTGGTCCTTGTAGGCGATGTCCCGGTCGTCGACGCGCAGACGCCGCGCCTCCATCTCGCCGTGGTCATGCAGGAAGGCCGGCGTCGGCGATACCGGGCACAGGACCACGTCCCACTGCCTGAAGAACTCGCGCCACTGGTGCGCGATGCCGGTCCGCGCGCGGTCCGCATGGATCCAGTCCCGGTGGCTGATGCCGGCCTCGAGGCCCGGCATGTCGGCGCTGATCATGGCCCACAGCAGTTGCCCCCAGAGCGACGCGACG
Source organism: Variovorax sp. P2_H12 (assembly GCF_056403395.1). Taxonomy (NCBI): domain Bacteria; kingdom Pseudomonadati; phylum Pseudomonadota; class Betaproteobacteria; order Burkholderiales; family Comamonadaceae; genus Variovorax; species Variovorax sp. P2_H12. Next base: position 114,198 of record NZ_JBFUFO010000016.1, on the reverse strand, counting down.
CGCGCCAGGTCCGGCAGCAGCGGGCTGGTCCGGGCGATCCGGCAGCCGGCGCCCTCCAGCGCGCCGCACAGGCGCTGCAATGCCGAGCGGACCGCGTCCGAAGTCGCCACCAGGGGATGCTGGTCGAGCACCAGCACGCGGAAGTCCCCGAGCGCGACCTGCCGCGCCGGCGGCAGCGCGAGGTGATAGGCGACGGCCTCGGCATCGTCGGGGCCGGCGACGACGTCGAGCGCCAGCGCCAGGTCGGCGGCACTGCGCGCCAGCGGACCGACCACCGCGAGATCGACGCCCGGGTCCACCGACAGCGCGGGCGTGCCCGGCGGCGCGCAGCCGCGCATCGGCACCAGGCCGTGCGTGGGCTTGTGCGCGAAGACGCCGCAGAAGTGGGCCGGCACGCGCAGCGAGCCGACCAGGTCCGAACCGAATTCGAGCGACACGTAGCCCGCCGCCAGCGCCGCGGCACTGCCGCCGGAGGAGCCGCCCGGCGTGCGCGCCGGGTCCCAGGGATTGCGGGTGGTGCCGAAGACCGGGTTGGTCGATTGCCAATCGGCGAGTTGCATCGCGACGTTGGTCTTGCCGACGAGCACGGCACCGGCGGCCTTCAGCCTCCGGACGACGACCGCGTCATCGGCCGCGCGATGCTGCCCGGTACCCGGAATGCCCCAGGTGGTCGGCAGCCCCGCGACATCGAAGGCTTCCTTGACCGTGATCGGGATGCCCAGCAGCGGCCGCCGGTCCCCGCGCGCCAGCGCCGCATCCGCCGCGACGGCCGCCTCGCGGGCGCGCTCGAAGTCGCGCACGACGACAGCGTTGAAGACCGGATCCAGTTGCTCGATGCGTTCGATCGAGCGCTCCAGCAGCGCGACGGCCGAAGTCTGTCCGGCCTGCAGGGCGGCAACGAGTTCCCGGGTGGTCGCGTAGTCCATGGGCATCGGCTCCGAAGGTCTTGCAAGCCGCGATGATGGCCCAGACCCTGCGCCGGCCCTTGATTCCCCTTGCTCGTTGCTTGACGAATCTTGCGCAGCCGCGCCGCCGCGCCCTACGTCTTCCGATGCCGGCTCTGGTCGTAGGTGGGTTGGGCCGGCAGGTCCGCCAGATGCCGCGTATCCGCCCAGTCGACGATCTCGATCTGCTCGGGCTGAGCGGCATCGGCGATCCGGATCCGGTTGAAGCCGGCGTTCGGAATCTCGCTCTGGCGCGGCCCGTTGAGGCCCAGCCCGCGCGCGGTGCGCCACACCATGTCGAGCACGCCGCCGTGCGTGACCACCAGCAGCTTCTGACCTTCATGCGCGGTGGCGATGCGGCCCAGCGCCTCGATGATGCGGGCGTGGAACTGGCGCGCCGACTCGCCCTCGGGCATCGCATGGTCCTCGCGAAACTGGAGCCAGTCTTCCCAGGCGCGCGGATGCAGGTTCTGGATCTCGTCGGCGCGCATGCCTTCGACGATGCCGAAATGCTGCTCGCGCAGCGCCACCGAGGTGACGATTTCGAGTTCGAGCTGGCGTGCGGCGGGGGTCGCGGTCTGCTGCGCCCGCATCAGGTCGCTGCTGAGGAGGTGCTGCACCGGCTCGCCGGCCAGGCGCAGCCCGAGCCGGCGCGCCTGCTCGTGACCCATGTCGTTGAGGGGAACGTCGATGTGGCCCTGGAAGCGGAGCTCGCGGTTCCAGTCGGTCTCGCCGTGGCGGATCAGGATGAGTTCGGTAGTGGGCATAGGCTGGGCCCTATTGTCCCGCAGCGCGTGACATCCGCACGACCGCGCGCATCGCAGAGAATCCGCACATGCCAAGTCTCGTATTGCTGCCCGGCCTCGCCTGCGACGAACGCCTCTGGGAGGCCCAGCGGCCCGCCCTGCCCCCCGCCCTCGATGCCCGGGTGAGCGACGCCCACATGCGCCACGGCCGCATCGAGACCATGGCCGCGGCCGTGCTGGAGGAGAACCCCGGACCGCTGGTCCTCTGCGGCGCATCGATGGGCGGCATGATCGCCATGGAAGCCGCGCGGCAGGCGCCCGGACGCATCGTCGGCCTGGCCCTGCTGGGCACCAACGCGCGCCCCGAGACGCCCGAGATGTTCGAGCTGCGGCGCTCGGCCATCGAGCTCTTCGAGCTCGGCGAGGCGCGCGACGTGATCGAATTCAACGCCGGCTTCGCCTTCCATCCCACGCGCTCCGGCGACGCCCCGCTGCTGCGGCGCTACATCGACCTGGTGCTCGATGCCGGTGTCACGCAGCTGGTGCGCCAGAACCGGGCGCTGATGGAACGCCCCGACGCCCGCGAGCAGCTGCCGGGCTTGCGCTGTCCCGTGCTGGTGATGTGCGGCGACGAGGATCGTCTGACGCCGCCCGAATGCTCGCGCGAGATTGCCGCGCTGGTGCCGCACGCCGACCTGGTCTGGATCGCCCAGTGCGGCCACATGCTCACGATGGAACAGCCCGCCGCGGTCAACGCGACGCTCGGGCCCTGGCTGCAGCGCTGGGTCGCGAAGGCCTGAGAGCCGCCTCAGTGGAGCTGGCCGCCGGTCTCCAGGACGTCTTCGCGAACCGACAGGGCGGTGGCGATCGCAACGCGCAATCCGGCGACCAGCGTCTCCAGCGCCATGCTCGGCTGCCCCGGCAGCCGAGCCGCCTGCCCGGTCAGATAGGGGATGTGGATGAAGCCGCCGCGCATCCCCGCCGCCGGCCGGGTCGCGATGCGGTGCATCAGGCCGAAGAACAGGTGATTGCAGACGAAGGTACCGGCCGTGTTCGACACCGCGGCCGGAATTCCGGCGGCCCGCAGGTCGCGCACCATGGCCTTGATCGGCAGGCTCGAGAAATAGGCCGCGGGAGCCCCCGCCACCACGGGCACATCGATCGGCTGGCAGCCGGCGTTGTCGCAGATGCGGCCGTCGTCGACATTGATTGCCACCCGCTCGGGCGTGATCTCGCTGCGGCCGCCGGCCAGGCCGATGGCCAGCACCAGTTGCGGCTGCAGCTCGTCGATGGCGGCGTCGAGTTCGCGCAGGGCGGTGCCGAACACGCAGGCGATGCGGCGCGCATGCACCACGGCGCCGTCGAGGCGCCAGCCATCGAGCGCGCGCACGGCCTCCCAGGAGGGGTTGATCGCCTCTTGCTCGAAGGGCTCGAAGCCGGTGAGCAGAACGTTCATGTCGCCGCCACCTCGATGCCTTCGGCCGCGAGGCGCTCGCGGATGCGGCGCGCAAAGGCCAGCGCGTGCGGGCCGTCGCCATGCAGGCAGACGGTCTGCGCATTGACCGCGACCGTGCTGCCGTCGATCGCGCGGACCCGGTGGTCGCGCACCAGCGACAGCGTCTGGGCCAGCGACTGCTCTTCGTCGTCGATCAGCGCGCCGGGCTGGCTGCGCGGCACCAGGCTGCCGTCGGGCATGTAGCCGCGGTCGGCGAAGACCTCTTCCACCGGAACCAGGCCGGCGCGCTCGGCGGCGCCGATCATGCCGCTGCCGGCCAGGCCGAAGTAGCGCAGCGAGGGATCGAAGCGGCGCACCGCCTCGCAGATCGCCTCGGCCAGCGCCGGCTCCTTGACCGCCTGGTTGTAGAGCGCGCCGTGCGGCTTGACGTGCGCCAGCGTACCGCCCTCGGCCTTGACGATCGCCGCCAGGGCGCCGATCTGGTAGAGCACGCCGGCGACGATCTCGTCGGGCGGCAGGTTCATGGTGCTGCGGCCGAAGTTCTCGCGGTCCGGGAAGCTCGGATGGGCACCGATCGCGACGCCGTTGGCAATCGCCCAGCGCACGCACTGCTGCATGGTGCGGGCGTCGCCGGCGTGCCAGCCGCAGGCGATGTTCGCCGAGCTGACCAGGCCCAGCAACGCCTCGTCGTTGTCGCATCCTTCGCCAAGGTCGGCGTTGAGGTCAATCCGCATGGTTTTCTCCTTCGACCCGATTCTGCGCCGGCGCGATCCAGCCTGCGGACACCAGGCCTTGCGCCACCTGCGCGAGGTAGCGCTGGCGCTCGTCCCAGGCCGCGAGCGCTGCCGCCGAATCCACCTGCTGCAGCCGCAGCCGGCCGTTGAGCGGCGCCTGCGCGAGCTTCCAGAGATCGGCACGGATCACCACGCCGATGCGCGGATAGCCGCCGGTGGTCTGGGCGTCGCCCATCAGGATGATCGGCTGCCCCGAGGGCGGCACCTGGATCGTGCCGGGGATCACGCCGGAAGACAGCATGTCGATGGCGCGCCTGCTCTTGAGTTCGAAGCCCTCGAGCCGGTTGCCCATGCGGTTGCTCTGCGGCGTGATGCGCCAGGGCCCGCGCCACAGCGCCTCGCGCGAAGCGATCGTGAACTGCTCGAACTCGGGGCCCGCCATCACGCGCAGCACGGTCGCGCCATCGACGCCGTCCAGGCTCGCTTGCGGCCCGCGCACGCCGAAGGGGCGCCGCGACAGAAGCTGCGCGTCCAGCAGCGGCACGCCGAGCGTCAGCCGGTCGCCCTTCTTGAGCGCCCGCCCCTGGTGGCCGCCGAAGCCGGCCTTGAGGTCGGTGCTGCGCGAACCGAGAATCACCGGCACATCGATGCCCCCGGCGACCGCCAGCCAGGTGCGCAGCCCCTTCTTGAGGCTCGATCGATTGGCGCCCGCCAGCTTGAGCACCTGCCCCGCAGCCACCGGCACGCTCCAGCAAGGCCACAGCGGCACGCCATCGAGCGCGGCGCCGAAGTCGTCGCCGGCGATCGCGATGCGCGTCGCGGCCTCGAAGCGGATCTCGCAACTGCCCATCGTGAGTTCGAGCCCGGCCGCGCCGTCCGGGTTGCCGACCAGCCGGTTGGCGAGTGTCAGCGCCAGGGTGTCGAGCGCTCCGCCCGGGCAGATGCCGAGCTGCCGATGGCCAGGACGGCCGAGGTCCTGCACCGAGGCCAGCATCCCCGGCCGCAGGACCGTGAGCCCAGCGCTGACCGCCATCAGGCCTCCATGCTTTCGACCACGAAGCGCACCCGGTCGCCAGGCCGCAGCAAGGTCGGCTCGGCGGCGCGCGGGTCGAACATCTCGAGCGAGGTGCGGCCGATCAGTTGCCAGCCGCCCGGAGAGACCAGCGGATAGATTCCGGTTTGCTCGCCGCCGATGCCGACCGATCGCGCCGGCACCGCGACCCGCGGTTCGGCACGCCGCGGCGTCGCCAGCTCGGGCGCGAGGCCGCCCATGAACGCGAAACCGGGCAGGAAACCGAGCAGGTAGACCACATAGTCGCCCGCGCTATGGCGTCGGACGACCTCGGCCGGAGAGAGGCCCGTGTGCCTGGCGACCTCGCCCAGATCGGGTCCGGCCTCGCCGCCGTAGGCGACCGGAATCTCGATGCGCCGCCCCTGGATCCCGGCCGCGGCCAGTTGCGGCCAGGCCGACAGCACCTGCATCTCGAGCTCGACCGCATCGATCTGTGCCGGATCGAACAACAGGCTCAGGTTGTTCATGCCGGGCAGCACCTCGTGCACGCCGTGCCACTGCAAGGCCTCCGTCGCCAGCGCCCAGATGCGCTGCTGCTGCGCCAGCGTCGCCGGCGGCGGCAGCTCGCACAGCAGCGCCGCTTCGCCCAGCGCATGCAGCCGGGGCGGCGGCGCCTCGCTCATTCGCGGCCGAGGCTGCGGACCTTGGCGAGCAGGCTGTCCTGGACGTTGGGCGAGACGAACTTGTCCACTTCGCCGCCGAGCATCGCGATCTCGCGCACGAAGGTGCTCGAGATGAACTGGTACTTGTCGCTAGGCGTCAGGAACACGGTCTCGACCTCGGGCATCAGCGAGCGGTTCATGCCGGCGAGCTGGAACTCGTAGTCGAAGTCGGTCACGGCGCGCAGGCCGCGCACCATCGCCTTGCCGCCGCGGGCAACCACGAAGTCGCGCAAGAGGCCCGAAAAGCTCTCGACCGTCACCTGGTCGCTGTAGGGCTTGACCGCATCGCGCGCCATGTCGATGCGCTCCTGCAGCGTGAACAGCGCCTTCTTGTGGTGTCCCGCCGCCACGGCGACGATGACCCGCGAGAACAATTGGGTGGCCCGCCGCACCACGTCCTCGTGGCCCAGTGTCATGGGGTCGAAGGTGCCCGGGTATACCGCGATCACGTTGTTGGACATGGTTGCTTCCTCCTTGATTCGGCCGCTGGTGGCTCGGTCCGGCGGATTATGCAGCGGCACTCGCCGCGGGCCGGAGAAGATGGGCATGCACCGCGCCGGCCTTCAGGTAGCGGTAGGGCACCAGGCCGAGCGCGGCGAGTTCGTCATCGCTCCAACGCCGCGCCGCCTCGAGATAGACCACGCCCTCGGGGCGCAGGGCCCGCACGGCCGCGCGCAGGGCCGGTTCGTACAGGGCCGGGTTCTCGAACGGGGGGTCCAGGAACACCGCATGCAGGCTGCCGGCGGGCACGCGCTCGAGCGTCGTGACGCCGTTGCCGCGCTCGACACGCACCGCGTCGGCGCCGAGCTTGGTCTTCGAGGCCAGCAGCTGGGCGACGAGGGCCGGGTCCTGCTCGCACAGAAGCACCGAGCCGGCGCCGCGTGAAGCGGCCTCGAGGCCGATCGCGCCGGTGCCCGCAAAGGCGTCGACGCACTGCCAGCCCGGCAGTTCGCCGCCGCCCACGCCGGCCAGGCTGGCGAGCCAGTTGAAGAGGGTTTCGCGCACCCGGTCGGGTGTCGGCCGGAGGCCCGGCTTGTCGGCGACCGCGAGGCGGGTTCGCTTCCACTGGCCGCCGATGATGCGGACGAAATGGGGCGCCTTGGCGAGATTGCTCGGCTTGGCAGGCGCGGTGGGGGCGGGTGTTCTGGGCTTCGGTTTCACCCCCGGGAGCTTAACGGCTACCGCCCGCCCACGACCACGGTCACCATCTTCTCCGGCTGCAGTTTGCGGGCGAACGCGGCCTGGATGTCGGACTGGGTGATCGCGTTCATGCGCGCGGTCCAGGTGTCGAGATAGTCGAGCGGCAGGTCGTTCCAGGCGATGTTCGCGACATTGCCCAGCAGCTTGCGGTTGCTGTCCAGCAGCAGCGGAAAGCCGCCAATCAGGTTGTCCTTGGCGGCTTTGAGTTCGGCCGCGGTCGGGCCCTCGGCGACGAACTTCGCCAGCACGTCGCTCGAGACCTTCACTGCTTCGGCGGCCTGATCGGGCCGGGTCTGGAAGCCGATGCGGAATGCGCCCGCGTGCAGCGCCGGCGAGAAGGTGCTGTAGACGCTGTAGGCCAGCCCGCGCTTCTCGCGCACCTGCTCGGTCAGGCGCGAGACGAAGCCGCCGCCGCCGAGCACGTAGTTGCCGAGCGTGAGCGCGAAGTGGTCCGGGTCGGCGCGGCGGTAGCCGGGCTGGCCGATCAGCACGTGCGCCTGGGCCGAATCGAAGGGAATGCGCTCGTCCTTCGGCGCCGCCAGCGGCTGCACCTCGAGCACGGTCGGCAGTTCGGCGCAGGCGCCCCCCGCGGGCAGCCGCGACAGCAGCGTGGTCGCGATGCCGTCGGCCTGTGCGCGCGTGACCGCGCCGACGATGCTGACCTTGGCGCGGCAGGGCACGATCAGGCGCTCGTAGCGCGCGCGCATGGCCGCGACGTCGATCTGCGCCAGCGTGGCTTCGGTGGTCTCGAGACCATAGGGGTGCGAGCCGTAGACGCCTTGCGCGAAGGCCCGTTCGACCCGGGTCGAGGGCTTGGTATTGGCCTCGCGAATCGACGCGCCGAGGCGCTCGCGTTCGCGCTTCCACACGTCTTCCGGAAACGCCGGCTCGCCAATCTCGCGCGCCGCGAGCCGCACCGCCTTGTCGAGCAGCATCGGGTCGGACAGCGTGCGCAGGGTGAAGCTGGTGCGGTCGGAGCCGGCGCCGGCGTCGAAGCTGGCGCCGAGGTCGGCCCAGGCCTCGCCCAGCGCATTCTGGTCCAGTGCCGGTTCATGGACCCCTTGGGGCGGCCCGGCGGCGGGACTCCCATGGGCCCGAATGCCCTTCTCGACCATCGCCGCGGTCACCGAGGCCAGACCGGCCTGGGCCGGCGGGTCGCGCCTGCCGCCGGCGTCGAAGTCGACCTGGACGTCGACGATCGGCAGGGCGTTGGTGGCGGCCAGGTAGACCTTGGCGCCGCTGGGCAGGCTCCAGTGCTGGATCGGGATGGCGGCCTGGGCGGCGGTGCCGAAGAAGATGGCGGCGCCAGCCAGCAAGGTGCGCAGGGCGAGGTCTCGGGAATCGAACATGGACATGCAGCCTTCTTTCAACGCAGCTCGCCCGCAGGCGCTGCAAAACCGCGCGGGCGGCGGTTCGGTTCGGGCGGCAGGGGCCGCAGGGTGGCGGCCGTCATCTGGTCGTCGCCGAAGTACTTCGCAGCCACCGCCTGCACCTGCTCGGCCGTGACCGCCTGGAGCCGGGCGATGATCCGTTCGCTGGCGTCCAGCGGCAGGCCCTGCACCCAGTTGCTGCCGAGTTCGCGCGCCTGCGCCATCACCGAATCGAGCTTGTAGGTTTCGCTGGCCACCCACTGGGTCTTGACGCGGGCGAGTTCGGCAGCGCCGACGCCTTGGCGCGCCACCTTCGCGACCTCCGCGCGCAGCGCGGCCTCGACCGCCTCGGGGGTCTTGCCCGCCGCCGGGACGCCGTCGAGCACGAACAGCTGCGGCCCGCGGCCGACGAAGCCCCCGTAGGCACCGGCCGAATCGGCCACGCGGTCCGGTCCCTGCGTCAGCGCGCGGTCGAGCCGGGCGCCGGGATAGCCGTCGAGCAGGGCCGACAGCACCACCAGCGCATAGGTGTCGCTTTCCCCGGCGCTTTCGAAGGTGTCGCCGGTCCCGATCTGCGGAGTTCGGAACGCCAGCGACACGTAGGCCTGCTCGGCCGGCGCCTTGAATTCGACGCGGCGCACGCCGCGCTGCGCGGGCTCGGTGCGCGGCTTGCGCTGCGGCACGGCACGCGCCGGGATCGAGCCGTAGTACTTCTCGGCCAGGGCTCGCACCTTGGCGACATCGACGTCGCCCGCGACGACGATCGCCGCGTTGGATGGAACGTACCAGGCCTGGAAGAAAGCGCGGGCGTCGGCCGGCGTCATCGACTCCAGGTCGCTCATCCAGCCGACCACCGGGCGGTGGTACGGCGAGGCGGTGAAGATCGCGGCGTTCTGCTGCTCGCCGAGCAGCGCGCGCGGCTGGTCGTCGGTGCGCATGCGGCGCTCTTCCTTGACGACCTCGATCTCGCGCTTGAACTCGTCGTCGGGCCACTGGTTGTTGGCGAAGCGGTCGGATTCCAGCTTCATGACCTGCTCGAGTTGCTCCGCCGGGATCTGCTGGTAGTAGCCGGTGTAGTCGCGGGTGGTGAAGGCGTTCTCGCGCCCGCCCAACGCGGCCACGCGGCGCGAGAACTCGCCGGGCTTCAGGTTCTTGCTGCCCTTGAACATCATGTGCTCGAGCACGTGCGCGACGCCCGAGGTGCCGTCGACCTCGTCCATCGACCCGACCCGGACCCAGAGCATCTGGACCGCGGTCGGGGCCCGCCGGTCGGGCTTGACGATCAGGGTCATGCCATTGGAGAGCGTGAACTGCTGGGCCGGGACCGGCGCTGTGGCGGCGGTCGCAGTGGTGGCGGGATCGGCAGGCGCGGGGGCGTTCTGGGCCAGGGCGGGCAGGCCAGCCAGCGCCATCAGCACCGAAGCCAGCACCGCACCCGACGCAGCGCGGCGTGGCAAGGGGTGTTTCATAGAATGGCTCGGATTGTAAAAAGCGCCCAATGTTCAGTTTCTTCAAGAAAAAACCTGCGGCCGAGAGCCCGGCGCCGGTTCCCGAGCCTGCGGCCCCGCCGGCCGAAATGCCTGCGGCAGCCCCGAAATCGGTCTTTTCGCCCTCCAGCTGGTTCGGCGGCAAGCCGGCGGCTGCGCCGGCACCCGTGGCGGCGCCTGCACCTGCACCTGCACCTGCACCTGCACCTGTACCTGCGCCTTCGCCTGCACCTGCAGCGGCACCCGTGGCCGCGCCAACGCCAACGCCAACGCCGATGGCCCCCGCCCCTGCACCGGTGGAAGTGCCGGTGCCCCCTCCTCCCCCCGCACCGGCGCCGCTTCCGGCGCCGGCCCCGACGCCTGCGCCCCCTCCCGAGCGCAGCGGCTGGCTCGGCAAGCTGCGCAACGGCCTGCGCAAGACCGGCAACAGCATCACCGCCGCCTTCGTCAATGCGCAGATCGACGATGCGCTCTACGAGGAACTGGAAGAGGCGCTGCTGATGGCCGATACCGGCGTCAAGGCCACCGAGCACCTGCTCGAGGACCTGCGCCGCCGCGTCAAGAGCCAGATGGCGACCGACGCCGCGCAGGTCAAGCTGCTGCTGGCCGACGCGATCACCGACCTGCTGCGGCCGCTCGAGAAATCGCTGGTGATCGGCGAGCACACGCCGACCGTGATCATGGTCGCCGGCGTCAACGGCGCCGGCAAGACCACCTCGATCGGCAAGCTCACCAAGCACCTGGCCAACGAAGGCGCCTCGGTGCTGCTGGCCGCGGCCGACACTTTCCGGGCCGCGGCGCGCGAGCAATTGCTGGTCTGGGCCGACCGCAACACGGTCGAGATCGTGAGCCAGGAAGGCGGCGACCCGGCCGCCGTGAGCTTCGACGCGGTCAACGCCGGCAAGGCGCGCGGCAAGGACGTGGTGCTGGTCGACACCGCCGGCCGGCTGCCGACCCAGATCCACCTGATGGACGAACTCAAGAAGATCAAGCGGGTCGTCAATCGGGCCGACCCCACGGCGCCGCACGAGGTGCTGCTGGTGATCGACGGCAACACCGGCCAGAACGCGCTGGCGCAGGTCAAGTCCTTCGACGAGGCGCTGGGCCTGACCGGGCTGGTCGTGACCAAGCTCGACGGCACCGCCAAGGGCGGCGTGCTGTGCGCGATCGCACGCGAGCGGCCGATCCCGGTCTATTTCATCGGCGTCGGCGAGAAGCTCGAAGACCTGGAAACCTTCGACGCCCGCGAATTCGCCCAGGCATTGCTCGGATAGCGCTCCAGCGGCCTTCGGTGGCGGCCAGCCTGGTCTATTACGCGACGCTGCGCTCCCCGGCCTTCCTCGCGACCATGCTGGTCGGCACGGTGGCCCTGCTGGCGCTGGAGCACGCGATGGGCGATCTTGTTTTGCCGGTGTCCGCCGTCATCTTCGTGGTGGCCTGGATCTTCCAGTTCATCGGCCACAAGATCGAAGGCCGGAAACCTTCCTTCTTCGAGGACATCCAATAGCTCTGGGTCGGCCCGCTGTTCGTGCTGTCCAGGCTTTTCGAGCGTCTCGGCCTCCGCTGGTAGGCCAGGGGTGGGGGCGTGCAACCCAGGCTATCGACCCCATAGAAAATAAGGGGGAACCCTTACCTTAGCACTCCCTCTAACCGAGTGCTAATATGGTCATGAAAGAAGGAGTTTCCCGAATGACAACACTGTCTGGAGCCTCTGCCAACCAGCTCGCCGTCGCCAACCCCTGGTCGATGGTGCCGCCGCTGGGTAACTTGGACGCCTACATCTCGGCAGCCAACCGCCTGCCTTTGCTGACGCTCGAAGAAGAGCAGGGCTTCGCGCGCAAGCTGCGCGACGACAATGATCTCGAAGCCGCCGGTGCGCTCATCTTGTCGCATCTGCGCCTTGTCGTCTCCATCTCCCGCCAATACCTGGGCTACGGCCTGCCGCACGGCGACCTGATCCAGGAAGGCAATGTCGGCCTCATGAAGGCCGTCAAGCGCTTCGATCCCGACCAGGGCGTCCGGCTGGTGAGCTACGCCATGCACTGGATCAAGGCCGAGATCCACGAGTACATCCTGAAGAACTGGCGCATGGTCAAGGTCGCGACGACCAAGGCCCAGCGCAAGCTGTTCTTCAACCTGCGCTCGATGAAGCAGGGTTTCAAGGCCGATTCGGCCGCCGCCGACGGTGGCACCCACCGCGAGACGCTGAGCCCGGACGAGGTGTCGCAGATGGCCACGCGGCTGAACGTGAAGCCCGAGGAAGTGCTCGAGATGGAAACCCGGCTCTCGGGCGGCGACGTGCTGCTCGATCCGAGCCCGTCCGACGACGGCGACGATGGCTTCGGCCCGATCGCCTACCTGGCCGACGCCACGCAGGAGCCGACCGCACAGCTCGAATCGCGGCAGCGCGACCGGCTGTCGACCGACGGCATCTCGACCGCGCTGGAAGCCCTGGACGAGCGCAGCCGCCGCATCGTCGAGGAGCGCTGGCTCAAGGTCAACGACGACGGCTCGGGCGGAATGACGCTGCACGACCTGGCTGCGGTCTACGGCGTGAGCGCCGAGCGCATTCGCCAGATCGAGGTGGCAGCGATGAAGAAGATGAAGAAGGCCTTGGCCGAATACGCCTGAAGCGCCCTTCTCCCTCGCATCAAGCCCGGCCCCGTGCCGGGCTTTTCTTTTTCAGGCCGCCTCGGGCGCCCGCTTCGCCAGCGTCCTCGACGCCCGGCGCACGATGTAGCCGGTTTCGGCCGAATCGCTCTCGGCCAGCCAACGGTCGCAGGTGGCTTTGACCCAGTCCGATTGCGTGCGGCTCGCGTCGTTGAGCCAGTTGGCGACCGAGTTCTGGACATAGCGGCTGGGGTCCGACCTGAGCGGCTCCAGCAGCGGCAGGCCGAGCCAGGGCTCGGCCTTGAGGCGCTCGATCTGGGCGCACCAGACGCCGCGCGGCCGAGTCAGTTCGCTGGCGAAGCGGCGGATGTTCGGGTCCGGGTCCGCCGTCCAGGGCTGCAACCGCTCCAGGGCCTCGTCGAGCGAGCGGATGGTCGCGTCGCGCACCGCCATCCACGCCATCTCGCGCACGCCGAAATGCGGATCGGCCGCAAAGCGCCGGGTGGCCTCCAGTTGCCCGGCCAGCGACAGGCCCGACATCGGGATCCACTGCGTCGCCCAGCAACGCGCCACGTCGCTCGGATGGGTGGCCAGCCGATGGGCCACCGCGTCGCGCTCGGGATGCGCGGCCGTGAGGTCGTAGAGCGCCCGCGCGATGTGGCCGTGGCGCTGCATCGGCTTGAAGGCGGCCAGCATTGCGAAGGTGTCGCCCAGGCGTTCGCTGGCCGCATCGAGCCCGATCTGCGCGGCCACGCTGCGCGCCAGCCTCGGCAGCTCCAGCGCCATGAATTCGTTGAGATTGACGGTCTCGAGCAGGCCGTCGTTGAGTGCCTCCAGCACCTCGGGCGGGATCAGCGCCATGCGGAAGGCGCCCTTGCGCTGCAGCAGGTGATCGACCGAGGCCACGGCGCTCAGGACTTGAGCAGGGCCTGGAGGTCCGCCACCATCGGCGCCACGCCGGCGCCGTAGCGCGCGTAGAGCCGCAGCCGGCCCTGCGGGTCGTAGACGAAGCTGGCCGCCGAGTGGTCCATCGAATAGCTGGTCGGAGTCTTGCCGTCGACCTTCTTGAAGTAGACCTTGAAGTCCTTCGCGAGCGCCGCGAGCTGGCCGGGCGTCGGGATCAAGGCGACGAAGGAAGGGTCGAAGGCGCCCATGTAGGCCTTCATCACTTCCGGCGTGTCGCGCGCCGGGTCGACGGTGACGAACAGCACCTGCAGCTTGTCGCCATTGGCACCCAATTGCTGCTTGACCTGCGCCATCTCGCTCATGGTGGTCGGGCAGACATCCGGGCACTGGGCATAGCCGAAGAACAGCACCACCGCCTTGCCCTTGAAGTCGGCCAGCGTGCGAGTCTTGCCGTCGGCATCGGCCAGCGAGAAATCCCTGGCGTAGTCGGCGCCCGTGATGTCGACCGCATGGAAGCTGGGCTTGGCTTCGGAGCAACCCGCGAGCTGGACGCCCGCGACCGCGGCGACGCCGGTCCAGGCCAGGGTTTGGAGCAATTGCCGCTTGTTCATGGGTTCGATCATCGGAGGTAGTGGTCGACCAGCAGCGCCGCGAACAGCACGCTCAGGTGGATCAGCGAAAAGCGAAAGGTCTTGCGTGCGAGCGCGTCGGAATAGTGGCGCCACAGCGCGAAGGCATAGCCGGTGAAGCCGATGCTGACGCCGATCGCGACCACCAGGTAGAGCCAGCCGCTCATCCCGTAGATGAAGGGCATCAGGCAGGCGGCGAACAGGATGAAGGTGTAGAGCAGCACCTGCAGCCGCGTGAACTCGTTGCCGTGGGTCACGGGCAGCATCGGCAGCCCCGCCTTGCGGTAGTCCTCGACCCGGTAGAGGGCCAGGGCCCAGAAGTGCGGCGGCGTCCACAGGAAGATGATCAGGAACAGGATCAGCGCCTCGGGGCCGACGTCGCCCGTCATCGCGGCCCAGCCCAGCACCGGCGGCATCGCGCCCGAGGCGCCGCCGATCACGATGTTCTGCGGCGTCAGCGGCTTCAGGATCACGGTGTAGATCACCGCGTAGCCGACGAAGGTCGCGAAGGTGAGCCACATGGTCAGCGGGTTGACCGTGAACCACAGCAGGGCCGAGCCCGCCGCGCACAGCGCCGCGGAGAAGATCAGCGCCTGCCGGTCGCTGAGCTGGCCGCGGGCCGTCGGCCGCCAGGCGGTGCGCTTCATCTTGGCATCGATGCCCTTCTCGACCAGGCAATTGAAGGCCGCCGCCGCACCGGCGACCAGCCAGATGCCGAGGCAGGCCAGCGCGCCCTGCCGCAGGTCGGCCAAGGTCGGCACGCCGGGGACCGCGAGCACCATGCCGATCAGGGCACAGAAGACGATCAGTTGCACCACGCGCGGCTTGGTCAGCGCATAGAACTGGCGCAGCACGCTGGCGGTGGTCGGGACGGGAACAGACACGGGGGCGCTCATCGGGCCACCTCCATTTTGGGAACACGGGCGCCGGCGCCGGCCGCACTGCGGGCGCCCTCGCGACGGCTTTCGCACAAGGTCCAGGTCAGCACCACCGCGAGCGCCGCGGCGCCGCCGGTGTGCAGCAGTGCCGCCGCGAGCGGCCAACCGAGCAGCACGTTGCCGAGGCCGCTGGCGAGTTGCAGCAGCGCCAGCACAGCGAGCCAGCGCGCCTGGGCCCGAAGCGGCTCGATGCGATACAGACGCCAGGCCAGCAGGCCGATGGCGGCGAACACGAGGTAGGCCATCAGGCGGTGCGCGTAGTGGATGGCGGTGAGCGCGGCAAAGTCGATCGGGGCGCCGGCGGCGGTCTCGCCGAGATGGCGCCAGATCTCGAAGCCCTGGGCGAAGTCCATGGGCGGCCACCAGCTGTCCTGGCAGGTCGGGAACTGGGTGCAGGCCAGCACCGCATAGTTGGTGCTGACCCAGCCGCCCAGGGCGATCTGCAGGCCCAGCAGCGCGGTGGTGGCGATCAGCAGCGTGCGCAACGCCCACGGGAGGGCCGTGGGCAGGCGCTGCAGCGCCGCCTGCTGGTAGCGCACGGCCTGGATGCAGAGCAGCGCCAGCAGCACCACGGCGCCCAGCAGGTGCAGCGTGACGATGGCGGGGAAGAGCTTCCAGGTCACGGTCATCGCGCCGAAGGCACCTTGCAGGCAGACCCAGGCCAGCGTGGCGGCGGGCCACCAGGCGCTCAGCGCGCGCTCGCCGCGGTGGTCGGGCAGGCGCTGCCGCCGGCGCGCGACCCAGGTCGCGATCGCCAGCACCAGGATCAGGAAGCCGACCCCGGTGGCCAGGTAGCGATGGACCATCTCGACCCAGGCCTTGCTGTGCGTCACCGGCCCGGTCGGCTGCGCGGCTTGCGCCATCGCGATGTCGTGGCGCGCGCCGAGCGGGCTGGCGTTGCCGTAGCAGCCGGGCCAGTCGGGGCAGCCCAGGCCCGAGTCGCTCAGCCGGGTGAAGGCGCCGAACAGCGTCAGGTCGAAGGTCAGGAACAAGGCGAGCACGGTCAAGGCATGCAGCCGGCGCGCGGCACCGGCGCCCGCGTTGCGCCGCCAGACCCAGATCAAGGGCCCCAGGGCCAGCAGCACGCCGACCGCCAGCAGCCAGGCGATCGGCTTGAGGTCGTAGAGCGAGGTCGTGTCCATGGCGGGATCAGCGGCCTGCGTCGTCCCAGGACGAGGAGGCGCGCAGCAGCCGGTCGAGGTCGCGCTTGCCGCGGCTGGCGCCGGCGGCGTCCATGCGGGCCGGAAAGCGCATCATCAGGTTGCCCAGCGGGTCGACCACGAAGAGGTGCTCCGCCGGCGCGTGGCCCGCGCTCGCGGGCAGCCACTTCGCGATCTCGGCGGCCGGCAGGCGCAGCACGGTCGCGCCGCGCAGGCCGTTGGCCAGGCGTTCGGGCAGCGGTTGCGCATCGCTGACCAGCCAGACGCGGTCGAGCCGGTCTTTTTCGCGCCCCAGGCTCTCGCGCAGTTGGCGCTGCAGGTAGAGCTGCTGTTCGCACAGGGCGTCGCAGGCCGCATCGGCCACGGTCAACAGCAGCCACTGGCCCTTGAGCGACGGCAGCCGGACCGTCTTGCCGTCCGGCTGCGTGCCCTCGATGTTCGGCAGCGGCCGCTGCGGATCGATCAGCTCGCCGTAGACGCTGCGGCCCTCGGGACGCACCACGTAGTAGGTGAAATAGGAGGCGACCACCGGTGCCGCGCAGCACAGCAGCACGAAGATCATCTTCCAGCGGCCCTGGACCGTGCGCCGGCCTTCGGCGCCCGCAAGCGCCTGGCGCGGCGACGGCATCGAGTGCACGGTCAGGCCGAGCGGCTCGTCAGCCACGGCGGGCAAGGCGTGCGCGGCGGAAGGGGGCAATGAATTGGAACCAGACATAGAGGAATACCACGAGGGCCGAGAGGCCGAACCACTGGAATGCATAACCGTAGTGCTTTTCGACACCCAGCGCAGGGGCCGGCCAGTCGCGCTGCAGGCCCTCGGATGCCGGGCCGGTCTGCTGCAGGGAGACGTCGGTCCGCAGGGGCAGACCGGTTTCGGCGCGGAACGCTTCAAGACCGAGATTCTGCCGGATGAGCGAAGACCCCGCGGGCGCTGGCGTCGTCGCGGCGGAATCGGCCTTGCCCAGTTCCAGCAGATGAGCCGGTGGCGGGGCGATCCTGGCGGTCACTTCGACCAGGCCGGCCGGCGTCTCGATCGCCTCGAGCCGGGTCCGGTCGGTGAAGTTGCGCTGGATCCAGCCGCGCTGGATCAGCAGGGTCTGGTCGCTGCCTTCGAGCGCGAAGGGCGTCAGCACGTAGAAGCCGGGCACGCCATGCATCTGGCGGTTGTCGAGGTAGACCGTGTGCGGCGTCAGCCAGAGACCGTGCAGCCGAACCGGCCGGTGCATCTGGGCGGCCGCATCGCCGAGCGCCAGGAAGGCCTCCTGGTCGAGCGGCGGCAGGTTGTTCCGGGCGTCGATCTCGGCCTGCAGCGCTTCTTTCTGCGCCGCCCGCGACAGCTGCCAGCGACCCAGCGAGACCGTGGCCGCGAGGGTCAGCAAGGCGACGGCGGTGACGAGCCAGAAGCGGCCGGTGCGCGGGCCGCGAACCGTGTCCGGGGCATCCGCGTTCAAGGCCGCGGGCGGCGCCGACGGCCGATAATGTGGGTCATGAAATACCTTGTCGCCCTCGCCTTCCTGGGCATCCTGGGCAGTCTCGCGGTGGCGCTGTTCTTCATGTTGAGGGACGGGCGCGACGGCCGCGCCAAGAGCAGCGGCATGGCGCGCGCGCTCACGGTTCGGATCGGACTTTCGGTCGTTTTGTTCCTCTGCGTCCTGCTGGCGTGGAAATTCGGCTACATCCAGCCGGGGGGCCTCCCGATCGGCAAGTAGGTGATGTTCGTTCCATGAAAACCATGAAAAAAGCGCCTCGCGGCGCTTTCTTTTTTTGCCGTCGCTGAAGCTCAAAGCCAATAGACCAGGAAGTACAGGCCGAGCCACACGACGTCGACGAAGTGCCAGTACCAGGCGGCGCCCTCGAAACCGAAGTGCCGCTCGGGCGTGAAGTGGCCGCTGCGCAGGCGCAGCGTGATGAAGAACAGCATCAGCATGCCGATGAACACGTGCAGACCGTGGAAGCCCGTGAGCATGAAGAAGGTCGATCCGTAGGCGCCGGAGCTGAGCTTGAGGTTCAGCTCGGTGTACAGGTGGTAGTACTCGTAGCCCTGGACGCTCAGGAAGCTGAAGCCCAGCAGCACGGTCAGCCACATGAAGCGAATGGTCTGCGCGCGATGGCCGGCACGCAGCGCGTGGTGGGCGATCGTCAGCGTGACGCCGGAGCTCAGCAGCAGCGCGGTGTTGATGGTCGGCAGCCAGAACGGGCCGACGGTCTGGAAGGGCTCGACGATGCCGGCCGGCGAACCGGTCACGCCGACCGCCGCCGTGGGCCACACAGCCTTGAAGTCGGGCCACAGCAGCGCGTTGTCGAGGCTGCCCAGCGAGGGCAGCGCATGGGTGCGCGCCCACCACAGTGCGGTGAAGAAGGCGCCGAAGAACATCACTTCGGAGAAGATGAACCAGCTCATGCTCCAGCGGAACGAGAGGTCGACCTTGTGGCCGTACAGGCCGCCTTCGCTTTCGCGGATCGAGGCGCTGAACCAGACGTAGAGCGTGCCGAGCCAGACGATCATGCCCGCCAGCAGCGACCAGGCGCCCCACTGGTGGCCATTGATCCACTGGGCCGCGCCCAGGATGACGAAGAGCAGGCCGGTCGCGGCCATGACCGGGTAGGCCGATGGCCCGGGCACGAAGTAGTAAGGCGTGGTGCCGTGGGTGGTTGAGCTCATATCAGATCCTGGCTTTCTTCTCTCGATTCGAATTCTGTGGGATGTGTGTGTTCAGGTCGCGGCCACCCAGCGCACCAGCAGGATCAGCCCGGTCACGAACAGTGCGACGGCGACGAAGGCGACCGCGATGATGTGCAGCGGATTGAGCTTGGCGAGGTCGTCCTGGTAGCCGCTCTTCTTGCGGACGCCGAAGAACGACCAGCAGACGGCCCTCACCGTCCGCCACAGCGACCCCTTGTGCGCGACATCGGAGGCGCTCACGAGCGTGGCTCCATGACGACGGCGCCATTGGCCGCCACCGGTGCCGGCGGAGTCTTGCCGCCGACCTCGAAGAAGGTGTAGGACAGCGTGATGGTCTTCACGTCCTTGGAGATCTTGGGGTCGATCACGAACGCCACCGGCCACTGCTTCTTCTCGCCGGCGTCGAGCGTGTACTGGTTGAAGCAGAAGCACTCGAGCTTGTTGAAGTAGGGCGCGGCCTGCTGCGGCGCGTAGCTCGGGATCGCCTGCGCCGCCATGCGGCGGTTCTGCACGTTCTGGAACTCGTACATCACGGTGTTGAGCTGGCCCGGATGGACCTCCATCGAACGCTGCGCGGGCTTGAAATCCCAGAGGCCGCGCACGTTGGCGTCGAACTCGACCGTGATGGTGCGGCTCATGTCGACCTGGGTGTTGTCGGGCACACGCACCTTGTCGCCGCCGGTCGCACCGCCCGGGACCTGCAGCTCGGACAGGGCCAGGATGTTGATGCCGGTCATCTCGCAGATGGCGCGGTACATGGGCACCAGCCCATAGCCGAAGGCGAACATGCCGGCCGCGACGACGGCCAGCTTGCCGACCATGCGGACGTTCTCGCGGCGGATGCGTTGGCCGATGCCCATACTGCCTCTAGCGGCCTATCCAGACCATGCGGACAATGAAGCCGATGAAGAACAGCACGGCAATGGAGGCCAGCGTGAGCCCCATGCGGCGGTTGTTCCTCTTCTGTTCGGGTGTCATGGAGCGCTCGAGGTTCAGCCGATCACGCGGGTGGCGGTCGCGTCCAGCTTGGGCGGGGTCTCGAAGGTGTGGAACGGCGCCGGCGACGGCACTTCCCACTCGAGGCCTTCGGCGGCTTCCCACGGCTTCTGCGGGGCCTTCTCGCCCTTGCCCATCATCGTCGGCAGGACGATGAAGAAGAAGAAATAGACCTGCGCGAGACCGAAGGCGAAGGCGCCGACGCTGGCCACCGCATTGAAGTCGGCGAACTGCATCGGGTAGTCGGCATAGCGGCGCGGCATGCCCGCCAGGCCCAGGAAGTGCATCGGGAAGAAGGTGATGTTGAAGGAGATCAGCGACCACCAGAAGTGGACCTTGCCGCGGGTCTCGTTGTACATCACGCCGGTCCACTTGGGCGCCCAGTAGTAGTAGCCCGCGAACATCGCGTACAGCGAGCCGGCCACCAGCACGTAGTGGAAGTGGGCGACGACGTAGTAGGTGTCCTGCAGCTGGGTGTCGATCGGAGCGACGGCCAGGATCAGGCCGGTGAAGCCGCCCATGGTGAACACGAAGATGAAGCCGACCGCGAACAGCATCGGCGTCTCGAAGGTCATCGAGCCCTGCCACATGGTGGCGACCCAGTTGAAGATCTTCACGGCCGTGGGCACGGCGATCAACATGGTCGCGTACATGAAGAACAGCTGGCCGGTGAGCGGCATGCCGGTCGTGAACATGTGGTGCGCCCAGACGATGAACGACAGGATCGCGATCGACGAGGTGGCGTACACCATCGAGGCGTAGCCGAACAGCTTCTTGCGCGAGAAGGCCGGGACGATCTGGCTGATGATGCCGAAGGCCGGCAAGATCATGATGTAGACCTCGGGGTGGCCGAAGAACCAGAAGATGTGCTGGTACATCACCGGGTCGCCGCCGCCGGCGGGGTTGAAGAAGCTGGTGCCGAAGTGGCGGTCGGTCAGCGTCATCGTGATGGCGCCGGCGAGCACCGGCATCACGGCGATCAGCAGGTAGGCGGTGATGAGCCAGGTCCAGCAGAACATCGGCATCTTCATCAGCGTCATGCCGGGGGCGCGCATGTTGAGGATGGTCACGATGATGTTGATCGAGCCCATGATCGACGAGGCGCCCATGATGTGCATCGCGAAGATGCCGGCGTCCATCGAGGGGCCCATCTGCAGCGTCAGCGGCGCGTAGAGCGTCCAGCCCGCGGCGGGTGCGCCGCCGGGCATGAAGAACGAACCGACCAGCATCAGCGCCGCCGGGATCAGCAGCCAGAAGCTGAAGTTGTTCATGCGCGCGAACGCCATGTCGGAGGCGCCGATCTGCAGCGGGATCATCCAGTTCGCGAAGCCCACGAAGGCCGGCATGATGGCGCCGAACACCATGATCAGGCCGTGCATGGTGGTGAACTGGTTGAACAGTTCGGGGTTCACCAGCTGCAGGCCGGGCTGGAACAGCTCGGCGCGGATCAGCAGTGCGAGCACGCCGCCGACCATCAGCATGGTGAACGAGAACAGCAGGTACAGCGTGCCGATGTCCTTGTGGTTGGTCGCGAACACCCACCGACGCCAGCCGGCCGGTGCGCCGTGGTGGTCATCGTGATGGTGGTCGTCGTGACCGTGTGCGTGGCCGTGGGGGTCGAGGACTGCGCTCATCTTGGTATTCCTTGCAAACTCTTCGTCGTGGGCGCCGGCTTATTGCTTGGCGCGCTCGGCCAGCACTTCGGACGGCTGCACCAACTGACCCGTCTTGTTCGACCAGCTGTTCTTGGTGAAGCTCACCACGGCTGCGATGTCGGTGTCGCTCAACTGCTTCCAGGCCGGCATGGCGCCGTTGTTCTGCCCGAAGAGCACCACATGAACCTGCTTCTGGTGATCGGCGTCGAGCACGGTCGGCGAGCCGTCGAGGGCCTTGATCGGGCCGGCGCCACGGCCGTTGGCCTGATGGCAGGCCGCGCAGTTGGCGGCGTAGACCTTCTCGCCGCGCGCCAGCAGTTCGGGCAGGGCCCAGACCTTGGTCGGATCGTCCTGCTTGGCCGCGGCTTCCTTGCGCTTGCCGTCGACCCAGGCGGTGTAGTCGGCCGCCGCGAGCACCTTCACGTGGATCGGCATGTAGGCGTGCTCCTTGCCGCAGAGCTCCTGGCACTGGCCGTAGTAGTCGCCGACCTTGTCGGCCCGGAACCAGGTGTCGCGCACGAAACCGGGGATCGCGTCCTGCTTGACGCCGAGCTGCGGCACCGCGAAGGCGTGGATCACGTCGTTGGCCGTGGTGATGATGCGCACCTTGGCGTTGACCGGCACCACCAGCGGGTTGTCGACCTTGAACAGGTAGTCGTCCGGAATCTCGCCACGGGCGCCGGCGTTGGACATGGCGCGCTGCGAGCTGTCGAGCGTCGAGATGAAGGAAAGGCCCTCGCCTTCGCCCTTCAGGTAGTCGTAGCCCCACTTCCACTGGTAGCCGGTGGTCTTGATCGTGAGATCGGAATTGGTGGTGTCCTTCTGGGCCACCAGCACCTTGGTCGCCGGCAGCGCCATCAGGATCACGATGAGGAAGGGCACGATGGTCCAGATCACCTCGACCACCACCGATTCATGGAAGTTGGCCGACTTGTGGCCGACCGACTTGCGATGCTTCCAGATCGAATAGAACATGACCGCGAACACGGCCACGAAGATGACCGTGCACAGCACCATCATCACGTTGTGCAGGAAGTGCTGCTCTTGCGAGATTTTGGTGACGCCCAGGGGCAGGTTCAACTGGCGCACCGACGGGCCGCCGGGCAGGTCGTTGACCGCATGTGCCGCGCCGCTGAAAGCCGCGCCGGCCGCCAGCAGCAGATTCGCCGGCCAGATCTTGTTGCGCCAATTGCTCTTCATCGTGTTCACTTCTTCATTTCCTGTTAACCCCACCGGTCCCCACGGTGCGACACCGCGCTCGCCCCCTCAGGCGCTGCGCAATGCCATGCGAATCTCGCGCGCCAGCGCCGCACGCAACTCCGGGCGCACATAGCGCCCCACCCTGACCGAACGACCCTGACCCGAAACCTCGATCAGCGAACGATCGCTGTCCTGCGGCTCGACCCGCACCTGGTGCGGCAAGAATTCCGTGCGCTCATAGTGCCCACCGCTCTCGAGCTCGACCACCAGCCTGCCGCCCTGCAAGGCGATCTTCTCGCCGTCGGTCGCATGCCGCGCATAGAGCACGAACGCAAACCCGACCGCGGCGAGTTCGAGCCATGCGAACGGCAACACGAGCCGCGCGCCGTTCAGCCAGAAGACCGTCCCGATACCGAGCGACACCACGCTGAGCGACGCGTAGAGCCAGCCGAGCTGGCTCGGCGTGACCGAGCAGTTGCGCTTCAGGAACCAGTGGATGCTCTGGCCAGAAACAGTGGCAAAACGAAACACGGAATTCGACACGGGCGAGTTCTGCAAATCGGTGCGTCGATGCGCTGCCAAACAGGGGTCGGACAGGCCTCGATCACGGGACAATACCCGGGAGTTCACGCAGCGCCGGATTGTAGCGGGTCGGCCGGGGCAGACTCAGTTGCTTACACGACCGCGCTGGAGCATGGAACGCATTTCGCGCAAGGAAACTGCACTTTCTGCGGACAGCGCGACCCGCGGCGCGGGTTTGAAGGCGTGGCCGTAGATGATCTCGAAGGTCAGCGCGATCCGCCCGCCGCCGTCCTCGGCCGGCGCGAGTTCGGGCAGGGACGCGCCCAGGGCACGCCGCCAGGCCTTGCCGCGCAGCGCTGGGAAACGCCCCGGATGCAGGTTGCGCCCCAGCGTGCGCAGCTCGGCCAGGGCGGCATCGGCGCTGGCCCAGGTGAGCACGATGCGCTCCATGTCCATCACCGGCTCCGCGAAGCCGGCGCCGACCAGCATGTCGCCCCAGTCGTGCATGTCGGTGAACTCGTGGCTGGCGGGCGGCCAGCCGAGCTGCCGGTGCAGGGCGCGCAGCTCGCGCAGGGTGTCGGGCCCGAAGCAGGAGAACATCAGGAAGCCGTCGGTCGCGACCAGCCGGTGCCAGCGCGCGATCAGCGCCTGCGGATCGGCCGCCATGTGCAGCGCCATGTTGGCCCAGAGCAGGTCGACACCGTCTTCCGGCGGCGGCTCGAAGCTGGGCTGGGCGCCTTGCCAGCGCCGCGCGGTCCACCACGGTGCGGTCAGCGACCGGGCGGTCGCGGCGGCCAGCGCGGGCCGGGGCTCGATCACGAAGGGCGCGGCGTCGCGGTAGCGGCGCGCGACCAGGGCATGCGCTTCGAGGCCGCCGCGCAGGGGCGCCCAGTCGGCCCAGTGGCGCGGCCGCGCCTTGATCCACTGCAGACGGTCCTCCATGCGACGACCGATTTCCTCGTGCAGCCAGGGCGATTCCGAAGCCGGCGCGAGCCGGCTCCAACGGTCGGCCGCCATGGCATCGACGGTCGGCGGGCGCTGTGCGGGGTCGGTGGGCATGGGCCGCTCAGTATATTGAGGGATGTTCAAGCCCTGGACCGGACGGCCTTTCTCGTCGTTGCTTGCCCGCCTGCCGAGCGAGTGCGTGGTCTGCCGCGCCTGGCCCGCGGAGCCGGTGTGCGAGGCCTGCGTCGCGCGCTTCGCGCCGCCGGTCCCGCGCTGCCGGACCTGCGCGCTGCCGGTCGCGCCGGGCACCGCGCTGTGCGGCGACTGCCTGCTGCACCCGCCGCCGCTCGACGCCTGCCTGGCCGCCTGCGCCTATGCCTGGCCGTGGCCGGAGTGCATTGCCGAATTCAAGTTCCGCGGCGACGCGGGGCGCGCCGCGCCGCTGGCCACCCTGCTGCGCAACGCGCCCTGGGTCGAGCCGGCGCTCGAACGGGCCGACCTGGTGCTTCCGATGCCGCTGGCGCCTGTCCGGCTGCGCGAACGCGGCTTCAACCAGGCGCACGAACTGGCGCGGCGGCTGGACCCGGCCAAATGCGCCCCCGGCCTGCTGCTGCGCACGCGCGAGACGCCGCCGCAAAGCGGTCTCGATCGCAAGCAGAGGCTGCGCAGCCTGCGCGACGCCTTCGCCGTGGAACCGCTGCGCGCCGCGGCGCTGCACGGTCGGCGCCTGGTCCTGGTCGACGACGTGATGACCAGCGGCGCCTCGCTGTTCACAGCGGCCCGCGTGCTGCGCGCGGCAGGCGCCGCCCACATCACGGCGATCGTGCTGGCCCGCACGGACCCACCGGCCTGAACGCAAGGCGCATGCGACCGACAATCGCGCGATGTTCCATATCGTCCTCGTCGAGCCCGAGATCCCGCCGAACACCGGCAATGTGATCCGCCTGGCCGCCAACACCGGCTGCACCTTGCACCTGGTCGAACCGCTGGGTTTTTCGATGGACGACCGCCTGCTGCGGCGCGCCGGGCTGGACTATCACGAATACGCGACGCTGTTGCGCCATGCCAATTGGCAAGCGCTTCTCGATAGCCAGCAACCACCGGCCGATCGGATGTTCGCGCTCACGACGCGCGGCACGCGCCGGGTGCACGACGTGGCTTTCCGCCCCGGCGACTGGCTGGTGTTCGGTTCGGAAACGCGCGGACTGGCGCCCGAGCTGCGCGAGAGTTTCGCGCCCCCGCAGCGGCTGCGCCTGCCGATGCGGGAAGGCCAGCGCAGCCTCAACCTGTCGAACGCCGTCGCGGTGACCGTGTTCGAGGCATGGCGCCAGAACGATTTCACGTGATCAGAGAGGACCGGCGAAGCCCGGTCCTCTTCGTGAAACACCGCGGAACTGGCTTTGCCAGGCCGCTGGTGTTGCCCCCGGTAGGGGGTGGGCGGGCTACACGAAGTGAGCCCAACCTGGGGGCGAGCAACAGTGACACCGCGGAACTGGCTTTGCCAGGCCGCTGGTGTTGCCCCCGGTAGGGGGTGGGCGCCCGACACGAAGTGCGGGCAACCTGGGGGCGAGCTACCTGTACCGACGAACGACCGACTCGGCGACGCAGGCCGGCTTCGGCGAGCCTTCGAGTTCGATGGTCGTCTCCCAGGTCATCTGCAGCCCGTCGTTGGGGATCGGCTCCGAGCTCAGCAGCTTCATGCGGCCGCGCACCCGGCCGCCGACTGGCACCGGCGACATGAAACGCACGCGGTTCAGGCCGTAATTCACGCCCATGCGCGATTCGGCGACCTCGAAGGCCGTCTCGTAGAAGCGCGGCAGCAGCGACAGGGTCAGGAAGCCATGCGCGATCGGTCCGCCGAACGGGCCGGCCTTGGCGCGCTCGACGTCCACATGGATCCACTGGTGGTCGCCGGTCGCCTCGGCGAACTGGTTGACCTGGGCCTGGGTGATGGTGATCCAGTCGCTCACGGCGACTTCCTGGCCGACGCACGCGACGAGATCCTGAAGGGTCTGGAAGGTCTTTTTCATCGTGTCACTTTAGCGGCGCGCCGGCGCTGCTCCTGTCCACGTCGTGACATGGAGGCTCGGGGTAAACACGGGCTCAGGCGTCCAGCCATCGGGTGATCGGCTGCCATTGCTCGAGGTCGCGCTGCACCCGGCCCGGCGCGATGTCGAACAGCGTGAGCCCACGGGCCGCGAGCTGCACGTAGTTCTGGGTGTCGCGCAGCTCGCCGAGCACCGGCACGTCGAGTCCGGCGACGAACTCGCGCAATCGGTCAGCGGCCAGGGTGCGGGCGTCGACCCGCATGCCCACCAGGGCGATCTCCGCCTTGGCCGCATGGCGGTTCGCGAGCAGCTTGTCGAGGAAGTCCCGCGTGGCGTAGATGTCGAAGATGCTGGGCTGCAACGGCACCAGCACCTTGTCGGCCAGCGCCAGCACCTCCTTGAAGCGCGATCCGTGCAGCCCGGCCGGGGTATCGATGACGGCATGGGTGGTACCGCGCGGCGGCCGCACCACGCTGCCGTCCTCCGACGCTTCCCAGCTGCGGATCTCGCGCGCCTCGGGAGCGCGCAGCCCGAGCCAGAGCCGCGACGACTGCTGGCGATCGATGTCGCCCAGCATCACCGGGTGTCCGCGACTGGCGAAATAGCCCGCGATATGGGTGGCGAGCGTGGATTTTCCGACCCCGCCCTTGGGATTGGCGACCAGGACTACCGGCATATGAAGCTCCGACAGGCTGAACAAAGGCGCCATGGTAGCCGCGCGCGGAGCGCGCCGGAGTGCGCTAATGTTCGCGCCATGTCGACTCCAACGAACAACAACAGCTCGGCGCGCGTCTACGTGATCGCCGCCCATCCGCACTGGCGCGAATCGCGCGTCAACCGCCAGTTGCTGAAGGCGGCCCAGGCCACGCCCGGGGTCGAGGTGAACGACCTCTACAACAGCTATCCCGACTACGCGATCAACGTCAAGGCCGAGCAGGCCCGCCTGGCCCGTGCCGACCTGCTGGTGCTGCTGCATCCGATCCAGTGGTATTCGATGCCGGCGCTGCAGAAGCTCTGGATCGACGAGGTGCTGGACTACGGCTGGGCCTACGGCACCGGCGGCCAAGCGCTGCAGGGCAAGGACTGCTGGCTGGTCGCGACCACCGGCGGGCCCGAGGGCAGCTACCACCCACAGAGCTACAACCGCTACTTCTTCGACGCCTTCCTGCCGCCCTACGAGCAGACCGCCGCGCTGTGCGGCATGCGCTTCCTGCCGCCGCTGATGTTCCATGGCGCGCGCCGTGCGTCGGAGGACGAGCTGGGGGCGCACGTCGAGGTCTTCAAGCAGCGGCTGCTGAGCTACCCCGACTGGCCGGAACTCGAGGAGCTCGACGCCTGCATCAGCTGCCCGGTGCCCGAAACCGACCGGCCGGCCGGCCACGAGGAGGCCTGAGCATGGAGCACGCACCGGCCTGGCTCGTCAACTCGCTGATCTATCTGGGCGCCGCCGTGCTCGTGGTGCCGCTGTCGAAGGCCCTGGGGCTGGGCTCGATCATCGGCTACCTGGTGGCCGGCATCGCGATCGGGCCCTGGGGCCTGGGCCTGGTCACCAACGTCGAGGACATCCTGCATTTCGCCGAATTCGGCGTCGTGCTGATGCTGTTCCTGGTCGGCCTCGAACTGGAGCCCAAACGCCTCTGGAGCCTGCGCCGGCCGATCTTCGGCTGGGGCTCGGCCCAGGTCCTGGGCTGCGCCGCGGTGCTGTTCCTGGCCGGCTGGGCCGCCGGCGCGAGCTGGCGCGTGTCGCTGGTGGCGGCACTCGGGCTGGCACTGTCGTCGACCGCGATCGCGCTGCAGGTGTTCGGCGAGCGCAACCTGCTCCTGACGCCGAGCGGCCAGGCCGGCTTCTCGATCCTGCTGTTCCAGGACGTCGCGGCGATCCCGATCCTGGCGCTGCTGCCGCTGCTGGCCGTCGGCTCCGACGCCGGACCGGCCATGACCGGATGGGACCGGACGCTCGAGGGGCTGAAGATCGTGGGCGTGATCGCCGCCATCGTGGTCGGCGGCCGGCTGGCCTTGCGGCCGCTGCTGCGATGGATCGCGCGCAGCAACACGCCCGAGATCTTCACCGCCACCTCGCTGCTGCTGGTGGTGGCGATCGCCGCGCTGATGCAGTTCATCGGCCTGTCGATGGCGCTCGGCGCCTTCCTGGCCGGCGTGCTGCTCGCCGAAAGCGAGTACCGGCGCGAGCTCGAGACCGACATCGAGCCCTTCAAGGGGCTGCTGCTCGGCCTCTTCTTCATCGCGGTCGGCATGAGCATCGACTTCGGCGTTCTGCTCGAGCGGCCCGGCCTCATGGCGCTGGTGGTGATCGGCTTCCTGCTGATCAAGTTCGGCGTCATCTACGCCCTGGCCAAGGCGATGGCGGTGCCCTACCAGCAGCGGCCGGTGTTCACGCTGCTGCTGGCGCAGGGTGGCGAGTTCGCCTTCGTGGTGTTCCAGGCCGCCGGGCCGAACGTGCTTCCGCATGGCGTGGCCTCCTTCCTGATCGCCGCGGTGGCGCTCTCGATGCTGGTCTCGCCGCTGTTGCTGGTGGTGATCGACAAGTGGGTGCTGCCGCGCTACAGCGCGCATGCGCCGACCACGATGGAGGAGATCTCCGAGCAGCAGGATGCCAAGGTGGTGATCTGCGGCTTCGGCCGCTATGGCCAGATCATGGGCCGCATGCTGTTTGCGCAGAACCTCGATGTCACGGTGCTCGACCACGACCCCGACACCATCGAGAGCCTGCGCGAGTTCGGCTTCCGGGTCTTCTATGGCGACGCCACGCGGCTGGACCTGCTGCGCACCGCCGGCGCCGGCGCCGCCAAGGTGCTGGTGGTGGCGGTCGACGACATGGAGCAGTCGCTGAAGATCGTCGACCTGGCACAGGAGCATTTCCCGCAGGCCCGGCTGGTGGTGCGCGCGCGCAACATCACGCACCTCTACCAGTTGCTGGATCGCAAGGTGGAGTTCATCGAACGCGAGGTCTTCGAGTCGTCATTGCGCAGCGCGCGCTCGGTGCTCGAGGTGCTGGGCTGGCCGGCGCACGAGGCGCGCGAGACCGCGATGCGCTTCCGCTTCCGGAACATCCAGTTGATGCACGAGACCTACCCGCACTACAAGGGCGACCGGGCCAAGCTGATCGCGGTCGCGAAGAAGGGCCGGCAGCAGTTCCAGGAACAGATGGCACGCGAGCGCGAGGAGCGGCGCCGGCGCTCCGGGCCCAACTGGGACCCGGAGAGAACCGAAAAGGAACAGCTTCCCTGAGCCCGGGCGGGGCTACTGATCGAGCTTCAGCAACCGCACCGCGTTGCCCTTCAGGATGCCGGGCATCACCTCGGGCTTGAAGCCGGCGTCCTCGAAATCCTTGAGCCAGCGGTCGGGCGTGATCAGCGGATAGTCGCTCGCGAACAGCACGCGGTCCTTCAGCAGCGTGTTGGCGTATTGCACCAGCTGCTTCGGAAAGTACTTGGGGCTCCAGCCCGACAGGTCGATCCAGACGTTGGGCTTGTGGGTCGCCACGCTGAGCGCCTCGTCCTGCCACGGGAAGCTCGGGTGCGCCATCACGATCTGCATGTCGGGAAAGTCGATCGCGACGTCGTCCAGGTGCATCGGGTTGCTGTACTCGAGCCGCAAGCCCCCGCCGCAGCGCATGCCCGAGCCGATGCCGCTGTGGCCGGTGTGGAACACCGCCGGCAGGCCGTATTCGTTGATCACCTCGTAGATCGGCCAGGCCATCTTGTCGTACGGGTGGTAGCCCTGCACCGTGGGGTGGAACTTGAAGCCCTTGACGCCGTATTCCTCGATCAGGCGGCGGGCTTCGCGCGCGCCCATCTTGCCCTTGTGCGGGTCGATGCTGGCGAAGGCGATCATGATGTCCGAGTTCTTCTGCGCGGCCTCGGCGATCTCCTCGTTCGGAATGCGGCGACGGCCCATGTTCGACTCCGCATCGACCATGAACATCACCAGGCCGATCTTGCGCTCGCGGTAGTAGTCGACGCTCTCCTGGATGGTCGGGCGGCGGCCCGACTTGAAGTACTTGTCGGCGGCGCGGTCGTACTCCTCGCCGTAGTTGTCGAAGGGGTTCCAGCAACTCACCTCGGCGTGCGTGTGAGTGTCGATCGCGATCAGGTTCTGATGGTCCATGGCGTTGTCTCCGAACGGTTCGAGTCCTAGGGTAAATCCTTATGCCGCATCCCCTTCAGCGGCTTGAATTGGTTATTTTTCATAACCATAATCGATCGTACTCCGGAATGCAATCATGACCCACCCCGATCTCCACCTCGAACTCCAGGGCGACATCGCCATCGTCCGCCTGACGCGCGGCGCCAAGCGCAATGCGCTGTCGGATGCGCTGATCCTGGCACTGCGCAACACCTTCGAGAACCTGCCCGCATCGGTGCGCGCGGCCGTCATCGATGGCGAGGGCCCGCACTTCTGTGCCGGCCTCGATCTGTCCGAACTCCAGGAGCGCGATGCCGGCCAGGGCCTGCAGCACTCGCGCATGTGGCACGCGGCGCTCGACCTCGTGCAATTCGGCCCGGTGCCGGTGATCGCGGCGCTGCACGGCGCGGTGGTCGGCGGCGGGCTCGAACTGGCGAGCGCCTGCCACATCCGCGTCGCCGACAGCAGCACCTTCTATGCGCTGCCCGAAGGCTCGCGCGGCATCTTCGTCGGCGGTGGCGGCTCGGTTCGCATCCCCAAGCTGATCGGCGCCGCCCGCATGACCGACATGATGATGACCGGCCGGGTCTACAACGCCGAGGACGGCGAGCGCGCCGGTTTCGCCCAGTACCTGGTGCCCGAGGGCAGCGCTTTCGACAAGGCGGTGGAACTCGCAAAGCGCGTGGCGACCAACGCGCCGCTGACCAACTACGCGCTGATGCATGCGCTGCCGCGCATCGCCGAACAGCCGGCCGACCACGGCTTCTTCACCGAGGCGCTGATGGCCGGCATCGCGCAGGCCGCGCCCGACGCCAAGGAACGCGTGCGCGCCTTCCTGGACGGCAAGGCGGCCAAGGTCCAGAAGAGCTGAGACAAACCGAGGATTTCCCATGCAAGCCCCCCGTCCGACGACCCAGACGCCACGCTATCGACCCGTGACTTTCGGCGTGCGCCGCGTCAACGTGCGCGACGGCGCGGCGGGCGTGCGCTACCTCGAGGCGGCCGAGCCGCTCCAGAGCTACGCCGAGCGCATCACCGATCGCTTCATGCACTGGGCCGAGACGGCACCCGACCGCAGCTTCATGGCACGGCGCGAACAGTTGCCCGACGGCAGCACCGGCGAGTGGCAGCACCTGAGCTACGCCCGCGCGCTGCAGGACGCACGCCGCATCGGCCAGGCGCTGCTCAACCGCGGCCTCGACGCCGAGCGGCCGGTCATGATCCTGAGCGAGAACAGCCTCGAGCATGCCCAGCTGGCGCTCGGCTGCATCTACGCCGGCGTTCCGTACTGCCCGGCGTCGCCCGCCTACTCGACCGTCAGCCAGGATTACGAGAAGCTGCGCCACATCGTCGACACGCTGACCCCCGGCCTGGTGTTCGCGAGCGACGCCGCGCGCTTCGGCCGCGCCATCGCCGCGGTGGTTCCGGCCGATGTCGAGGTGGTGCTGCAGCGCGGCCACGGCGGGGCCGGCGACCCGGGCACGCCCGCGCCCGAGCTGGCCGGCCGCGCCCTCACCCCCTTCGACAGCCTGCTCGCCACGCCCGCCACCCACGCGGTCGATGCTGCCATGGCAGCCACTGGGCCGGACACGATCACCAAGTTCCTGTTCACCTCGGGCTCGACCAAGATGCCCAAGGCGGTCGTCAACACCCAGCGCATGTGGTGCGCCAACCAGGTGCAGATCGCGCAGTCGATGCCAGCCCTCGCGGAGGAGCCGCCGGTGCTGGTCGACTGGCTGCCCTGGAACCACACCTTCGGCAGCAACCACAACGTCGGCATCACGATCTACCACGGCGGCACGCTCTACATCGACGACGGCAAGCCAACACCGGCGCTGATGGGCGAGACGCTGCGCAACCTGCGCGAGATCGCGCCGACCGTGTACTTCAACGTGCCGACCGGCTTCGAGGCCATCGCACAGGCCATGCAGACCGATGCACTGCTGCGCAGGACGCTGCTGTCGCGCGTGCGCATGTTCTTCTACTCCGGCGCCGCGCTGGCGCAACCGATCTGGGACCTGCTGCACCAGATCCAGGAGGCCGAGATCGGCGAGCGCATCGTGATGGCGACCGGCCTCGGCATGACCGAGTCGGGCCCCTCGGCGATGTTCATCAACAGCCCGGACGTGCGCGCCGGCGACGTCGGCGTGCCGACGCCCGGCATGACGCTCAAGCTGATCGATGTCGACGGCAAGGTCGAGGTGCGCTACCGCGGCCCCAACGTCACGCCAGGCTACTGGCGCTCGCCGGAAGCCACGCGCGAAGCCTTCGACGAAGAGGGCTTCCTGTGCACCGGCGATGCCGTGCGATGGATCGACGACGCCGACATCCACCGCGGCCTGCGCTTCGACGGCCGCATTGCCGAGGACTTCAAGCTCGCCACCGGGACCTTCGTGAGCGTCGGCCCGCTGCGCGCGAAGATCAACACCGCCGGCGCCCCCTACGTGCACGACGCGGTGCTGACCGGCATCAACCTGAAGGAAGTCGGCGCGCTGATCTTCCCGACCCCGGCGCTGCGGACGCTGGCCGGCCTGGCGCCCGACGCGACCCTGCAGCAGGTGGCCGAGAGCGCGCCGGTGCAAGCCTGGCTGCAGCACCTGCTGGACACGCTCGCGGCCGCCAGCACCGGCAGCGCCAACCGCATCGCGCGCGCCTACATCGTTTCCGAGCCGCCCTCGATCGACAAGGGCGAAGTGACCGACAAGGGCTCGATCAACCAGCGCGCCGTGCTCAAGCACCGCGCCGCGCTGGCCGACGCCCTGCATGCGGGGACGCTGCCCTTCACGCTCAAACCCCATTGAGACCCAACCCACCAAGGAGACAAAGCATGAACATCCAGGGACAAGCCGCACTCGTGACCGGCGGCGCATCCGGCCTCGGCGAAGCCACGGCGCGCGAACTCGCGCGCCTCGGCGCCAAGGTGGCGGTGCTCGACGTCAATGCCGGCCTGGCGGAGAAGGTCGCGGCCGAGATCGGCGGCGTCGCCTGCGTCTGCGACATCACCGACACCGACAGCGTCAACGCCGCGCTCGACAAGGCCGAGGCCGCGCACGGCCCGGCCCGCATCCTCATGAACGTGGCCGGCATCGGCAGCGCCAAGCGGATCGTCGGCAAGGACGGCCAGGCCGCGCCGCTCGAGGACTTCGTGCGGGTGGTCAACATCAACCTGGTCGGCGCCTACAACGTCAGCCGCCTCTATGCGGCGCGCTGCGCCAAGCTGGCTCCGAACGAAGGCGGCGAACGCGGCGTGATGCTGTTCACCGCCTCGGTCGCGGCCTTCGACGGCCAGGTCGGCCAGCAGGCCTACAGCGCCTCGAAGGGCGGGCTGGTGGGCATGACGCTGCCGATGGCGCGCGACCTCGCGCAGCACGGCATCCGCGTCTGCACGATCGCGCCGGGGCTGTTCGCGACGCCGCTGCTGAAGACCCTGCCGGAGCCGATCCAGCAGTCGCTGGCCGCCTCGATCCCGTTCCCGCCGCGCCTGGGCGATCCGGCCGAGTTCGCCGCGCTGGCCTGCCACATCGTCACCAACGGCCACCTCAACGGCGAGGTGATCCGCCTCGACGGCGCCCTGCGCATGGCGCCGCGCTGAACAAGAACACAACCCAAGGAGACAAGCACATGATCCAACGACGCCTCTTCGTCCAGGCCCTGGCCGGCAGCGCCGCGCTCGGCGCGCTGCATCCGCTCGCCGCCCTCGCGGCCGAAGCGCTCAACCAGGTCAAGATCTTCTACGGCTTCCCGGCCGGCAGCGCCGGCGACAGCGTGGCCCGCCGCGTCGGCGACAAGCTTGGCGGCAGCGCCTTCACCAAGAACGCCGCGGTGGTCGACAACCGGCCCGGCGCCGGCGGCCGCATCGCGCTCGAGGCCCTCAAGACTTCGCCGGCCGACGGCTCGGTGCTGGCGGTCTGCCAGGCTTCGGCCCTGTCGACCTATCCGCACATCTACAGCAAGCTCAACTACGCGATCGCCGATTTCGCACCGATCTCGATCGGCGCGGTCATGACTCACGGCCTGGCGGTCGGCCCGATGGTGCCGGCGAGCGTGAAGACGCTGAAGGACTACATCGCCTGGGCCAAGGCCAATCCGAAGGAAGCCAGCTACGGCTCGCCGGGCGCCGGCTCCACGCCTCACTTCCTCGGCGCGCTGCTGGGCCTCAACAGCGGCACCGATCTCAAGCACATCCCCTACCGCGGCTCGCTGCCGGCGGTCAACGACGTGGTCGGCGGACAGATCGCGTCGAGCATGACGCCCGCCGGCGACTACCTGCCCTTCGCCAAGGCCGGCAAGCTGCGCGTGCTGGCGACCTCGGGCAACACGCGGGCGCCCTATCTGCCGGACGTGCCGACTTTCGCCGAGCAGGGCTTCCCCGAGATCGTGGCCGAGGAGTGGTTCGGCTTCATCGCGCCCGCGAAGACCCCGCCGGACGTGATCAAGGCCGCCAACGCGGCGATCACCGCCGCCCTCAAGGACCCGGCGATCGTCGAAGGCCTGTTCTCGGTCGGCCTGGTCGCGCAAGGCTCCACGCCCGAAGAGATGAAGAAATCGATCCAGAGCGAGTACGAGCGCTGGGGTCCGCTGGTCAAGAAGATCGGGTTCACGGCAGAGTCCTAGGAGGCGCGCATGCGCAACAAGATCCGGACCGCGGCCATCCGCGGCTCGCTGGGCCTGTCGGTGGCGATCGGCCTCGCGGCGTGCACGTCGACGGGTCCGGGCTCGGCGCCGCCGCGCCTGGCCGCCGCCCGTCCCGGCCCGCTGCTGTCTTGCGCCGACCTGGCGGCCAAGGCGGCGGTCGCGGGCACGGCATACACCCGCATCGAATCGGTGGCGGCCGGCCCGGTCACCCTGGGCAATGCGAGCATGCCGGCGCCGGCCCACTGCCTGGTGCAGGGCCGCATGAACGAGCGCGTCAGTGCGGTCGACGGCAAGAGCTACGCGATCGGTTTCGAGATGCGCCTTCCGGCGGAATGGAACGGCCGCTTCTTCTACCAGGCGAACGGCGGCCTGGACGGCGCCGTGGTTCCCGCGCTGGGCGGCATCGGCGGCGGCGCGCCGGCCAGCAGCGCCCTGCAGATGGGCTTCGCCGTCATCAGCTCCGACGCCGGCCACGCGGGCTCGCTCGGCCCGCTGTTCGGCATCGATCCGCAGGCACGGCTCGACTACGGCTACAACGCGGTCGCGCAGCTCACGCCGATAGCCAAGAACCTGATCGCCAAGGCCTACGGCCGCGGTCCCGACCGCTCGTACATCGGCGGCTGCTCGAACGGCGGCCGGCACGCGATGGCGGCGGCGGCGCGCTCGCCCGGCCAGTACGACGGCATCCTCGCCGGCAACCCCGGCTACAACCTGCCGCGCGCCGCCGTGGCGCAGCTCTATGGCGCGCAGCAGTACGCCAGGGTGGCGAGCGCGACCACCAGCGCCGGCCAGCCCGACCTGCAAAGCGCGTTCACGCCGGCCGAGCTCAAGCTCGTGTCCGATCGCGTGCTCGCGCGCTGCGATGCGATCGACGGCCTGGCGGACGGCATCGTCTCCGACGTGAAGACCTGCCAGGCACGCTTCGACCTGCAGCGCGACCTGCCGACCTGCGCTGGCGCTCGCGACGGCCAGTGCCTGACGGCGCCGCAGAAGACGGCGCTCGCCAATGTCTTCGCCGGCGCACGCAACAGCGCCGGCAAGCCGATCTACAGCAGCTTCCCATTCGATGCCGGCATCGGCGGCGCCAACTGGCGCGAGTGGAAGTTCAGCAGCTCGCAGACCCGCGACACCGGCGCCGTCGGCTTCATCTTCACCTCGCCGCCACTGGCCGGCCGGCCCGGCGGCCTGGCCTTCGCGCTCGGCTTCGACATGGACCGGGACGCGCCGCTGATCGACGCCACCGACGGCGTCTACCGCGAATCGGCGATGGGCTTCATGGCGCCGCCCGACGCGGCGAACCTGGCCGTGCTGCGCGATCGCGGCGGCAAGATGCTGGTCTACCACGGCACCAGCGATCCGGTGTTCTCGTCCGACGACACGGCCGCCTGGTACGAGCGACTGCAAGGCGCGAACGGCGGCGACGCCGCGCGCTTCGCCCGCTACTTCCCGGTGCCCGGCATGAACCATTGCTCGGGCGGTCCGGCCACCGACCAGTTCGACATGCTCAGTGCGCTGGTCGGCTGGGTCGAGCAGGGCCAGGCGCCCGAGTCCGTGGCCGCGAATGCCCGCGGTCCGGGCGCGGCGAGCGTCAATGCCGAAGTCCCCGCCAGCTGGTCGGCGCGGCGCACGCGCCCGCTATGCCCCTATCCGAAGGTCGCGGTCTACACCGGCGGCGACACCGAAAGCGCGGCCAGCTTCGCCTGCCGCGCAACCTGAGTCTGTTTGCGATGAACTACCAGCCCCGCCCCGACGACGTGCGCTTCGTGTTGAACACCGTGCTCGGCGCCACGCCACGCCTGCGCGCACTGGCGCCCTTCGCCGATGTCGACGAGGCGCTGCAGGCCCAGGTGCTCGACGAGGCCGGCAAGTTCGTCGCCGAAGTCATCGCGCCGCCGAACCGCGACGGCGACGAGATCGGCTGCCGCTTCGTCGACGGCGAGGTCATCACGCCGCCGGGTTTCCGCGAGGCCTACCGGGCCTTCGTCGATGGCGGATGGCCCGCCCTCTCGGCCGCGCCCGAAGACGGCGGCCAGGGCCTGCCCGCCGTGCTGGAGGCGGTGCTCTTCGAATGGCTCAGCGCCGCCAACCACGGGCTCACGATGGCGCCGGGCCTGCTGCACGGCGCCTACGAGTGCCTGCGGCACTACGGCAGCGACGAGCTCAAGCAGCGCTACCTGTCGAAGATCGCCACCGGCGAATGGCTGGCCACCATGTGCCTGACCGAAGCCCATGCCGGCAGCGACCTGGGCCAGGTGCGCACGCGCGCCGTGGCGCAGGCCGACGGCAGCTTGCGCGTCGCGGGCGGCAAGATCTTCATCTCGGGCGGCGAGCACGACCTCAGCGACAACATCGTGCACCTGGTGCTGTGCCGGATGCCCGACGCACCGGCCGGGCCCAAGGGCCTGTCGCTGGTGCTGGTGCCCAAGCGGCTGCCCGACGGCGCGCGCAACGCGGTGCACTGTGAGCGCATCGAGGAAAAGATGGGCCTGCATGGCAGCTCGACCTGCGTGATGCGCTTCGACGACGCCACCGGCTGGCTGATCGGCGAGCCGAACCGCGGGCTGGCGGCGATGTTCGTGATGATGAACGCGGCCCGGCTGCACGTGGCGCTGCAGGGCATCGGCCTGCTCGACGCCGCCTGGCAGAAGGCCGACGCCTATGCGCACGAACGGCGCCAGATGCGCGCCCCCGGCCCGGCACCGGCGAGCCGGGGCAGCGAGGCCGCCGACCTGGTGGCCGAGCATCCGGCGATCCGCCGCATCCTCGACACGCAGCGCGCCTGGATCGACGGCGCCCGCGTGATCGCCTACCGCACGGCCATCCAGCTCGACGTGGCGCGCCACGACAGCGATCCAAAGGCGCGGGAACGCGCGCAGCGCTGGTGCGCGCTGGTCACGCCGGTGCTCAAGGCGGCCTGCACGCAGCAGGCTTTCCACGGCGCCAGCGAGTGCCTGCAGGTCTTCGGCGGCCATGGCTATGTGCGCGAATGGGGCATCGAGCAGGTGGTGCGCGACTCGCGCGTGACCATGATCTACGAAGGCACCAACGAGATCCAGGCGATCGACCTGCTGGTGCGCAAGGTGCTGGCCGATGGCGGCGCCGGCATGTCGGGCCTCTTGATCGAGCTGCGCGACGAGCTCGACGCCGCGCGCGACATCGATGCCGACGTTCAGCGCCGCCTGGCACAGTTGCGCTACCTCACGACCACCGTCGCCATGGCTTCGCAGGCCAACGCCGCCCTGCCCTTCGAGGTCGCCGACGACTACCTGCGGGTGGTCATGCTCGCGCTGCTGGCCTGGGCCTGGGCGCGCATCGGGCGCACTTCGCCCGACCCCGCACGCGGGTCGGCCCCCGAAGCGGCCTTCCGCCGCTGGGTGCTGCCGGAGTTCGAGATGCGGCTCGGCATCGTCAAGCGGGCCTGCGAGGCGCAGCAGGTTTCCGCCTGAGCCACACACGACGGACCGCCGAGCAGTTACCCTCGCGCCATGGCAATCCTGCACAAGAAACCCCCCTCCGCGGTGCACCACCCGGCGCCGCGGTCCGATCGTCTCGACACGCGGGTGCTCGAGACCTTCGTCGGCTACAACGCGCGCCGCGCGTGGCTGATCGTCAGCCAGGTCTTTGCCGAGCGCATGGCGGTCTACGGGCTCAAGCAGGTGGACTTCTCGGTGCTGTCGCTGCTCGCGCACAACCCGGGCGCAACGTCGCGCCAGCTGTGCTCGACCCTCGACATCCTGCCGCCCAACCTGGTGAGCCTGATTGCCGCCATGGATGCTCGCGGATTGATCGAGCGCCGGCCCCATCCGCATGACGGCCGCGCCATCGGCCTGTACCTGACGCCGGCCGGCGAACAACTGGTGCGCGAGGCCGAACAAACCGTGATGCAGCTCGAAGCCGAAACCAGCGCCCGCCTGACGGCGCGCGAGCGCGAGACGCTGATCCGGCTGCTGCAGAAGGTGTACCACCAGGCGCCGGGCGTCCCCGCGGAGACCGACGGCCGGACGAAGGCTAGAAGCGCCCCGTGAATGGCATGCCGCCGGCGCCGCGGCTCACCAGAACTTCCACCAGGGTCCCCGCATCGGCGAGGAGGCGGGCGCCAGGAGCTGCAGGCCCGAATCGCGAATGCGGCGACGCTGCTCGGCTTCCAGCGCCTGGGCCATGCGGTGGGCCAGCTGGTCTCCCTGCATCGCACGCATTCGCCACTCCGTCGCAAGGCTCTGGAGCTCTTGATCCTGCAAGGTGGCGGGCGACATCGGGGTTTCGGGCATACCGAAATTCTGCCCACAGCCGACGCCGGCGGCAATCGTATAGCTTTGGCTTACATCGCCACCCGGCTTCAGGCCGGCGCCGGGCCGCCCCGGGGGCAGCGCCCCCACGAAGTGGGGGAGCGTGGGGGCCAGGCCGGCGCCGGGCCGCCCCAAGGCGGCCTGCGGCCCCCTCGGGGGGCAGCGACCCACACGAAGTGGGGGAGCGTGGGGGCCCTGTCAACCCAGGAAAGCATCCCAGCTCAGCTTGAGCCCGGTCAGCAGCATGCCGAGGTAGACGAAGCGGTAGAACCAGACCGGATCGATGCGGCGCGCGATGCGAATGCCCACCCACACGCCCAGTGGCGCGATCGGCAGCAGCACCAGCGAGGTCGCCATGTTGCGCCAGTCCAGCAGCCCGAGCCAGGCATAGGGCACCCATTTGCTCAGGTTCACGACGAAGAAGAAGTAGGCCATGGTCGCCGTATAGGCCACGGGCCCGAGCCGCAGCGGAATCACGTAGGCGCTGACCGGCGGCCCGCCCGCATGGGCGATGAAGCTGGTGAAGCCGCTGAGGGTGGTCAGCACGGCACCGCCCGCCCTGGAGGGCGGCGGATCGCCCGGACGCGGGGGGAACAGCAGGCGCTGGGCGAGAAAGAGCAGCGTGAAGACGCCGACGATGCCAGCCACCTTGTCCGCCGGCAGCGCCTTGAAAAGAAGGGCGCCGATCACCGTGCCCGCCAGGCCATACGGAATCAGGAAGCGCAGCAGCCGGCGATCGAAGTCGCGGCGGAAGGCGGCGAGGCCCAGCAGGTCCATCAGCAGCAGCACCGGCATCAGGATGGCCGCCGCCTGCGGCACGCTCACCACCAGGGCCATGAAGGGGACTGCGAGGGAGCCGAAGCCGGCGCCGAAGCCGCTCTTGCTGACGCCGAGCAGCAGCACGGCAGGAACGGCGACCGCATAGAAATGCAGGTCGGTGATGATCGGGAGATTCAAGGCGGGGGAACCGGGGGTGCGTGAGCGCTACATTGTCCACGCCGCATCCCAACTTCCGCCATGATCATCCTCGACGCCGACCAGACCCGTGCCCAGCTGAATTTCGAGCGCCTCGTCCCGGCCCTGCGCGCGGCCTTCGCGAGCGATGCGACGGTGCCGCCGCGCCACGTCCATGCGGTGGCGGCCGGCGCCGACCGCGGCACCGTCCTGATCATGCCGGCGTGGAGCGAAGCCGGCTTCCTCGGCATCAAGACC
The DNA here is from genome assembly GCF_056403395.1 of Variovorax sp. P2_H12. NCBI lineage: Bacteria > Pseudomonadati > Pseudomonadota > Betaproteobacteria > Burkholderiales > Comamonadaceae > Variovorax > Variovorax sp. P2_H12. The sequence continues at coordinate 73,956 of NZ_JBFUFO010000016.1, read as the reverse complement.
ATCAACATCTTCCCGGGCAACAGCGCTCGGGGCCTGCCCGGGCTGCATGCGACCTACGTGCTCTATGACGCCCACACGGGCGTGCCGCTGGCGCAGATGGAGGGCAACGAGATCACGGCCCACCGGACCGCCGCCGCTTCGGCGCTGGGCGCATCCTTCCTCGCCCGCGACGAAGCGTCGACGCTGCTGGTGCTCGGCACCGGGCGCGTGGCACGCCTGCTGCCGGCGGCCCATGCGAGCGTGCGGCCGATCCGCGAGATCCGCGTCTGGAACCATCGCCCCGAAGGCGCGCAGGCGCTGGCCGCCGAATGGCGGCAACAGGGCTGGAACGCGCAGGCGGTCGGCGATCTCGCGGCGGCGGTCGCGGCCGCCGACATCGTCTGCTGCGCCACGCTCGCGACCGCGCCACTGGTGCGTGGCGAATGGCTGGCGCCGGGCTCCCATCTGGACCTGATCGGCAGCTTCACGCCGGCGATGAAAGAGGCCGATGCCGACTGCTTCGCCGGCGCCCGCGTGTACGTCGACACCGACGAGGCGCCGACCAAGGCCGGCGACCTGCTCGACGCCATCGCAGCGGGTGCGGTGTCGCTGGAGACGATCCAGGGGACGCTGGCACAGCTCTGCAAGGGCGAACGGCAGGGCCGCCTCTCCGCGGGCGAGCGCACGGTCTTCAAGGCCGTCGGCAGCGCGCTCGAAGACCTCGCGGCCGCGACCCTCGTCTGGCGTGCCTGCGCTGGCTAGTCGAGGCTGGCGCCCGACTCCTTCACGACCTTGCCCCACTTCACCGTCTCGCTCTCGATGAAGGCCGCGAACTGCTCCGGCTTCTCGCCATGGGGCTCGGCGCCCTGCTCGGCCAGTTTCTTCTTCACTTCCGGGTCGGCCAGGGCCTTGAGGATCGATGCATTGAGCTTGGCGACCACCGGTGCCGGCGTGCCGGCCGGCGCCAGCAGGCCGAACCACGAGGTGGCCTCGTAGCCCGGCACGCCGGCCTCGGCGATGGTCGGCACGTCGGGCAGCGCCGGCGAGCGCTTGGCCGTGGTCACCGCGAGGGCGCGGAGCTTGCCGCCCTTCACGTGCGGAATGGCGGAAGGCATGTTGTCGAACATGACCGAGATCTGCCCGCCCAGCAGATCCGACACCGCAGGCGCGCTGCCGCGGTACGGCACGTGCTGCATGTCGACGCCGGCCATCTGCTTGAAGAGCTCGCCCGACAGGTGAATGGAGCTGCCATTGCCCGATGAGCCGAAGTTGATCTTGCCCGGGTTGGCCTTGGCGAAGGCGATCATTTCCTTCACGCTCTTGAACGGCTGCGACGGATTGGCCACCAGCAGGTTCGGCACCATGGCCACGCGCGAAAGCGGCGCGAAGTCCTTGATCGGATCGAAGGGCATCTTCCGGTAGAGGCTCTGGTTGATGGCGTGCGTGCCGACGGTGCCCATGAACAGCGTGTAGCCATCGGCCGGGGCCCGCGCCGCTGCCTGGCCGCCAATGTTGCCGCCGGCACCGGCGCGGTTGTCCACCACCACCGTCTGGCCGAGGTCGCGCCCCATGTACTGGCCGATCACGCGCGCCAGGATGTCGGTGGTGCCGCCGGCCGAGAAGGGCACGATGATCGTGATGGGCTTGGCGGGAAACTGGGCCTGCGCCGAAGCGGCGAAGGGCGCCAGCGACACGGCTGCGGCTGCAGCGGCGAGGACGAAGGTGCGGCGCTTCGGCGCGGCGTGGAAAGGGAAACGTGACATGGAAAGCCTGGGAGAAAGTTGAATCGAAAAGGACGGCATTCGGATCAGACCGGTGCGACGCCCAGCGTGGTGCCGCCGCAGACGTAGAGCACCTGGCCGGTGACGAATCCGTTGTCGGGCGAAAGGAAGAACATCGTGGCTCGGGCCACGTCGTCCGCCGAGCCCAGGCGCTTCACGACGATGCTGTCGATGATGCGCCGGGTCTGCGGTGCCCCTTCGGGGTTGCTCTGGCGAAAAAGTTCCGTCGCGATCGGGCCCGGCGCGACCGCATTGACGGTGATGCCGTCGCCGCCGAGTTCCATCGCCAGCGTCCGCGTGAGGCCGATCAGTCCGGCCTTGGTGGCCGAGTACACGATGCGCTCGGGCTTGCCCAGCGCCGCACGGGACGACACGTTCACGATCCGGCCTCGGCCCGATGCGCGCAACGCCGGCAGCGCCGCCTGGATCAGGATCATGCTGGCCTTGAAATGCAGCCCGACGACGTAGTCGAGGTCGGCCATGGTCGCACTGTCGATCGTGCCCGGGCGCGTGGCGCCGGCGTTGTTGACCAGCGCCGTGACGGCGTAGGTCGACGTGATCCTCTGCGCGATCGCCTGGGTTTCCCCTTCCTGCGTCAGATCGGCCTGGAAAGAGACGAGATTCTCGTGGCTCCAGTCAGGCTTCTTGTGATCGAGATTGACGACTGTGCGTCCTTGCGCGAGCAGTGCTTCGCAGGTGGCCCGGCCAATGCCAGAGCTGCCGCCCGTGACCAGGGCGGCTTCTTGTTGACTCATCTTGCTTTCCAGATTTCAAAGCGGGCCGCAGGGGCGCGGCCCGAGGGGGAACGCGCTCAGACGCGTTCGAGGATCAGCGCGATGCCCTGGCCGACGCCGATGCACATCGTGCACAACGCATAGCGCCCGCCACCCTTGTGCAGCTGGTTCACCGCGGTGGTGGCCAGTCGCGCCCCGCTGGCACCCAGCGGATGGCCGAGCGCGATCGCCCCGCCGTTGATGTTGACGCGCGCATCGTCGTCCTTCAGGCCCAGCAGGCGCAGCACGGCCAGGCCCTGGGCGGCGAAAGCCTCGTTGAGTTCGATCACGTCGATCTGGTCGAGCTTCAGGCCGGTGAGCTTCAGCACCTTCTCGGTCGCCGGCGCCGGACCGATGCCCATGACGCGCGGCGGCACGCCCGCCACCGCCATGCCGACCACGCGCGCGCGCGGCGTCAGGCCGTGCTTCGCCGCGCTGGCCTCGTCGGCCAGCAGCAGCGCGACCGCGCCGTCGTTCACGCCGCTGGCATTGCCGGCGGTGACGGTGCCGTCGGGCCGCACCACGCCCTTGAGCTTGGCCAGCGCCTCCAGGCTGGTCTCGCGCGGATGCTCGTCCTTGTCGACGATGATCGGGTCGCCCTTCTTCTGCGCCACGCTCACCGGCACGATCTCGGCATCGAAGAAGCCGGACTTCTGCGCCGCCACGGCGCGCTGCTGCGAAGCGAGCGCCATGCGGTCCTGCGCCTCGCGCTCGATCTTGTAGTCGGTGGCGACGTTCTCGGCCGTCTCGGGCATCGAGTCGACGCCGTACTGCGCCTTCATGAGCTTGTTGACGAAACGCCAGCCGATGGTGGTGTCGTAGACCGCGTTGTTGCGGCTGAAGGCGCTCTCGGCCTTGGGCATCACGAAGGGCGCGCGGCTCATGCTCTCGACGCCGCCCGCGATCATCAGGCCGGACTCGCCGGCCTTGATGGCGCGCGCCGCCGTGCCGAGCGCATCGAGCCCCGAGCCGCACAGGCGGTTGATGGTTCCGCCGCCGACTTCGACCGGCAGGCCGGCGAGCAGCGCGGCCATGCGCGCGACATTGCGGTTGTCTTCGCCGGCCTGGTTGGCGCAGCCGTAGAGCACGTCGCTGACCGCCTGCCAGTCGACGTTCTTGTTGCGAGCCATCAGCGCCCTGAGCGGCACCGCGCCGAGGTCGTCGGTGCGCACACTGGACAACGATCCGCCGTAGCGGCCGAAGGGCGTGCGAACGGCGTCGCAGATGAAGGCTTGATTGCTCATGGTGAAGTCTCCTGTGGTTCAGATGGCGATCGGCAGGCCGACCAGTTGTTCCAGTTCCGCGTGGCCGAGGCCCTCGACCTTGTCGATCAGCTTCAGGCCCGAGGGCGTGCATTCGAGGGTAGCAAGATCGGAATACACCCGCTTCACGCAACCGAGGCCGGTCAGCGGATAGCTGCATTGCGCGACGATCTTGCTCTCGCCCTTCTTGGTCAGGAGATCCATCATGACCCAGGTCTGCCTGGCGCCGATGGCCAGGTCCATGGCGCCGCCGACCGCGGGGATCGCGCCTTCCTCGCCGGTGCTCCAGTTCGCGAGGTCGCCGGTGGCCGAGACCTGGAAGGCGCCGAGCACGCAGATGTCGAGGTGGCCGCCGCGCATCATTGCGAAGCTGTCGGCGTGGTGGAAGAAGGCACCGCCCGGCAGCAGCGTCACGGGCTGCTTGCCGGCGTTGATCAGGTCGTAGTCCTCCGCGCCCGCGGCGGGTGCGGGACCCATGCCGAGGATCCCGTTCTCGCTGTGCAGGATGACCTCGCGGCCGGCCGGCAGGTGGTTCGCGACCAGCGTCGGCTGGCCGATGCCGAGGTTGACGACGGCGCCGTCGAAGATGTCCTGGGCGACCCGCGCGGCGAGCTGGTCCTTGGTGCGGCGGATGTAGGTACTCATGGTCATGCTGCCTTCTTGAAGCCGCCGCCCTCGGTGGCAACGCGGTCGATCTTGACGATGCTGTGGACGAAGATGCCCGGCGTGACGACGTGCTCGGGGTCCATCGCGCCGAGCTCCACGATCTCGTGCACGGTGGCGATGGTGCGGTCGGAGGCCATCGCCATGACCGGGCCGAAGTTGCGCGCCGCCTTGCGGTAGACCAGGTTGCCCCAGCGGTCGCCCTGCTCGGCCTTGATCAGTGCGACGTCGCCGCGGATCGGGTACTCCAGCACGTAGGGCTTGCCGTCGATCTCGCGCGTCTCGCGGTCGCCGGCCAGTTGCGTGCCGAAGCCGGTCGGGCAGAAGAAGGCGCCGATGCCCGCGCCGGCGGCGCGGATGCGCTCGGCCAGGTTGCCCTGCGGCACCAGATCGAGCTCGAGCTGGCCGGTGCGGTAGAGGCCGTCGAACACCTGGCTGTCGGCCTGGCGCGGAAAGCTGCAGATGATCTTGCGCACGCGGCCGGCCTTGAGCAGCGCGGCCAGGCCGGTCTCGCCATTGCCCGCGTTGTTGTTGACCACCGTGAGGTCACGGGCGCCCTGCTCGATCAGGCCGTCGATGAGTTCGATGGGAATGCCGGCGGTGCCGAAGCCGCCGATCAGCACCGTGGCGCCGTCCTTGATGCCGGCCATGGCATCGGCGACCGAGCGTGCGATCTTGTTGATCATGGAATCTGTCTCCGGGAAGGGGAAGAAGCCGAACGCCTTGCCCCGCGATCTGTCGGCGAGGGCACGGAATTTGTTCGCATGTCGAACAATTGTTCGTATAATGAATTCTAAGGACGATACCACGCCATGGCAACCCAGCAGAAACAACCCGTTGCACCCGCGCCCGGCGACAGCTACGTGCAGTCCTTCGCGCGCGGGCTGCAGGTGATCCGCTCGTTCAGCGCCGGCGCGCCGCGCCAGACGCTCAGCGAGGTGGCGGCCGCCAGCGGCCTCACGCGCGCCGGCGCGCGCCGCATCCTGCTCACGCTGCAGACGCTGGGTTATGTGACGAGCGACGGCAAGCACTTCGGCCTGACGCCGCGCATCCTCGACCTGGGCTTCGCCTATCTGTCGTCGATGCCGATCTGGAACCGGGCCGAGCCGGTCATGGAGGCCTTGGTGCGGCAGGTGCAGGAGTCGTGCTCCGCCGCGGTACTCGACGCCACCGACATCGTCTACGTGATGCGGGTGCCGACCCACAAGATCATGCGCATCAACCTGGGCGTCGGTTCGCGCCTGCCGGCCTATTGCACCTCGATGGGGCGGCTGCTGCTGGCCGACCTCGATGAAGAAGAACTGCATGCGCGGCTCGCGGCCTCGACCCGCGAGGCCTTCACCAAGCACACGGTGACCGACATCGACGCCTTGCTCGCCAAGGTGGCGCAGGCGCGGCGGCAAGGCTGGTGCCTGGTCAACCAGGAACTGGAAGAAGGGCTGATCTCGATCGCCGCGCCGATCGTCGATCGCGCGGGCCGCACCGTGGCCGCGCTCAACATCAGCGGCCAGGCCAACCGCACCAGTGCCAAGGTGATGCAGGACACGATGCTGCCGGCACTGCTGGCCTCGGCGCGGGAGATCTCGCGGCTGCTGTAGGCCAGGGCCTGTTCACACTATTTCCGGGGATCGCGTTGCCACGCGAAGGGAAGGCATGCCAGAAATAGTGTGAACAGGCCCTAGCCGCCCTTGCTCTCTGCCTGCCGCTGCAGTTGCGCGCGCACGTAGTCCACATGCTGGCGCAGCGTGTAGACCCGGTCCGTGAAATCGAGCGGGAACTTGGTCCGGACGACCTCGTCCTCGATCCGGTCGAGCTTCGCCCGGGCCTCGAGCCGCTCCTGGTCATCGAGCTTGCGCGAGGCCAGGTCCTGCTCGAGGAACTTCAGTTCGCCGTAGCGGCGGTACAGCCCGCTCTGGCGGCGCCAGGCGATGAACTCGGGCAGCACGCGGACCAACGGCAGCAGGATCGCCGCCAGCGGCACCAGCAGCAGCAGCAGGCGCTGCACATAGTTCGCGGCCCAGAAGGGCAGGTAGCTCTGCAGGAACGGCCGGCCATTCTTGAAGTAGCGCTCGGCTTCGGACGCGAGCGGGAAATCGGTGCCGGTGGGACTCGGAAAATCGCCGGGCCGGTCGATGATGCTGGGCGGCCGGTGCACCTGCCGCGCCGCCTCGAGCAGCAGGTAGGCCAGCGCCGGATGCAGTTCGTCGCGCACCACCAGGTTGGCGGTGGTGGCAAGCAGGTGGATGTCCTGGGGCGGCAGGTCGCGCCTCGGATCGACCGAGCCGCGCTTGAGGGTCACGGGCTGGAAGTACGGAAAGCGCCGCGCCAGGCCATCCACATGGTCCAGCGAAGCCAGCCGCACGCGGTCGTCCGCGAGCAGCTTCTGCACCGCCGGGGCCTGCGCCGCGGCGATGATGATCGCGGCATCGACCTGGCGGCCGGCGAGCAGGTCCGCCGCCGCCATGCCGCCTTCGCTCACGAAGGTCGTGCCCTGCGGGCCGTCGGGGACCACGCCGTAAGCCGCCAGCAGTTCGGTCGCGACCTTGTGATTGCCGCTGCCCGGGACACCGATGGCGATGCGCCTGCCGGCCAGGGGTCCCAGCCCCTTTGTCAGGTCGAGGGTGTGGGTGAAGATCCAGACCGGTTCGAAGGCGACGGTAGCCAGCGAGCGCAACGGCGTCGACTCGGGCGGGGCGTCGGGGTCCTGCGCCAGCAGGCCGATGCCGCCCTGCACGAAGCCGACGGACACCGTGCCGTCGTTGAGCCGCTGCAGATTCTCGACGCCGCCGCTCGACGTGCGCAGGTCGAGCCGTATGCCGTTGGCGCGCAGGATCTCCTGATAGCGCTCGCCGAAGTGGTGGTAGGCGCCGTCGGCCGCGCCGGTGCTCATCACGAGCGATCGCGGCGGCGCCGGGCTGACGTAGCGCACGACCGCCCACGCCAGGGCGGTGAGGACGGCGACCCCCAGGATCCAGTACAGCAAGCGGCGGCGGGAGGGCAGGACGAACGATGCGGGTGACTTCATGCCGGGTGCCGGAGGCTGGGTTGGGGAGCCTGATTCTGGCCGCATTCCGGCCGGCCGCGCCGACCCTCAGGCCGAGGGCTTGATCGCGCTGTACTCGGAGAAGATGCCGAGTTCGGTGTGCCGCTTCACCCCTTCGAAGCCGGCGGCACGCAGCGCCGCCAGCACCGACTCCGGCGCGATGCAGGCTTCGATCGTGTCCCAGTAGTAGCGCCAGAGTTCGGCCGTGTCATGGCCCTGCGCCACCACGCGGGCGATCAACGGCACCACGCCGCGCATGTAGGCCTTCAGCACGGCCGTGCCGGCTCGCCCCGCAGGCTTGCTGATCTCCAACACCAGCAGCCGGCCGCCCGGCCGCAGCACCCGGAAGAACTCGGCGAAGGCGGCGTTCACGTCGGCGATGTGGCGCAGCGCATAGCCCATGCTGATGAAATCGCTGCTGGCGTCGGGCCGCGGCAGCGCCTCGGCCCGGCCGCGAACCAGTTCGACACCGGGCAGCGTGACCTGCCCCATCATCCCGGGGCTGGGGTCGACCCCCACCAGCAACCCGCGCGGGCCGATCAGCGTGAGCGCTTCGCGCGCGACCAACCCGGTGCCGATGCCGACGTCGAGCACCTGCGCGCCGGCCACCAGGCCGGCCCGCTCCAGCGCCTTGCGCCGATACCACGGCCCCGAGCCGAGCGCGAGCACCCGCTCGATACGGTCGTAGTCGGGCGCGGTGTCGTCGAAGATGCGGCGCAGGAACTGCTGGTGCTCGGCCTCGTCCCCGTAGTAGGCCGGCAGCGGCGTGTGCGGCGCGAGCGCCTCGGTCGGAGGGGGCGACGGGCTGTGGCTTTGCATCGGCGATTATGGCCACAGCTCAGGGGTTCGTGGCGGGCTCCAGCACGAAGTCGAAGGCCAGCGTGTGAAACGGCCGGGTCTGCAGGCTGCCGTCCGGCGCGCTGCCCTCGGGGTGCGAGGCGAAGTCGCCGATCAGCGAGCTGCGCACGCCGAAGACCGCGTCACTGTCGAGGTAGATATCGCCATCGCGGAACACGTGCGTGATCAACGTCTCGTAGCCCGGCGCCTGGATCATGAAATGGACGTGTGCGGGCCGCCACGGATGGCGCCTGGTCGCCCGCAGCATCGCGCCCACCGGGCCGTCGGTCGGAATCGGATAGGCCACCGGCATCACGCCACGGAACCACAGCCGGCCCTCGGCATCGGTGCGGAAGACGGCCCGGCCCTGCGGCCGGTCCAGCCCGGCCCGCTGCACGTCGTAGAAACCCTCGGCGTCGGCCTCCCAGACATCGACCTCGGCATCGGCGACGGGCTCGCCGTCGCGGCCGCGAACGGTGGCCTGCACGAACAGCGGCTCGCCCTTGGCGCCACCCGAGATGTCGTCGCCGAGCGCGAGACGCGGCGCCCCCTGCACATGGAAGGGGCCGAACACGGTCGCCTCGGTGGCCTGCGCGCTCTTCGCATGATTGAGCGCCACCGTGAGCATCGACAGGCCCAGCGTGTCCGACAGCAGGATGAACTCCTGCCGCTTGTCACTGCACTTCTGACCCGTCGCAGTCAGGAACTCGATGCCGGCCGCCCACTCGGCTTCGGTCAGTTTCACCTCGCGCGCGAAGTCGTGCAGGTGGCGCACCAGCGCCGAGAGCACCTCCTTGAGCCGCGGGTCTTCGCAGCCCGCCATGCGGTCGAGCACGGCGGCGGTGATGGTGTGTTCATTGATGTTTCGCATGGGGATGGAGCTCCAGTTCGGGGGGACGTGCAGCGGGCAGGGAGCGCTTCGGGGCCACCGGGTGGGCCGACAGCCGGCGCTGGGTGGGAAACAGCGACCAGCCCCAGCGCTGCTGGGCGAAACCCCACAGGCCCTGCTTGAAGAAGATGGTGACCAGGATCGCGAGCAGGCCGAGCCCGAGCAGATACCAGGTGCCGTAGTCGCTCAGAAACTTGTTGAGCGCCCAGAAGATCAGGGCACCGAGCATCGGTCCTTCGATGCGGCCGATGCCGCCGATCACCACCATGAAGATCGCGAACGCCGTCCAGTTGACACTGAAGGCCGCGTCGGGGCTGATGCGCAGGTTGCCCACGAAGTACAGCGCGCCCGCCAGGCCGGCGCCGAAGGCCGCGACCACGTACACCGCGAGCTTCATGCGCACGACCGGGATCCCCTGCGACTCGGCCGCGACCTCGTTGTCGCGGATCGCCAGCAGCGCCAGCCCGCGCTTGCTGCGCAGGAACAGGTAGACCAGCGCGATCGCCGCCACCACGCAGGCCAGCGCCATCCAGTAGGTGACGCTCTCGCGCGTCGCGCGCTCGATGCCGCGCAGGGCCGTGAGCGTGGTGCCCGAGCCGCCGCCCACCGCCGACACGTTGGCGAAGCTCAGCCGGAACACTTCGGCGATCACCCAGGTGCCGATGGCGAAGTAGCCGCCCGAGAGGCGGAAGGCGACGAAGGACACCGGCACCGCGATCAGGCCCGCCGCCAGTGCGCCCAACGGAATCGCGAGGAAGGGATTCAGCCCCGCGAAGTTGCCGAGCATCAGCATCACGTAGCCGCCGAAGCCGAAGAAGGCCTGCTGCCCGATGCTCACCATGCCGCCGTAGCCCGCCAGCAGGTTCCACATCATCGCGAAGATGAAGTAGCAGGCGATCTCGACGAATTCGCGCATCCAGCTCGACTCGCCCCAGAACGGCAGGCTGGCCGCCAGCACCACCAGCGCGCCCGCTGCCCACAGCGCCGCGCGGCTCGCAGGGGTGCTGCGCACCACGTCGAAAGTCCTGTTCGTCATGACCGGTTCCATGGTTGCGGGCCTCAGCCACGCGTCTTGGGGAAAAGCCCTTGCGGCCGCAGCACGAGCACCCCCAGGAAGACCAGGTGGCCCATCCAGATGCCCCAGCCCGGATCGAGCCGGAAGCCGATCTGCTGCGTGATGCCGAGGATCATCGCGCCGGCCAGCGTGCCCCAGAACGAGCCCATGCCGCCGATGATCACCGCCTCGAAGGCAAACAGCAGCAGGAGCGGCCCGTCCGATGGCGACACCGTGGTGCGCATGCCCTGCAGCGCACCGGCGATCGCGATCAGCACGAAGGCGATACCGGTGGCCAGCGCGTAGACCTGGTTCGCCTTGAGCCCCATCAGCTCGGCGATCTCGCGATCGTCCGAGACGGCGCGGAAGATCCGGCCCAGCGGCGTGCGCGCGAACATCCATTGCATGGCCGCCGTGGCCGCCAGCGCGACGGCCAGCACGACCAGCGGAAGCACGCCGAGCGCCAGCGAATCGGTGAGCTGCAGCGACCGGGTGGCCAGCGGGCCGATCTCGAGGGCGCGCGGATCGGCCGAGAACAGCTCCAGCAGCAGGTTCTGGATCACGATCGAGAGGCCGAAGGTCACGACCAGCGAGGGCAGCGGATCCTTGCCCAGCGTGCGGTTGAGCACGTGGCGCTGCAGCAGGTAGCCGAAGCCGAACGCGATCGGCAGCACCGCCAGCACCACCCAGATCGGCGCGCTGCCGGTCAGCGAGACGCCGGCGATGGCGGCGAAGGCCGCCAGGATGATGAAATCGCCCTGCGCGACATTGGTCAGGCGCATCACGCCGAACATCAGCGACAGGCCGAGCGCGAACAGCGTGTAGAGGCCGCCGAGCAGCAGGCCCTGGATCAGGGTCTCGATCATGGCGCGGCCGCCTCCGCGTGCGTGTCGAGGCCGAAGTACGCCTGCGAGATCTGCTCGCGCGTGAGCTCGCGGGAGCGCCCGGTCAGCGACACCCGCCCCTCCTGCAGGCAGTACACGCGCTGCGAGACCTGCTGGGCCATGCCCACGTCCTGCTCGACGATCACGACCGTCATGCCCTCGGACGTGATGCGCGGCATGGCGGCATAGATCTCGCGGATCACGATCGGCGCCAGGCCCAGCGAGAGCTCGTCGCACAGCAGCACCTCGGGGTTGCTCATGAGGGCGCGGCCCAGCGCCACCATCTGCTGCTGGCCGCCCGACAGCGCCATCGCGGGCTCGCGCCGCTTCTGCGCAAGGATCGGGAACATCTCGTACAGTCGCTTCAGACTCCAGGGGCCGGCCCGGCCGCTCGCGGCGCCCATCAACAGGTTCTCTTCGACGCTGAGGCTGGCGAACAGGCGCCGGCCCTCGGGCACCATCGCCAGGCCGCGCCGCACGATCTCGCCGGGCGGCAAACCGCCGATCGCCTCGCCCTTGAACCGGATCGCCTCGCGCGGCGCGCGCACCAGGCCGGTCAGGCACTTCAGGAAGGTCGACTTGCCGGCCCCGTTGGCGCCGATGATCGCCAGCAGCTCGCCGGGGTGCAGCTCGAAGTCGATGCCGAACAGGGCCTGGGCATCGCCGTAGAAAGCCTGGAGGCCCTCGGCGCAAAGCAGTGCCGTCATATCTCCATCCCCATGTACACCCGCCGCACTTCGGGATCGTTCATCACCGCGCGCGGCTCGCCCTCGGCCAGCTTCTGCCCGAAGTTGATGACGAACAGCCGGTCGGCCAGCGACAGCAGCGCATGCACCACGTGCTCGATCCAGATCATCGTGACGCCGCGCGCCTTGATCTGCTGCAACTCCTCGACCAGCTGGCGCGCCTCGGGCTCGGTCAGCCCGCCCGCGATCTCGTCGAGCAGCAGCAGCTTCGGCCGCGTGGCGAGCGCGCGGGCCAGTTCGAGACGCTTGCGGTCGAGCAGGGTGAGGCCGCCGGCCGGCTGGTTCGCCCGCGCCATCAGCCCGGTCTGCGCGAGGACTTCGTGCGCGGTCTGCCAGGCTTCCTTTTCGCGCTCCTGCGCGCCGAAACAGGCCGCGGTCACCAGGTTCTCGAACACGCTCATGTGGCCGAAGGGCTGCGGCACCTGGTAGCTGCGGCCGATGCCCGCGTGGCAGCGCTGGTGCGGCTTGAGCGTGGTCACGTCGCGCCCCTCGTACTCCACCCTGCCCGCATCCACCCGCACGTCGCCCGAGATCAGGTTGAACAGCGTGGTCTTGCCGGCGCCGTTCGGCCCGAGGATGCCCAGGGTCTCGCCCTCGGTCACCGCGAGCGTGATGCCGTCGGTGACCTTGAGCGCGCCGTAGGACTTGCTGACGGCGTGGAGCGCGAGCAGGGTCATGGCGTTCAGCCCGGCATCGGCCTGAGGGCGCCACCGACGGGGATGTCCGGCGCGGCCTCGTTGCTCACGATGGTCAGCTCGTACTTGTACTTCTTGCCCTTGCCCCATTGGCCCAGCACCAGCGGCGTCTTGCTGACATTCTTGAAGGGACCCTGGCCGCCCCACTTGACCGGCCCGACCACGGTCGCGAGCGACGTCGCGGCCACCGCATCGCGCACATCCGCAGCCTTGGACGACTTGGCCCGCGACAGCGCGTCTGCGGCCACCTCGAACAGGGCATGCGCAAAGCCGATCGGCTGCGTCCACTGCTTCTTCGCGCCGGTCTCGTAGGCCTCGGCCAGTGCCTTCGCGCTCTGCTTCGTCAGGCTGGAGGTGAAGGGATGCGAAGGGCTCCACCAGACTTCGGTCGACAGGCCGTCGCCCAGTTCGCCGAGCGCATCGATCGCACCCGGGAACAGCAGCGCCTTGCCGAGCGTGATGATCTTCGGCCTGAAGCCCTGCTGCCGCGCCTGCGTCAGGAAGGTCTTGGCATCGGGCGGGATCACGACGCCGGTGACGATCTCGACGCCGTCCTTCTTGAAGGCCGCGATCTGGGCGCTGAAGTCCTGCGTGCCGTTCTGGAAGCGGCCCGGGTCGACCAGCGTGAAACCCATCTGCGAGAGCGGCTTCGGGAAGCCGAGTTCCTTGTCGCCCCAGGCGTTGCCGTCGCCGTCGTTGGGGAAGAGGCCGCCGACCTTCTTGTTGGTCGGGATCGTCTTCCAGCCGCTGGTGAAGTTCGCGATCACGTCTTCCAGGCCCCAGAACAGGTGGTAGGTCCACGCGAAGCCCTTGGCCGGATCGCCCTTGCGGCCGAAGAACCACGGCTGCCACGGCACCACGCTGGAGATGCAGGGCACCTCGTTGAGCTCGCAGGCGTCGCTCACCGGGTTGGCGGTCTCGGGCGTGCCGGCGGTGAGCACCAGCGCGACCTTGTCCTTGAGGATCAGGTCATTGGCGACTTCGCCCGCGCGGTTCGGGTTCGACTGGCTGTCCTTCAGCACGATCTGCACCGCGTATTTCTTGCCGCCGACGCCGATGCCGTCCTTGAAGGCGATCTTCATCTGGTCGATGACCCACTTGTCCGCTTCGCCGAACGGCGCGAGCGGGCCGGTCTGCGGCGACACGTAGCCGATCTTGAGCGTGTCGGCCGCGAAGACCCGCGGCGCGGCGCCGGCGGCGGCCAGTGCGGCCGCGGCCTGGGTGAACTGCCTGCGATTGAATGTCATGGTTGTCTCCTTTTCTTTCTCTTGCTGCACAAGGAATCGCCGGCAGCGTCAGCCGGGCGGGTCGCCGTCGAACGCGCGTTGGAGCAGCGCGCGGATCGCGTCGCGCTCGGCCGGCCCGAAGGGCCTCGGGTTCCAGTAGGGGTTGCTCACCGCAAGATCGGCCGCACGGTCGAGGTCCTCGGCGCGCATGCCGATGTCCCTGAGGGCGACGGGTGCCGCGTTGTCGCGTGCGAGCGCGTAGAGTCCCTGCGCCGCGGAAGCGGTGCCCAGCGCCCGCGCGATGCGCTCCATGGCACGCGGCGCCGCCTCGGCATTGAAGGCGATGGCATGCGGCAGCACCACGGTGTGCACCTCGGCATGCGGCAGGTTGAAGCTGCCGCCCAGCGTGTGGCAGAGCTTGTGGTGCAGCGCCATGCCGACGCTGCCGAGCACGCTGCCGCAGAGCCAGGCGCCGTAGAGCGCGTCGGCGCGCGCCTCGATGCCCCCGGGCTGCCGCCGGATCGCCGGCAGGGCCCGCGCGATCGCGGCGATGCCCTCCTGCGCCATCAGGTCCATCACCGGGTTGCTGTCCTGCGCATAGAGCCCCTCGGCCGCATGCGCAATCGCATTGATGCCGCTGGTCACGCTGAGGCCCGCGGGCAGGCCGCGCGACAGCTCGGGGTCGTAGATCACGGTGCGCGGCAGCACCCGCGGGTCCTTGCCGGTCTTCTTGAGGCCGGCTTCGGTGAGGCCGTAGATCGGCGTCATCTCGCTGCCGGCGTAGGTGGTCGGGATGGCGAGGATCGGCAAGCCCGAATCGAGCGCGATGGCCTTGCCCAGCCCGGTGGTCGAGCCGCCGCCGATGGCCACGGCGCAGTCGGCACCCAGCCGCCGCGCGACCTCGCGGGCTTCGCGCGCGGTCTCGATCGGCACGTGCATCACGGCGCGGTCGAAGATACCGGCCGCCCGCGCGCCGAGCATGTCGGCCACGCGCTCGGCCTGTCCGCGCTGCCCCGGCGTCGAGAGCACGAGCGCGCGCCGCGCGCCCAGCGCCTCGATCTCGCGCGCCAGGTGCCGCAGCGAGCCGGCGCCGAACACGATGCGCTGCGGATGGCTGGTGTAGACGAAGTCGTGCATCGCCGATGTCCTACTCAAGGCTCAGGCTGCGCTCGCGCACCAGCCGTGTCCATTTGTCCTGTTCGGCGCGCAGCGCGAGGACGAACTGCTCGGGCGTGCCCGCGATTCCCGTCAGCCCCTGTTCGCGCAGACGTTGATCGAAGGCCGGATCGGCCACGATCTTGCGCACCTCGGTTTGCAGCCGATCGACCACGCTGCGCGGCGTGCCGGCCGGCGCCAGCAGACCGACCCAGGAATTGACTTCGAATCCGCGGTAGCCGCTCTCGGCCACGGTCGGCGTGTCGGCATAGGCGGGGACGCGCTGCGCGCCGGTCTGGGCCAACGCGCGCAACTTGCCGGCCTTCACGTGCGGCTGCGCGAGCACAGCGGAAAGAAACATCATCTCGACCTGACCGCCCAGCAGGTCTTGCTGCGCCGGGCCGCCGCCCCGGTAAGGGATGTGGGTGACGAAGGTGCCGGTCTGTGCCTTGAAGAGTTCGGCCGTCAGGTGGTTGCTCGATCCCGGTCCGACGCTCGCGTAGTTGTACTGGCCGGGCTGGGACTTGAGCAGACTGACGAAGCTCTTGAAGTCATTGGCCGGCACCTTGGGATTCACGACCAGCACCAGCGGATTGCTCGCGATCTGCGTCACCGGCTGCAGGTCTTTCGCGATGTCGAAGCTCAGCTTGGGATAGACCAGCGGATAGGTCGCATAGCTGTCGAACACCATGAGCAGGGTGTAGCCGTCGGGCGCGGCCCTGGCCACCTCTGCCGCGCCCACGGTGCCGCCGGCGCCGCTGCGGTTGTCGATGATGACCGGCTGCCCCAGCGCCGCCTGCAGGCGAGGCTGCAACTGGCGCGCGACGTTGTCGACGATGCCGCCGGGCGGAAACGCCACCACTACGCGCACGGTCTTGGTCGGCCAGGCTTGTTGGGCATGGAGCGTGACGGCGGCGCCCGCCAGGATGGCACACGCAATGAGAGACTTGATCGCAACTGGAGGCATGTTCTCTTTCGCTCGAAGGTCAGCGCACGAAGTGCGGCGGGATCTGGGCGTCGATGTTCACCCACACGCTCTTGACCTGCGTGTACTCGCGCATCGCATCGAAACCCATTTCGCGCCCATAGCCGCTCTGGCCGACACCGCCGAAGGGCGAGCCGGGGTTCACGCGCTTGTAGCTGTTGATCCAGACCATGCCCGCGTGCAGGTCGCGCGCGACGCGGTGGGCCCGCTGCAGGTCGCGGGTCCACAGGCCGCTGCCCAGGCCGTAGTCGGTGCCGTTGGCGATCTCCATCGCCTCCGCGTCGTTCTTGAAGGTGAGCACCGTGACGAAGGGGCCGAACACCTCTTCCTGCGCGACACGGTCGCGAAACGACTTCGCGCGCACCACCGTCGGCTCGACATAGCAGCCGCGCGCCAGGTCGCCGCCCGGCGAACGGCCGCCCGCCAGCACTTCGCCGCCCTCGCCCTTGGCCACCTCGACATAGCTCAGCACGCGCTCGCGGTGCAGCGCGCTCGTGAGCGGGCCCATCTCGGTCGCGTCGTCGAGCGGGTTGCCGAGCCTGATCGACTGCGCCAGCGGAATGAACTGCTCGAGGAAGGCGTCGGCGATCTTCTCGTGCAGCATCAGCCGCGAGCCCGCGATGCAGGCCTGCCCCTGGTTGTGGAAGATGGCCCAGGCGCTGCCGTTGACGGCGGCCGGCAGGAAGGCGTCCTCGAACACGATGTTGGGCCCCTTGCCGCCGAGCTCGAGCTGCACCTTCTTGAGGTTGCCGGCGCTGGCCTGCACCACGCGCCGGCCGGTCGCGGTGCTGCCGGTGAAGGCGATCTTCGCGATCTCGGGGTGCTCGGCGATGTACTGGCCCACGACGCTGCCGAGACCGGGCACCATGTTGACCACGCCGTCGGGCATGCCGGCCTCGGCCATGAGCTCGACGATCCTGAGCGAGCTCAGCGGCGTGATCTCGGCCGGCTTCATCACGATGCAATTGCCGGCCGCGAGCGCGGGCCCCATCTTCCAGCTCGTGAACATCAGCGGGAAGTTCCACGGCACCACCTGGCCGACGATGCCGACCGGCTCGCGCAGCGTGTAGTTGAGGAAGCCGGCCTCGACGGGAATCGTCTCGCCCTGGAACTTGTCGGCCATGCCGCCGAAGTAGCGGAAGCAGGCCGCGGTGCGCGGCACGTCGAGCTTGCGCGAATCACGGATCGGGTGGCCGGTGTCGAGCGACTCGAGGCGGGCCAGATCCTCGGTGTTGGCCTCGATGAGATCGGCGAGCTTGAGCAGGATGCGGCCGCGGTCGGCTGCCGCCATGCGGCTCCAGGCCGGAAAGGCGCGCTTCGCCGCGGCCACCGCGCGGTCGACGTCGGCCTTGCCCGCCAGCGCCACGTCGGCGATGGTCGAGTTGTCGTGCGGGTTCAGCGTGGCCAGCGTCTCGCCCGACTCCGCGTCGACGAAGCGGCCGTCGATGAAGAGCTGGTGGCGGATGGGTGATGTCAGGCCGGCGGCCTGCTGGATGTCTGCGAGGGTCATGGACGGGCTCCCTGCCGTGTCGTTTCGTTGGTCATTGGGGTCATGGGGTCTTGCCGGCCAGCCAGGGGTAGCGGGCCGTGTCCTTGCCGGCGTAGTCCGGGTCGAGGTAGATGAAGCAGCGCTGAATCAGGAAGTCGCGGATCTCGAAGACGTCGCACCAGCGGCCTGCGCCCCACTCGGGCACGCCCGCGCGCCACGGGCCGTCGGCATGCTCGCCGAAGCTCGTGCCTTCGCAGGCGAACAGATCGGTGCCCGTGAAGATCCAGTTGAAGCCCGCGTAGTCGTGCCGGATGGACTTGCCGCGGCTGCCCACGTCGCCGAACAGCTTGCCGATCTGTTCCTTGCCGTTCGCCAGGCCCCATTTGGGGAAGTACACCTGCGCGTCATCCGCGAACAGGTCGAGGATCGAGCCGCCGGTGGAGGTGACGCCACCGTTGTCGTAGGCCTTGAGGTATTCGAGCGCCACCGACTTGCGTTGCTCGTCGGTCATGGTTTGACGGGTGAGTGCCATGGTGTGTCTCCTTCTTCGCTTGAGCCCATGCGGGTCGTCCGCGGCGCGACGCCGCACCGGCACCGGGCCGGTCGCGGCCTGCCACGCGCGTCGTCTCCTCGTGGCGGGGGCTGCGCGGCCTCCCGCGCAGCCCTTGCACATGTCCTAGAACTGCACCGGGATCTCGGGGCTCTCGCCCTTCTGGATCTCGTAGACCAGGCTGGGCGAGCCGTTCTCCCAGACCAGCAGCATCGAGCGCTTGGGGCTGAAGCCCTGATGGCGGCAATAGGCGGGCATCGCGGCCATGTCGCCGGCCTTCATGATCACGCGCGCCATCGGCCGGCCGGTGTTCTTGTCGCCGCAGTCCCAGTGGATCTCGTCGGTCATCTGGAAGAACCACTCGACGCGGTCGTTGCCGTGGATGATCGGCAGGATGTGCTCCTCCGTGGTCGGGCACATGTAGCTGTGCTTGACGACCGAAGTGAAGCTCGGGTTCCACGTCACCTGCGAGCGGCTCAGGAAGCCGAACAGGTTGAAGGCGTGCACGTCGTTCTCGAAGCCGGGCTCGGGGTGCAGCTCGGGCTCGCCCTGCGGCACGTCGGCGAAGGCACGGTTGATCGGCGCGCCACGCGCGTCGCTGCGCAGGTCGAGGTCGCCTTTCAGGCCGACACAGCGCGTCGCCAACTCGCGCGCCCGGGTGATCTTGGCCGTGTTGTTGCCCTTCTTGCGGCCGTAGGGCGAACCGGTCTCCTGCGGCGCGGAGAAGGGGTCGAAGCTCTCGTTGGTCCAGTCGTCGAGCATGGCCTCGAAGGTGGCGCGGATCTGCGCCGTCGGGAAATTCTCGAGCAGGTCGATGCCAGCTTCCTTCATGGTGCCGTTGAAGCTGCCGGCATAGAGGTCGACCGACTGGTAGTGGTTGACGGTGCCGATCACGTCGTCGAAGTTGACCCAGCCGTAGAAGAAGCCCCAGGCGACGTCGCGCATCAGGGCGCGCAGGTAGTTGCCGACGTCCAGCGTGTGGCTCATCGGCCGGCCGTCGCGGGTCTTCCAGGTGACGTGGGCGAAATACTCGTCGCGCCGGAAGCCGAAGCTGCCGAGCGAAAAATCCTTGTAGCCGAGCGTGGCGTCGGGTTGCGACGCGATGACCTTGGCGAGTTCTGCGGGTGCGTTCATGGTGGTGCTCCTCGGCGGCTCAATGCGACTGGCAGATGTCTGCCCACTTCTCTACTGACAAATCGCCCTTGCAGGTCTGCAGCACGATCACGCCGGGCGCGCCGGCGGTGCGGAACTGGTAGGCCGTGTTCTTCGGCAGCAGGCCCTGGTGGCCGCGCGAGAGCTTCATCCAGCCCATCTTCGGGCCCTTGGGTTCGCCCTTCACGAGCACGGCGCCGTTCTTCTCTGCGTCGGCCACGGTCTGGCTGGCGTCGAGCTGGACCAGGTGCACCTCGACCTCGCCATCCATCACCAGCGCGAACTCGTCGTGCGCGCTGGTGTACCAGGGCGACGTGCCTTCGGCGCGCAGCGTCTCCAGCACGTAGATCTGGTTCTGGCCGAACACCACCTTCTCGTAGGGACTGCTCTTGCTCGCAATGTCGAAGCAGTTGGAAAACGCGTAGTGGCGCACGTCGTCGGCGATCGGCTCGACGTGGCCTTTCTCGAAGTGCTGGAGGGACCCGAAGCGGGTCTGGTAGGCAGCGGTCATGGTGTGTCTCCTCAGGTGCCAGACAGTGCAGCGATGGACTGCGATGAATGGACTGTAGGAAACGGCGGGCCGCTCCGGTAGGCCTCAAATCCGGGCCGCATTGTTCGGAGAATCCGGTCAATGCGCAGGGTTTACCCGCAATCGACGCGCTAGCTGTCGGCGATCAATCCCGGCGGCAGCAGCCCCCGCTCGATCATCGCGGCGTCCCAGGGCGGCACCTTCGCGAAGGCCGCCGTGATGTGCTCGATGAAGAGTCGGAGCTTGAACGCGTTGCGCGAGGTGCCCGCATAGACCGCGCTCAAGGAGAACGAGGACAGCTGGTGCTCCGGCAGCACGACCTGCAGGTCGCCGCGCAGGATGGCGTCGCCCGCCACCAGCGTCGGCAGGCAGACGATGCCGGCGTGCTCCAGCGCGTACTCGCGCAGCAGGTGGACGCTGTTGGTGAGCAAGGCGGCGCTCATGTAGATCGTCACCTGTTCGCCGCCATGGTGAAAGGTCCAGCGGTCGCGTGTCGGATAGCCCGAATAGAGGCCCAGCGCGTGCTTGTGCAGGTCGCGCGGGCTCTGGGGCATGCCGTGCGCTCCCAGGTACTCGGGCGTGGCGCAGAACACGCGGCGCACCGGGAACAGCGGCCTCGACACCAGTTCGGTGGAAGCCGCCGGGAAGATCTGCAGCGCGCAATCCACGCCCGCCTTGACCGGGTCCACCACCGCATCACTCACGATCAGCTCCAGATGGATGTCCGGAAAGCTGACCTGGAAGGCGCGCAGCAGCGCCGCGAAGTGGCCGAGCACGAAGCCGGTGAGCGCATGGATGCGCAGCGTGCCGGTGGGCCCGGCCCTGGCGTCGCGCATCTGGTCCATGATGTCGTTGGCCCGGCCGACCAGCTCGGTGCAGTCGCGCAGGAAGGCCTGGCCGACGTCGCTGAGCCGCACCACGCGCGTGCTGCGGTGGAACAGCGGCGCGCCCACATGGTCCTCGAGTTGCTTCACGCGGCTGGTGACCACCGACTTGGACACCCGCATCTGCCGCGCGGCCTCGGCGAAGCTCTGGGTCTGCGCGACGCGAACGAATGTCTCTATGTTTTCGAGGCGGTCCATGGCTCAGCAATGTAGCGGCCCGGCGCCGCCTGTGGGGCCGGTGCTAATCTTGGCGGATGTTCAATCCCTCCCAAGAGGAAGTGCGTCGCTTCTTTTGCGACGTCTTCGCCAAGAGCCGCCGCGGCGAGCCGATGGAAGCGCTCGAGATCATCGCCAGCCGCTGGATCGACGAGCACCCCGAATACCACGCCGACCTGGCCGACGCCGCCGCCGCGGTGGCGCGCGTCTACGACGGCAAGGACGGGCGCGAGAACCCCTTCCTGCACCTGTCGATGCACCTGTCGATCAGCGAGCAGTGCTCGATCGACCAGCCGCGCGGCATCCGCCAGGCAGTCGAACTGCTGGCGGCGCGCCGCGACTCGCTGCTCGACGCCCACCACGAAGCGATGGAGTGCCTGGGCCAGATGATGTGGGAGAGCCAGCGCGCCGGCCGCCCGCCCGACGGCGAGGCCTACGTGGCCTGCGTGCAGCGCCGCGCCACGCGGGATTGAGGCCCCCACGCTCCCTCACTTCGTGTGGTCGCTGCCCCCCGAGGGGGAAGCAGCAGGCCGCCCGTCTGCGCGAAGCGCGGACCTCGCCGCGCTGGCGGCCCGGCGCCGGCCTGAGCACCGCGCACAGTCACAAAGCAAAAAGCCCGCGGAAGCGGGCTTTTCAACTGGCGCGAGAGCCGTTCAGTCGGCGTGGTGGAAGCGCGACTCCGGCACCGTCTTCAGTTCGCCGGGCAGCGAGCTGATGTAGGCGGCGAGTTCCTTGATCTCGGGGTTGGTGTACTTCTTGGCCTGTCCGCTCATCACGCCGTTCGAACGGCCGAGCTGGGCATGGTTCTGCGCCTTGTACGACTTGAGCGCCACATAGAGGTAGTCGGCGTACTGGCCCGCGAGCTTCGGCACGGTGCCGTCGTTGGGCGTGTTGAAGTTGGCGCCATGGCACTTGGTGCAGGCGTTGTCCTTGTCGCGCGAGATCAGGGCCTGGACCTTGTCGCTGGGCGTCTTGGCGGTGGCCGGCGGCGCGTCGCCTTCCTTCAGGCCGAGCTGGCTGTAGTAGGCGCCGAGGTCGGCCATGTCCTGCTCGCTCAGCGAGTCGGCGATGGCGCGCATGGTCGGGTGCTTGCGCTCGCCGCCCTTGTACTGCGTGAGCGCGGAGACGATGTAGCTGGAACTCTGGCCCGCGATCATCGGCACCTTGTGGATCTCGGGAAAGCTCGCCTGGTAGCCGATGATGCCGTGGCAGCCCACGCACATCGCAGTCTTCTTGGCCCCGGCTTCAGCATTGCCGGTGATCTTCTGGGCCTGGGCCGAGACCGTCACGCAGGCGACAGCCAGGGCAAACATCGTGGTCAACAACTTGTTCATTTTGCGCGCACAATCTCGTGGAGAAACTTGTTTCAAATCAACATTTGATTATATGGGGGCTCCTCGCGGCCCCCGCGGACGAAGAATCGATGTTGTGTTCTTTCAACCACCCTCCGCACCACGCCATTCCATGAAATTCAAGGGTTCAGACAACTACGTTGCCACTCAGGATCTGATGCTCGCGGTCAATGCCGCCATCACGCTCAAACGTCCCCTGCTCGTCAAGGGCGAGCCCGGCACCGGCAAGACGATGCTGGCCGAGGAAGTGGCCCAGGCCCTCAACCTGCCGCTGCTGCAGTGGCACATCAAGTCGACCACCAAGGCGCAGCAGGGTCTGTACGAATACGACGCCGTGAGCCGGCTGCGCGATTCGCAGCTCGGCGACGAGCGCGTGAAGGACATCCACAACTACATCGTCAAGGGCGTGCTGTGGCAGGCCTTCACTGCGGACGAACCGGTGGCGCTCCTGATCGACGAGATCGACAAGGCCGACATCGAATTCCCGAACGATCTCTTGCGCGAGATCGACCGCATGGAGTTCTACTGCTACGAGACGCGCGAGCTGATCCGCGCCAAGCACCGGCCGGTGGTGTTCATCACCTCCAACAACGAGAAAGAGCTGCCCGACGCCTTCCTGCGCCGCTGCTTCTTCCACTACATCAAGTTCCCCGACGCGGAAACGATGAAAAGCATCGTCGCGGTGCACTTCCCCGGCCTCAAGCAGGAACTCCTGACCGCGGCCATGAAGACCTTCTACGACGTGCGCAACCTGCCCGGTCTCAAGAAGAAGCCCTCGACCTCCGAACTGCTCGACTGGCTCAAGCTGCTGGTGGCCGAGGACATTCCGCTGGAGGCGCTGCAGAGCAAGGACGACAAGGTCGCGGTGCCGCCGCTGGTCGGCGCGCTGCTCAAGAACGAGCAGGACGTGACCTTGTTCGAGAAGCTCGTCTTCATGCAGCGCAACAACCGATGAACGCTGGAAAGCACCCGACCAGGCAGTTGATGCTGTTCGGCGTGGCGCAGGCGGTGCTGTTCGTCGCCGGCGCGCTGCTCGGCCGCTGGTTCGGTCTGCTGCTGGGCCTCGACGCCTTCGGCCCCGGCGGCTACACCAATAACGCGATCTTCGGCATCCTGCTGATCGGCCTCGGCGGTGGCGCCGGTGCCCAACTCGCGCGCGCCTGGTACGTGCGCAAGTACGGCAACCCCAGGAGTTGAGGATGGCATTCGTCGAGCCTGTCACGCTGCGGTCGCGCGGCATCGCGCTGGTGCCGTTGTCGCTGGCCCACGAGGACGGCCTGCGCGCCGCCGCCGCCGACGGCGAACTCTGGAACCTCCGTGTGACCTCGGTGCCCGAACCCAAGGACACGCGCGGCTACATCGAGGCTGCACTGAAGATGCGCGAGGACGGCAACCGCTTCGCCTTCGCCGTCACCGACGAAGCCAGCGGCACGGTGCTCGGCAGCACCAGCTTCCACGACATCCTGCCCGCAGTGAAACGGGTCGAAATCGGCTACACCTGGTATGCGAAGCGCTGCCAGCGCACGCACGTCAACACCACCTGCAAGCTCTTGATGCTCACGCATGCCTTCGACGCCCTGGGCTGCCATGTGGTGGGCTGGCGCACCGACAACTTCAACCATGCCTCGCAGCGCGCGATCGAGCGGCTCGGCGCCCGCAGGGATGGCGTGATCCGCGGCCATGCGATGCGCCGTGACGGCACCATCCGCGACACCGTGATGTACAGCCTGCGCTCGGGCGAATGGCCCGAAGTGCGGGCGCAGTTGCTCTACCTGCTGGACAAGCCCCGAACCCCTGCCTCCGACCGGGAGTGATTCGCCATGCTGATCGACTTTTTCTACACCCTGCGTTCGGCCAAGCTGCCGGTATCGGTCAAGGAATACCTGACGCTGCTGGAGGCGCTGCAGGCCGACGTGGTCGGCCCGAATTCCGACGGCGCCTTCGGCCTCGACGACTTCTACTACCTCTCGCGCACCGCGCTGGTGAAGGACGAAAAGCACTACGACAAGTTCGACCGCGCCTTCGCCGCCTACTTCAAGGGCGTCGAAATGCTGGCCGACTTCACCAAGGAAGTGCCGCTCGACTGGCTGCGCAAGACGCTCGAGCGCGAGTTCACGGCCGAGGAAAAGGCCAAGATCGAGAAGATGGGCTGGGACGAGCTCATGGAGACCCTCAAGAAGCGCTTCGAGGAGCAGAAGGAGCGCCACGAGGGCGGCAACAAGTGGATCGGCACCGGCGGCACCTCGCCCTTCGGCCATGGCGGCTACAACCCGCAGGGCGTGCGCATCGGCGGCGCCGGCAAGAACAAGAGCGCGGTCAAGGTCTGGGACCAGCGCGCCTACAAGGACTACGACGACAGCCAGGAACTCGGCACCCGCAACATCAAGATCGCCCTCAGGCGCCTGCGCAAGTTCGCGCGCGAGGGGCATGAAGAAGAGTTGGACCTCGACGACACCATCCACTCGACCGCGGCCAACGCCGGCTACCTCGACATCAAGATGCGGCCCGAGCGCCACAACAACGTCAAGGTGCTGCTGCTGATGGACGTCGGCGGCACCATGGACGAGCACATCCAGCGCGTCGAGGAACTGTTCTCGGCCGTCAAGACCGAGTTCAAGCACCTGGAGTTCTACTACTTCCACAACTGCGTCTACGACTTCATGTGGAAGAACAACCGCCGCCGCTTCTCCGAGAAGTTCGCGACCTGGGACATCATCCGCAAGTACAACAAGGACTACAAGCTGATCTTCGTCGGCGACGCGACCATGAGCCCGTATGAGATCCTGCAGCCGGGCGGCAGCGTCGAATACAACAACGAAGAGGCCGGTGCCGAGTGGATGCAGCGGCTGACGCACGCCTTCCCGAAGTTCGCCTGGATCAACCCCGAACCCCAGGGCGTCTGGCAGTACCGCCAGAGCATCGCCGTGATGCAGCAGCTGGTGTCCCACCGCATGTACCCGTTGACGCTGCGCGGCCTCGAGGACGCCATGCGGCTGCTCTCGAAGTAGCGCACTTCGGGGGGCCGGGCAGCGAAGCCGCGGCAGACATGTAAAAAAAGTGCAGGCAACCGAATCTTTACGTTACAGTTAAAACTTAAAGATTCAATTCCACCCCACGATTTGGAGGGGATCATGTCTGCCTTGCTGTCGCATCACGTCGACATCCCGGTTCATGCGAAACCGATACCGGTGGTGTCGCTGGCTCCCCTGCTTGGGCCGCGAGAAGACTATCTCTGCATCCGGGGAGTGCGTCTGCCGCTGGCCGAGCTCGTCGACCACACGCTTTTTTCCGCCGCGCGACGCGACAGCCTGCGCCAGCAGATGCGCGACGCCAAGCCATTTCCGCACCTGGTCCTGGACGGCATCTTTCATCCGCTGTTGCTCGATCTCGTGACCGAAGAATTCGATCTGCTGCCGCGGGAGAACTGGGCCGACATCAAGAGCAGATACGAACTGCTTCGGCGTTCAGGCTTCAATGTCCAGCTGGGCCCGGCCTCGCAACTCTATTTCGACCTCATCAATTCGGGCTGGTTCAGCGAATGGCTGTCCTCGATCAGCGGCGTGCCCTATCTGCTGCCCGATCCCAAGCTGTTCGGCGGCGGGCTGCACGAGAGCCGGACCGGAGCCACCTTCGCCATCCATCGGGACTTCAATCGCCATCCCCACCTGGGTCTGAAGAACGAGATGGTCTTCATCACCTACCTCAACAAGGGCTGGGATCCCGCCTGGGGCTCGGCGCTGGAACTCTGGGACAAGAACAAGAAGCGCTGCGTCAGCAATGTGCAACCCGAATTCGGCCGCACGATCGTGCTGCCGCACGGCCCTGCCAGCTACCACGGCCATACCCAGCCGCTGCAGGCGCCCGACGGACGCCCGCGCCGCTCGGTGGCGGCCTATTACTACAGCAGCCCGCTCGCCGGCAAGCAGCACGGCGTCGAAGCCGGCACCGTCTTCATGCAGAGGTACCGGGTCGACCAGGTCAAGGCCATCGCCCGGATGCTCATGCCGCCGCTGCTATGGTCGCTGGCGCGAAAGGCCGTTCGGCGCTGAGCGAAGCCGGCCGTCAGGGCGCCTCGAAGCCCTTGAGCATGCTGTCAGAATCGCCGCATGCTTAGGGTGGTCCGATCGTATGCGCCGGCGTGGTTGCCGGCGTTGTTGTTTGCAGCCGTTCTCTTTTTGCCAGGTTGCAGTCTGTTGCCCCAGAAGGACGCAGCAGAATCGGACGCGACCGCCAGCCCCGTGGCGAGCGAAGGCCGGGCCGCCGGCGAGGCCTTCACGGTCGACGTCCAGGCGCCGAAGATGGTGCGCGACTACCTCGAGCGCCATCTGGAGATCCAGCGCTTTCGCGAGGTCGACGATCTCGGCGCGATCGAGATCTCGCGGTTGATGGTCGCCGCCGAAGCCAATGCGCGGGAGCTGCTCAACACTCTCGGCTATTTCACGCCGACCCTCACGCTAGAACTCCGGGAGACGCCCGGCGGCAAGGCGCCGCGGGAGGTGAGGATCACGGTCGAGCCCGGCCCGATCACGCAGGTGAGCAACGTCCAGATCGGCTTCAGCGGGCCGATCGCGGAGGACCCCGCCTCCGAGTCGCAGCGCGATGCGATACGAACCGGCTGGGCGCTGCGCGCAGGCCAGCCGTTCAACCAGCAGGCCTGGGACAACGCGAAGGCCGCGGCCTTGCGCAGCCTGACGGCCAGGCGCTATCCCACGGGCAGCATTCTCACGAGCCAGGCCGAGATCGACGCCGACCGCAGCGAGGCCAGGCTCAGCGCGACCTACGCCTCCGGGCCGGCCTTTCGCTTCGGGCCGCTGGTGGTGAACGGCAACCAGCGCTACCCCGCCGACAACGTGCGCCGGCTCGCGCGCGTGCCCACCGGCGCCGACTACGACCAGCAGCAGTTGCTCGACGCCCAGCAACGGCTGGCGAGCAGCGGCTACTTCAACTCGGTGTTCCTCACGATCGACACCCAATCCGACCCACTCGCGGCGCCCGTGATCGCCCAGGTGCGCGAGGCGCCGCTGCAGCGGGTGGTGCTGGGCGTCGGCTTCACCACCGACAGCGGCGCTCGCCTGTCGATCGACCACTCGCACAACGACATGCCGCTGCTCGGCTGGCGCGCCGTGTCGAAGCTCACGCTCGACCGCGACACGCAATCGCTGGGCACCGAGTGGAGCGCGATCCCCGACGACAGCGGCTGGCGCTCCTTTTCGTCGGCGCTGCTGAAGAGCGAGGTGTCGGGCAGCTTCACGGTCGACAGCGGGCGTCTGCGGGGCGGCCGCAGCAAGGCCGGCGACCACATCGACCGCAGCGCCTACCTGCAGTACGACTATGCGCAGAACCACGGTTTCAATCCACCGCCATCGGCCTCGGCACTGAGCCTCAACTGGGGCTGGACCGGCCGCTATTTCGACAACGCGGCGGCACCGACGCGCGGCCAGGGCGTTGCGCTCGAACTGGCCGCCGGCTACACGCTGAGCGGCGATCAACTGCCCTTCGCGCGCACCTACGTGCGCTGGACCGGCTTCATTCCGGCCGGCACGGTGAGCAACGCCGACCGGACCCAGACCCGCAATGCCCGCGTCCAGCTGCGCGCCGAAGCCGGCGCGGTGAACGCCGCGGACCGCGCCCAGATTCCGTCGACCCTGAACTTCCTCACCGGCGGCGACACCACGGTGCGCGGCTACGGCTACCGTTCGATCGGCGCCGTCAAGCCCGACGGCCAGGTCATCGCCGGGCGCTACCTCGGCGTGGCGAGCGTCGAGTGGCAACGGCCCTTCGTCTACGACGGCCAACTGACCGCCTGGGACAGCACCGTGTTCGTCGATGTCGGCGCAGTGGCCGACCGGCCCGCCGAAATGGCAGCGAAGGTGGGGGTGGGCGTCGGCGCACGCTGGGCCAGCCCGATCGGGCCGGTGCAGATGGATCTGGCCTACGGCATCCAGGTGCACGAATTCCGGCTCCACCTGCGTCTGGGCTTCACGTTCTAGATGCCACCTCGCCTGCTTCATGACGACTGACGACCACACGGCAACCACGCCCGCACCGGCGGTGCGGCGCTCGCGCGGCCAGCGCGCCTTGCGCGCGCTGGCGTGGGGGGTCACCGGGCTGGTGGCGCTGGTGCTGCTGCTGGGCGCGGGGGCCTGGTGGTGGCTGGGGTCGGACCAGTCGCTGGCCTTCGCATTGGCGCGCACGGCACGCTACCTGCCGGCCGGACAGTCGCTGGAGAGTCGAGAGGTGACCGGATCGCTGCGCGCCGGCGGGCGCATCGGCTGGCTGCGCTGGGAGAGCGAAAGCCTCGCCGTCGAGGTCAGGGATGCCCGCATCGGCTGGCAGCTGGCGCCGCTGCTGCGGCGCCGGGTGCAGCTCGGCGAGGTGCACGCGGCGCAGGTGACGATCGAGCGTCGCACCCCGGCCGAGAGCACGCCGGTAGAGCCGATCGAACAGCTCGTTCTGCCGGTGACGGTGGACCTGCCTTTCAAGATCGACGAACTGCGCTGGGCCGGCCCCCCTGCCCTGCAGGCGACCCAGCTCGAAGGCAGCTACCGCTACGCCGACGCACACCACCAGCTCGAGATCGCCGGCGTCGACATCGCTGACGGCCACTACGACGCACAGCTTCGCCTGCAGGGGCCGGCGCCGATGGCGATCGACGCCACGCTGAACGGCCGGGTGCGCGCGCCGCTGGCGCAGGACCGCAGCATCGACGTCCGGGCCGAGGCGAGCGTCAAGGGCGCGCTGGCCGGTGCGGATGCGCGCCTTGCGGTGGCCGCCGAACTCCACCCCGTCGAGGAAGGCGCGGAAAAGCCGATGCAGGCGCGGCTGCAGGCCAACCTGGCACCCTGGCAGCCGCAGCCCGTGATCGACGCCAAGGCCGAGTTGCAGAACGTCGACCTGGGGCGCCTCTGGCCGGAAGCACCCGCCACGCTGCTGAGTGGCGAGATCGAGGCCGGTCCCGACGCCACGGCCACGGGCGGCGCGCAGGCCTGGCAGGCCAGCGCGCAGATCCGCAACGCGTTGCCGGGTCCCTGGGACGAGGCGAAGCTGCCGGTCGAGCAGCTCGATGCCCGCGCCCGGTTCGACGGCCGCACCTGGACACTGCCGCAGGCGAGCATGCGCGCCGGTGGCGGCCGCATCGAAGCCGAAGGCAGCTGGAGCCCCGCGCCGGCCCCCTGGCAGGCGAAGGCCACCGTGCGGGGCGTGAAGCCCGGCGCGCTCCACACCCGGCTCGATGGCGCGCCGGTGAGCGGTCGCATCCAGGCCGAGCAGGCCGGCGAAGCGCTGCAGTTCGACCTCGCGCTGCAGGCCGAGGGCGGCGCCGGCGCCGCAGGCGACCTGCAGGGCCTGCGGCTGGAGCGCGCGCTCGCCAAGGGCCAGTGGCAAGACCAGGTGCTCGACCTGCGCAGCCTGCGCATCGAGGCCCAGCGCGCCAGCGTGGAAGGCCGGCTGCAACTGCGCGTCGACGAAGAGGCCGGCAGCGGCAGGCTGAACCTGGTCGTGCCGGGCGCCACGGTGCTGGTCGATGGCCGCATCGCGCCGGCCACGGGCGGCGGCGAAGTCCAGGCCCGGGTCGAGGACGCGGCCGCGCTGCAGCACTGGATCGAAGCGCTGCCCGAACTCGAGGGCCTGTTCGCCGGCGCGGCGCTGCAAGGCAACGCCCGACTCGACGCCAGCTGGCGCGGGGGCTGGCAGGCGATCCAGCGACGGCTGCAGAGCGCCGGCGAACCAGCCCCGCGCGGCGCGGCCGAGCCGACGCTGCAGGCCACGCTGACCGTCCCCAAGCTCGAACTGAAGCTGCCGCCGCCCGAGACCGGCACGCCC
Source organism: Variovorax sp. P2_H12 (assembly GCF_056403395.1). Taxonomy (NCBI): domain Bacteria; kingdom Pseudomonadati; phylum Pseudomonadota; class Betaproteobacteria; order Burkholderiales; family Comamonadaceae; genus Variovorax; species Variovorax sp. P2_H12. The sequence goes on along the minus strand of NZ_JBFUFO010000016.1, from coordinate 43,991 downwards.
CTCGACCCGGTCAACCTGAGCGGCGTGCGCGCCGAGCTGTCGGGCAGCCTGTCCCAGGCGACGCTGGCCCTGAAGGGCGAAGCCACCAGCGGCAGCCGCAAGCTCACGCTCGACACCCGCGCCAGCGGTGGCATCGAACGCAGGCACCAGTGGAATGCGACGCTGGCCAGCCTGCGGGTCCAGGCGCTCGACAGCGCGCGTCCCGACGCCAAGCCGTGGGTACTGGAACTCACCAGCCCGGTCAGCGCCAAGGTGCGCACCGTCCCGGGCGACAGCCCGAGGCTCGACGTGGAAGCCTCCGCGGCGGCCGCGACGCTCAAAGGCCCGGTGCCCGGCACGGTGAAGATCGACTGGCAGCCGCTGCGCTTCAGCCGCACCGGCAGCGAGGCGCTGCGCGCCTTCCGCCTGCAGTCCAGGGGCCGGTTGCAGGGCTTGCCGATGGCCTGGGCGGAGCTGCTGGGCAACGGCGACACGCTGGCGCAGGTCGGCTTCAGCGGCGACCTGCTGTTCAACGGCGAGTGGGACATCGACGCCGGCGACACGCTGCGCGCGAAGGCCCGCCTGATGCGCGAGAGCGGCGACCTCCGGGTCCAGGCCGGCGAAGCCGCGCTGGTCACGCGCATCCACAGCCATGGGACGGGAACGGCCAGCGAACGCACCATGGACGCCGCCGTCGGCCCCGGCACCAGCACGCCGGCCGGCCTGCGCCGCGCCGAGCTCACGCTGGACGCCGAGGGCGACACCGTGCGCGCCAACCTGGCCTGGGACAGCGAACGGGCCGGCGAGATCCGGGTCGAGGCGAGCACGCGGGTGCAGCAGCGCCAAGGCGGCTGGCAGTGGGGCGACGACGCGCCGCTCGCGGGACGGGTCACGGCGAAGATGCCGAACCTGGGCGTCTGGTCGATGCTGGCGCCGCCAGGCTGGCGGATGGCAGGCACGCTGGAAGCCGACGCCACGCTCGCGGGCAGCCGCCGCGACCCGCGCTGGAACGGCACCCTGAGCGCCGACCAGCTGGCGCTGCGGGCGCTGGTCGAGGGGCTGGACCTGCGCGACGGGCGGCTCCGGGCCACGCTCGCGGGCAACCGGGTCGAGATCAGCGAATTCACCCTCAAGGGCGGCACCGGGGCCCAGACGCGCATCCCCGGCCAGAGCGGGAACCTCAGCACCGCGGCCAGCGAGGCCGCGCGCGACGGCGGCACCATCTCGGCGCGCGGCGAACTGGCCTGGGGCGCCGCGCCGGCCGCCGGCGCCGGAACCGGCATCCGCATGTCGGTCCAGGCCCAGTTGCGCGCGCTGCGCGTGCTGGTGCGCGCCGATCGCCAGGTCACGCTGTCGGGCGACCTGCAGGCCCGGCTCACGGACGGGCAGTTCACGGTGCGCGGCGATCTGAAGACCGACCGCGCCGTCATCATCCTGCCCGACCAGACCGCGCCCAGCCTGGGCAGCGACGTGGTGATCCGCTCGGCGGCGATCGATCGGGAAGCCGCGGCGCAGGCGCAGCGCCGGGCGGCCGAAAACCAGACGGAAGTCGCCCGGGCCCAGACCGCGAAACCGCCGGACATCGCGGTGAAGTTCGATCTCGGCACCGATTTCGCCGTCCAGGGCCGCGGCATCACGACCCGGCTGGAGGGCCGGCTCGACATCCGCAGCACCGCGTTGAACGCCCCGCCGCGCATCACCGGCGAGATCCGCACCGTCGCCGGCCAGTACCGCGCCTACGGGCAGGCGCTCAACATCGAGACCGGTGTGGCACGCTTCAACGGCCCCTTCGACAACCCGCAGCTCGACATCCTCGCGATCCGGCCGAACATCTCGCAGCGCGCCGGCGTCGCGATCACCGGCACCGCGCAGTCGCCACGCGTGCGCCTCTATTCGGACCCGCAGCTGTCGGACCAGGAGACCCTCACCTGGCTGGTGCTGGGGCGCGCCTCGGCCACCAGCGGCGGCGAGTCGGTGCTGCTGCAGCAGGCCGCGCTGGCGCTGCTCGGCGGCCTCGGCGGCGGCAGCGGCGGCGGACTGGCGAGCCGCTTCGGCCTCGACGAGATCGGCTTCAAGGGCCCGGGCAGCGGCGGCGACGTGCGCGATTCCGCAGTCACCGTGGGCAAGCGCGTCGCGCGGGACTTCTACATCACCTACGAGCACAGCCTCGGCGGGACGCTGGGCTCGCTGTTCATCTTCTACGACCTGACGCGGCGGCTCACGCTGCGGGCGCAGGCGGGGCAGCAGAGCGCGATCGACCTCATCTACACCGTGCAGTTCGACTAGACGTGGCTCGCCCCCAGGTTGCCCCGCACTGCGTGTCGGGGCGCCCACCCCCTACCGGGGGCAACACCAGTGGCCCGGCAAAGCCGGTTCCACGGTGTTTCACCCACGGGCCTGGCTACGCAGGCCATTGAACGGAAGGGACGGCGGGGCGAACTGGTAAAGTTCGGGGCGCTCTGGTCCTCGTAGTTCAATGGATAGAACGGGGTCCTCCTAAGACTCAGATACAGGTTCGATTCCTGTCGAGGGCACCAGACACCATCGCAACGGCTTGCGGCCGTTGTTCAGCTTCCGATCAGGCAGCCCCGCCGTTTGATGTAACAATAATGTGTTACATATCGGAGAGCTGGGGACGCATGCCGAAACTAATTCTGATGAAGGGTCCCGCCAGGACCAAGCAGGTTGCCCTGCTCGCGGGGGAAACCACCATCGGTCGGGCTTCGACCAACGACATTGCGCTCGACTCGATGCACGTGAGCCGGCGCCACGCCGTCGTCACGATGGATGGACCGTTCGCGACGATTCACGACCTGGGCAGCCGCAACGGCGTCTACGTCAACGGCACCAAAGTGCAATCGTTCATCCTGGCCAGCGGCGACGAAGTCTCGATCGGTACGTTCAAGCTCCGCTTCCTGTCGGGCGGCGACGAATCCTCCGAGGTCGACGCCTTGCGCCTCATGACGACCCCGGAGCTTCTGGCGGACCTCGACCGCAGCCGCGAAACCTCGCTGGCCCGGGCTTGATCGGATCCCCGGCGCCGAGCGTGAAGACGCGCTCGCCCGCGCCAAGGCTCGCAAGGCGCTGACGCCGCTGCAAGCCGGTTCCGGCCGGAGCTAGGGCGCCGACGGCGCGCTCGGCGCCATGCCCCGTTCCGGCGCCCGGTGGCGGATCAGTTCGGCGTGCCGCCCTGCGGGTTCACCTTGCGGTCCGGATGGCGGGCGTTGCGCGTGGCTTCGCGCTTCTGGCCCGCGGCGGCGGACTTGCCGGTGCCGATCGCGCCGCCCTCGGGCGTGTTCAGGGTGTCTCCGCCCACGGGCTTGATCTTGCCCTGCGGCCGGGCGTCGACCTTGGCTTCGGCACGCTCCTGGGGCTTGCTGTTCATGATCGGAGCACTTTCCGACGAGGCGCCCTTGGGGGCTTGCGCGTGGGCGCTCGCGGCGAAGAGTCCGGCGATCATGATGGCGAGAATTTTGCTCATGGGGTTCCTCAGAGAGTTTTTCGAGTGAAAGCCTGCTGCAGGGGGCAGGAAGGCCAGCGCAGCATAAGGCCACGATCTCTTGATGGATATAAGCACTTGGTGCAATTCGCCCATGAAGTCCCCCTCAAGCAACAACTCGATCGTGAGGATGTCCAGGCACGAGAGATGGTTGCTGATCAGCAGCACCGGGCCGTGTGCGGGCGGCGTGCCGAGCACCGTGAGGCTGATGCCGAGCAGATTCAGCATCCGCCCGGCCCACTGCTGGACCTGCTGCTCGCGCTCGGCCGGCGACAGGCGCGGAAACCGCATGCGGATAATCCACCAACCGGCCAGCGCGTGCATGATCGCGCGCAGCAGTCGGAACCGAGAGGACGTCCATGGTGCAGTTTCCGGCGCGGCGCTCAGCCGTGAACCACGCGGCCGCCGACCAGCGTGAAGCGGGCCCGGCCACGCATCGCGTGGCCGCTGAACGGCGTGTGCTTGCCCAGGCTCGCGAGCGCCTCGGTCCGCACCTGCCATTCGTCTGCGGGGTCGAAACCGATGTCGGTGTCGGCCAGATGCAGCGAATTGATGCTGACAGCGGCCTCGCCGTCCTCATCGGCCGATTCCAGCCATTCCACAATGGACACCTTGCGCTCCTGGAATTGGCGCTCGAGGCGGCGCCGCGCGTGGTCGTGGTGATCGGCTCGGCGTTCCAGGCCCGTTCGCCGAAGCACCCTTTCGACTGGCAGGAACGGGCGCAAATGATCCGCAGCGCCGTGCCCGAATCGCAGCGCCGGCGCCTGCTCTGCGTACCGGTGCGGGACTATTTCGACGAAACCCGCTGGATCGCCGCCGTGCGCCTGGCGGTGGCCCAGGCCACGGCCGCGGAGGGCGGGCCGCCACCTGCCTCGACCCTGCTGGTCGGCCACCTCAGGGATGCGACCCGCGACTACCTGCACGCCTTCTCCGGCTGGGCACTGCGCGCGGCGGACGGCGTGCCAGTGCGCCGCGCCAGCGCCATGCGCGACGCCCTGTTCGCCGCACCGCAGTCCAGCCTGGAGGCGCTGGGCGGCGAGTTGCCGGCAAGCACTGTCGATTTCCTGCGCGCCTGGAGCGCACAACCGCTGTTCGAGCCGCTCGCGCAGGAGGCCGAGCTGATGCGCCGGTACGACGCCTCATGGGCGGCGGCCCCCTATCCCCCGGTGCTCGTCACGGTCGATTGCGTCGTCAAGTGCCGCGACCGCGTGCTGCTCATCCGGCGCGGCCAGGCACCGGGCAAGGGGCTGTTAGCGGTGCCTGGAGGTTTCCTGGAACAGCGCGAGACCACCCAGCAGGCGGCCCTGCGCGAACTCGACGAGGAAACCCACCTGGCACTGCCGCCCGCCACGCTGCGCGCCTGCCTCAAGGCCACCGACGTGTTCGACCGGCCCGACCGCAGCCAGCGCGGCCGGACCATCACGCACGGTCATTTCTTCGATCTGGGCGAACGGAAAATGCCGCGCCTGCAGGCCGGCGACGATGCCGAGGCCGCCGAATGGGCGCCGATCGCCGGGCTGTGCGAGCTCGAGAACCGATTCCTGGACGATCACTTCCAGATGCTCGACCATTACCTGGGCCTGCTGCCGCGCTGAGAGTAATCGTCCTTGCGGCGCGGTTGGGTACGGTTCGCCCTTGAAACGCCAAACGAATCAACCACTTACGATGCCGGCCTTTGACTGAGTCAACGGAAATCGCACCTTGTTGTCGCCATTGAGATATGCGTCCCTGCGCGGCGGCGATAACCCCTATCTCGAACGGTACTTCTGGGATGCCGCGATGACCCGCCTCATGCCGTCGAGCAACCGCAGCAGTTCTTCCTCCCCGACTTCCTCCCCGACGGCGTCGGCCCAGGCGTACTGCGCGAACCGCAGACCGGCGACGGTCTGACGTCCCTTGTCGGTCGGCTGGAGCAGGTTCGCTCGCCTGTGTTGGGGGTTGGGTAGATATTCGGCCCAACCCGCCTCGACCAAGACGTCGGCCGTCCGCTGCACACTCTGACGCGCCAACCCGAGACCGACCCGGCGGGCGATCTCCGCGATAGTCAGCGCCTTCTCTAGAGTAGCGCCGAGGACCTGCCATCCTGCCGGGGTGAGATCGACGGGCAGCGTGATGTCACGAGCGGCGGCGAGGAACTCGCCGTTGAGTTCGAAGGCTGGCAGGACCAGCCGGGTCAGCGCGTCTCCGGCTACGGTGCGGGTCGGGCTGGCGTCGTCTGGTGCCGAGCTGTCCGTCTGCGTTCCGCGTGGCACCACGCCGGCTGTCGTCGCCCGACCCTTCTCAGGCTCGCCCGTCACTGCTCAGCTTGCTGAAGACGGTCGAAGTACTTCCGCTCACCCGTCGTGTAGAGCCCGTACCATGCGTCGAGCGTGGGCGGTGCGAACAGCTCAAGGCGTTCGAATACCGCGCGAGCGAAGTCGACAGGGGCCGTGGCTGGTGCGGTGATCACACCGCGGTCCGACACCGTCGTGGTGGCCCGGTACCTGGCGTGTGCGGTGTATCCCTCGGCTGCGGCCAGGAAATCCGGCGCATTGCTCGTGTGGTCGCGATCGTTGAGCAGACCCACGCGAGCCAGTCCGTAGGTCGCCCCGCAGATGGCGGCGACGACCGCCCCGCGGTCCTTGCACTCGCCGGCCAGACGGAGTGCGACGTCGTGCCCGGCGCTCCAGGTCGTGGCTCCGGGCAGGACGAGAGCGGCGATATCGGCGGGGTTGAGGTCGTTGAGGTCGGCATCCGGGACGACAGTGAGGCCGCCCATCGTCCGGACCGGCCCAGGCCCATCGGCAGCGACCACGAGATGAAGCTCGCCGGAGGCCGAGCTACTGGCCATGGCGAGCCCGGCTACGAGGTAACCGTACTCCCAGTCGGCCATGGTGTCGAGGGCGTAGAGGACGACGGTTCGCATGAGAACTTCCTTGATTGACAGTATGCTGTCATCTTAACGCTGCGTTGCGCTGAGCAGGCCCTACTTGAGTTCGCGGCGCAGCGCCTGGACGTCGGTGTGCAAGGTCTTCGCCCAGACGCGGCGATCGCGGCCCAGCGATGACTGGGGCTCGCCGAATCGCACGATCGCCAGCAGCGGCGGCGCTTTCAGAGTGGCCCAGAGCGAACTCAGCAGGTTGTCGTCGCCGATGTAGCGCGGCGCATGGCTGGTTTCGCCGCTGGTCGCATCGGCAAAGCGCAGCGCGGCCGGCTGCACCGGCGCGCCGGCCGAGATCGCCGCCTGCAGCAGGTTGGCGTGGAAGGGCAGCAGGCCGCCGCCGTCGCTGGTGGTGCCCTCGGGAAAGACCGCGATCACGTCGCCCGCGCGCAGCGCCTCGGTCATGTGATGCACCACGCGCACCGCGTCGCGCCGGCGCTCGCGCTCGATGTAGAGCGTGCCGGCACCGGTCGACAGGGTGCCGATCAGCGGCCATTGGCCCACCCCCGCCTTGGAAACGAAGCGCACATGCCGCGCCGCATGGATCGCCAGGATGTCCAGCCAGGACAGATGGTTCGACACCACCAGCACCGGCCCTTGCATGGGCGGGGTGCCCAGCACCGTGAGGCGGACGCCCATCAGGTTCAGCATGCGCTCGGCCCATTGCTGGACGCGCTGTTCGCGCTCTGCGGGCGAAAGCCGGGGAAACCGGGTCCGGATGGTCCACCAGCCGGCCAACGCGTGCGCGATCGCGCGCAGCAGCTTCCAGCTGGCGGACAGGGCGTGCATCAGCCGTGCACCACCCGACCACCCACGAGCGTGAAACGGGCCCGTCCGCGCATCGCGTAGTCGCCGAAGGGCGTGTGCTTGCCCTGGCTCTTGAGCGTCTCGGGCCGCACCAGCCACTCGTGCGTCGGGTCGACCACGCAGAGGTCGGCCGCGCCTCCCGCGGCCAGCCGGCCCACGCCTTCGGCGTTCAGCMGCCGCGCCGGCGCGGCGCTCACGACCTCGATCGCGCGCCGCAGGCCGGCGCCGCTCTGCTCACCCCACAGCAGCGCCAGCGGCAGCAGCAGCTCGAGACCGGTCGCGCCGGGCTCGCTTTCGGCGAAGGGCAGCGTCTTGGCATCGGCTTCCACCGGCGTGTGGTCGGACACCAGCGCGTCGATGGTGCCGTCGGCCAGCCCGGCCGACAGCGCGTCGCGGTCGCGCTGCTGGCGCAGCGGCGGATTGAGGCGCGCGCGGCTGTCGAAGAAACCGATGTCGGTGTCGGCCAGATGCAGCGAATTGATGCTGACGTCGCAGCTGATCGGCAGGCCCTCGGCCTTGGCCGCGCGCACCTGCGCGACCCCGGCCGCGCTCGACAGGCGGCACAGGTGCACCCGGGTGCCGGTGCTGCGCATCAGCTCGACGATGGTGAAGATGGCGATGGTCTCGGCCGCGACCGACACCCCGGCCAGGCCGAGACGCGTCGCCAGCGGCCCGCTGGCGGCGACGCCGCGGCCGAGGTCGCGCTCCTGCGGCCGCAGCCACACCGTGTAGCCGAAGGTGCTCGCATACTGCAGCGCACGCTGCAGCACCTGCGTGTTGCCCAGCGGCACCTCGGCCTGGCCGAAGCCGATGCAGCCGGCCTCGGTCAGCTCGGCCATCTCGGTCAGCACCTCGCCGGCCAGCCCGCGCGTCAGCGCACCGAGCGGGAACAGGCGCGCGCGCTGCATCTTCTCGGCCCGGAACTTGAGCATCTCGACCAGCCCCGGCTCGTCGAGCACCGGGTCGGTGTCGGGCGGGCAGACCAGGCTGGTGACGCCGCCGGCCACGGCCGCGCCCATCTCGCTCTCGAGCATGCCCTCGTGCTCGTAGCCGGGCTCGCGCAGCCGCGCCGCCAGGTCGACCAGGCCGGGCACGACGAGGCAGCCCTGGGCGTCGAGCGTGCGCTCGGGCCGGAACTCGGGCGAGACATCGCCGATGGCCTGCACGACGCCGTCGGCGATCGCGATGTCCGCCTGCCGGTCGAGGTTCGAAGCCGGGTCCACCACGCGCCCGTTGACGATAAGAATATTCATGTTGGTTCTCTACTCAGCGACGGGAAATGGCGGGGGAGCGGCGTAGCGAGCGGCCCGAGGTCGCGTCGAGCAGCGCAGCCGTACATGCGTACGGCGAGCAGCGCAGGCGCGGGATCGGGGCGCGCAGTCGCCGAGCACCCGCCATTTCATGCTTCGTTACCTGCGACGATGCTCATCACGGCCATGCGGACCGCGATCCCGAAAGTGACCTGCGGCAGGATCACGCTCTGGCGGCCGTCGACCACCGCCGAGTCGATCTCGACGCCGCGGTTGATCGGTCCCGGGTGCATCACGATCGCATCCGGCTTGGCGAGCTGCAGCTTCTCGGGCGTGAGGCCGAAGGTCTTGAAGAACTCCTGCGACGAAGGCAGCAGCGCCCCGCTCATGCGCTCGTTTTGCAGCCGCAGCATGATGATCACGTCGCAGTCCTTGATGCCTTCCTCGAGCGTGTGGCACACGCGCACGCCCATCTGCGCCATGTCCGACGGCACCAGGGTCTTGGGCCCGACCACACGCACCTCGGCGCAGCCCAGCGTGGTGAGCCCGTGGATGTCGGAGCGCGCCACGCGCGAATGCAGCACATCGCCGACGATCGCCACCGTCAGGTTGGAGAAGTCCTTCTTGTAGTGGCGGATCGTGTACATGTCGAGCAGGCCCTGCGTCGGGTGCGCATGCCGCCCGTCGCCCGCGTTCACCACGTGCACGTGCGGCGCCACGTGCTGGGCGATCAGGTAGGGCGCGCCCGACTCGCTGTGGCGGACCACGAACAGGTCGGCGGCCATCGCGCTCAGGTTGGCAATGGTGTCGAGCAGCGACTCGCCCTTGGTCGCCGAGGAGCGCGCGATGTCGAGGTTGATCACGTCGGCCGACAGCCGCTTGGCCGCGATCTCGAAGGTGGTGCGGGTGCGCGTCGAGTTCTCGAAGAACAGGTTGAACACGCTCTTGCCGCGCAACAGCGGCACCTTCTTGACCTCGCGGTCGCTGACGCTCGTGAAGTTGGCCGCGGTGTCGAGGATGTGCGTGACGATGTCCTTGGGCAGGCCCTCGATCGACAGCAGGTGGATCAGCTCGCCGTTCTTGTTGAGTTGGGGGTTGCGCTTGTAGAGCATCAGGCCTCCCGCCGGGCCGCCCCAAGGGAGGCCTGCGCCCCCTCGGGGGGCAGCAAATACACGAAGTGATGAGCGTGGGGGCTATTCATTTCAGCCTCCCGCCGGGCCGCCCCAAGGGAGGCCTGCGCCCCCTCGGGGGGCAGCGAATACATGAAGTGATGAGCGTGGGGGTGATTCATTTGCTTTCTTCTACCTTGAACGCGAAGGCGCCGCTGTCGCTGCGCGCCAGGGCCAGCAATTGCGTGGCCGGCAGCGCCAGCTTCTGCGCCGCGAAGTCGGCCGCCACCGGCAGCTCGCGGCCGCCGCGGTCGATCAGCACCGCCAGCCGCACGCAGGCCGGCCGGCCGAAGTCGAACAGCTCGTTGAGCACCGCCCGGATGGTGCGGCCGGTGTAGAGCACGTCGTCGAGCAGCAGCACGTCGGCGCCGTTGACGTCGAAGGGCAGCGTGGTCTGGGCGCTCGCGCTCAGGCCGCGGCGCGCGAAATCGTCGCGGTGCATGGCCGAGGAGATGATGCCGGGCGTGCCGGCCAGGCCCAGGTCCTTCTGCAGCCGCTCGACCAGCCAGGCGCCGCCCGAGGTGATGCCGACCAGCCGGGTGTCCGGGCGCATGAGGGGTTGGACGCCGCGCAGCAGCTCGACATAGAGCGCTTCGGCGTCGGGGATTGCGTTCACGGGAGACTCCTCAGGAACTGTTCAAGGATGATGCAGGCCGACGCGGCATCGGCGTCGCGGGCGCCGGCGGCCAGCGCCTCGGTGGTGCTGTAGCGCTCGTCGACCTCGTACACCGGCAGATGGAAACGACCATGCAGCTGCCGGGCGAAACGCTGGGCGGCGCGGGTGTTGTCGTGCGGTGCGCCGTCGGGGTGGCAGGGCACGCCGACCACCAGCGCGTCGGGCTGCCATTCGCGGATCCGGGCCTCGACCTGCGCGAAGCGGGCATCGCCCTCGGCCTTGATGGTGGCCTGCGGCGTGGCCGTGCGCAGCAGCCGGTTGCCGCTCGCGACGCCGGTGCGCTTCTGGCCGTAGTCGAAGGCCAGGAAGCTCTGGAAATGGGAGGGGACGGACGGGGCAGGGACAGCGCGGTCAGGCATCGCCGGAACGCTCATGCATGCCCCGCATCGGGCGACAGCGTCCAGGCCTCCAGGCCCAGCAGCGACAAGGCCTTGTCGTAGCGCTGCTCGACCGGCGTGTCGAAGATCACGGCCGGGTCGGCGCCCACGGTGAGCCAGCTGTTCTCGGCCAACTCGGATTCGAGCTGGCCCTCGCCCCAGGCCGCGTAGCCGAGCGAGACCAGCACCTTGCGCGGGCCGGCGCCGGTGGCCATCGCTTCCAGCACGTCCTTGGAGGTGGTCATCTCGAGGCCGCCCGGGATCGTCATGGTCGAGGCGTAGACCGACTCGTTGGGCTTGTCGGCGTCCGCGAACACCGGCTCGTGCAGCACGAAGCCGCGCTCGGTCTGCACCGGGCCGCCCTGGAACACGGGCGCGTTGCCGAGCTCGGGGCGCGACAGGTGCAGCTCGATCTTCTCGAACAGCACCTTGAGGTTGATGTCGCTGGGCTTGTTGATCACCAGGCCCAGGGCGCCGCGCTCGCTGTGTTCGCACAGGTAGACCACGCTGCGGCTGAATGCCTTGTCTTCCAGACCCGGCATCGCAATCAGGAAATGATGCGTGAGGTTCATGGGGGCAGAATCGAAGGCCATGCCGCCGATTTTACTGGCCGTCGACAAAATCTATCCCAGGGGCCTGATGTGGTTTAGGCGCGATCTGCGCGTGGACGACAACGCGGCGCTCTACCAGGCCCTGCGGGCCTGCCGGCAGGTGGTCTGCGTGTTCGTTTTCGACCGCGCGATCCTCGACCCCCTGCCCCGCGCCGACCGGCGCGTGGAGTTCATCCGCGAGTCCCTGGTGGAGCTGCAGGCGGAGCTCGAGGCGCTGGGCGGCGGGCTGATCGTGCGCCACGCGGCGGCCGAGGACGAGATCGCGCAACTGGCGCGCAGCCTGGAAGCGCAGGCGGTGTTCGCCAACCGCGACGACGAACCCGGCGCACTCGACCGCGACGCCAGGGTGCTGGGCGCGTTGGCCAACGCCGGCGTGGCCTTCCACACCTGCAAGGACCAGGCCATCTTCGAGCGCGACGAGCTGCTGGCCCAGGCCGGGCAGCCCTACACCGTCTTCACGCCCTACAAGCGCGCCTGGCTGGCCAAGGTCGACGCCTTCTATCTCAAGCCGTATCCGGTTCGCAGCCACGCCGAGGCGCTGGCGCCGCCGCCCCACGCGCTGCGCGCGCCGGTGCCGACGCTGGCCGCGCTGGGCTTCGAGAAAACCAACCTGTCCGGACTCGAGATCCCGACCGGCAGCCAGGGCGGCGCCGCGCTGCTGGGCGACTTCCTGCAGCGCATCGACCGCTACGACACGGCACGCGACTTCCCCTCGGTGCGCGGCCCGAGCTACCTCGGCGTCCATCTGCGCTTCGGCACCGTCTCGATCCGCCAGCTCGCGGGCCTGGCATACCCGCTGTCGCAGCAGGGCAATGGCGGCGCGGCGACCTGGCTCGGCGAGCTGATCTGGCGCGACTTCTATTTCCAGATCCTGGCCCACCACCCGCGCGTGGCCGAAGGCGGCGAATCGCACAGTTTCCGGCCCGAGTACGACAGGATCCAGTGGCACCATGGCAAGCACGCCGACCAGCTGTTCGACGCCTGGTGCCAGGGCCGCACCGGCTATCCGCTGGTCGATGCCGCGATGGCGCAGATCAACCAGACCGGCTACATGCACAACCGGCTGCGCATGGTGGTCGCGAGCTTTCTCTGCAAGGATCTGGGGCTGGATTGGCGGCGCGGCGAGCGGTATTTCGCCCTGCACCTGAACGACTTCGAGCTGGCCTCGAACAACGGCGGCTGGCAGTGGGCGAGCTCGAGCGGCTGCGACGCCCAGCCCTATTTCCGGATCTTCAACCCGGTCACGCAGAGCGAACGCTTCGACCCCGAGGGCAAGTTCATCCGCCGCTACCTGCCGCAACTCGCGAAGCTGCCGGATGGCGCGATCCACGCACCCTGGACCGCCAAACCGGTCGAACTGCTGGCGGCGGGCGTCGAACTCGGCGTGAACTACCCGAAGCCGGTGGTCGACCACGCCGAGGCGCGCGAGCGCACGCTGCAGCGCTATGGGGTGGTGCGGCAGGCGGAGCGCGCGGCGGGAAACGCTCGGCTCCGGTCATAGGGCAGATGCCCGGCGAGCCCGCAGCTGCTCGCCGACTTCCATCCCTCGAGTGATTGTCCAGAGCCCGCTTGCTGCGGGCTTTGTGCTCTTGGAGCGCCCGGACTGTGCGGCCCCACTCCTTGCCATTCACGCAAGCCCCCCATCCATCAAGCTGATGGAAACCCTAAGAAGATATTTCAAATATCTTTCTAATATATTAACAACTCACTTCGCCCCCTCACCATTTGCAGGAGCACCGCAATGAACCATCCCCGCTGGCAAGGCATCTTCCCGGCCGTCACCACCAAGTTCCACGCCGATGAGCGCATCGATGCCGAAGGCACCGCGAAGCACATCGACTTCCAGATCCGCAACGGCGTCCACGGCATCGTCACCTGCGGCTCGCTGGGCGAAGCCAGCACCCTGACTCTCGAGGAAAAGCTGGAGGTGGCGAAGATCGCGCTGGACGCGAGCGATGGCCGCGTGCCGGTGCTGGCCAACGTCTCCGAGACCAGCACGCGCGAAGCGCTGCGCTACATCGACGGCGCCAACAAGCTCGGCGTGGCCGGCTTCATGGTGATGCCCTCGGTCATCTACGTGGCCGACGCGCGCGAAGCCATGCTGAACGTGCGCACCATGGCCAACGCAGCGCAAAAACCGGTGATGGTCTACAACAACCCGATCGCCTACCGGGTCGACCTGTTGCCCGCGCACATGGCCGAACTGGCCGACTGCGAATGGATCGTCGCCATCAAGGAAAGCTGTGGCGACACCCGCCGCATCACCGACCTGCGCAATCTGCTGGGCGACCGCTACCAGTTGTTCCTCGGCGTCGACGACCTCGCCTTCGAAGGCCTGGCGCTGGGCTGCGATGGCCTGCTGGCGGGCGTCGGTTGCACCTTCCCGCGCGAAACCGTGGCGCTCTACGATTTGATGAAGGCGGGCCGGTTTGCCGAAGCGCTCAAGCTGTATCAGTGGATGACGCCGATGCTGCACCTGGACGTCTCGACCAAGCTGGTGCAAAACCTCAAGCTGATCGACCTGCTGGCCGGTGTCGGCACCGAGCACATGCGCCGCCCGCGCCTGCCGCTGGTCGGCGAAGAGCGGGCATTCATCGAAAAGGTCGTCAGCCAGGCGCTCGCGACCCGGCCGCCCGAGTACCGGTCGGTCAGCTGAATCCGTTCCAACGCCCATTCACCGCCTCCCACCCAAGGAAAAAGCATGAAGACCGTCGCACACACGATTCCGCTTCTCGGCCTCGCCGCACTCGCCCTCGCGGGTCCCGCGCAGGCCCAGGAGCAGGTGGTCAAGATCGGCCACAGCGGTCCGCTGTCGGGCCCCAACGCCTATGCGGGCAAGGACAACGAAAACGGCGCGCGTCTCGCCATCGAGGAGCTCAACGCGAAGAAGATCGTGGTCGGCGGCAAGACGCTGAAGTTCGAGCTGCATTCCGAGGACGACCAGTGCGACGCCAAGACGGGCGTCAGCGTCGCGCAGAAGTTCGCGGACGAGGGCATCAAGTTCGTCATGGGGCCCTACTGTTCAGGCGTGGCCATTCCTGCTTCGCGCGTCTACGGCGACGGGGGTGTGCTGCTGTCCACCGTGGGCACCAACCCCAAGGTGACGCAGGGCGGCTACAAGAACCTCTACCGCATCATCGCGAGCGACAACCAGATCGGCTCCGCCATGGCGGTCTATGCGGCCAAGGTGCTCAAGGTGAAGAAGGTAGGCGTGATCGACGACCGCACCGCGTTCGGCCAGGGCCTGGCCGAGGAGTTCACCAAGGAGGCGAAGGCGCAGGGCCTCACCATGGTGCGGCAGGAGTTCACCACCGACAAGGCGGTCGACTTCACCGCCATCCTGACCAACCTGAAGGCCACGCAGCCCGAAGCGATCTTCTTCGGCGGCTACGCACCACAGGGCGCACCCATGGCGCGCCAGATGAAGCAGCTCGGCATCGCCGCGAAGCTGCTCGGCGGCGACACGCTGTGCAGTCCGGAGATGGGCAAGCTGGGCGGCGATGCGGTCAACGACGCCGTCTTCTGCGCCCAGGGGGGGTCGATCCTCGAGAAGGCGGTGAGCGGCCCGGCCTTCAAGGCGAAGTTCAAGAAGCGCTTCAACGTCGATGCCGACGCCTATGCGGCCTCGTACTACGACCAGCTCATGTTCATCGGCGAATCCATGCAGAAGGCCAACTCGGTCGACCCCGACAAGGTAGGCGCGGAGCTCTACAAGACGACCTACAAGGGCGTGGCTGCCAGCTACAGCTACGACGACAAGGGCAACCTGAAGCAGGCGCCCATCACGGTGTTCACCTTCAGGAACGCCGCGCCGGTGCCGCTCGACAGCTACTGAGGACCACGGCCATGCAACGCATCCAGGTCATCGACTCACACACGGGCGGCGAGCCCACCCGGCTGGTCATCGGCGGGTTTCCCGATCTCGGCGGCGGCAGCATGGCCGAACGCCGCGCGCTGCTGGCCGCCGCCCACGACGCGTGGCGCTGCGCCACGGTGCTGGAACCGCGCGGCAGCGACGTCGTGGTCGGCGCGCTGCTGTGCGAGCCCGTGGCATCCGATGCCGCGGCGGGCGTGATCTTCTTCAACAACGCGGGCTATCTCGGCATGTGCGGGCACGGCCTGATCGGCCTGGTCGCGAGCCTGGCCCACATGGGCCGCATCGAAGCCGGCAGCCACCGCATCGAGACCCCGGTGGGCACGGTGACGGCGACGCTGCACGAGGACGGCCAGGTCAGCGTGCGCAACGTCGCCGCCTACCGGCACCTGCATCAGGTGCCGGTGGCCGTGCCGGGTCACGGCACGGTGCACGGCGACGTGGCCTGGGGCGGCAACTGGTTCTTCCTGGCGAGCGATCATGGGCAGCGGGTGGCGAGCGACAACCTGGCCGCACTCACCACCTATGCATCGGCTCTGCGTCATGCACTGGCGACGCAGGGCATCCAGGGTGCCGATGGCGCGGAGATCGACCACATCGAGCTGTTCGCCGACGACGACCAGGGCGCAGACAGCCGCAACTTCGTGCTCTGTCCCGGTCTGGCCTATGACCGCTCGCCTTGCGGCACGGGCACGAGCGCCAAGATCGCCTGCCTCGCCGCCGACGGAAAGCTGGCACCCGGCGAAGTCTGGCGCCAGGCCAGCGTGATCGGCAGTCGCTTCGAGGCCAGCTATGAACGGGCCGATGGGCGGGTCGTTCCGACCCTTCGCGGCCGCGCCCACATCAGCGCCGAAGCCACCCTCCTGATCGAGGACGACGACCCCTTCGGCTGGGGCATCCGCCTCTGAAGCATCGCAGATGAAAGCCGACGACGTTCTCGTGATTGGCGCCGGCATCGTGGGCGCGGCCTGTGCCCATGCGCTGGCTCAGGCCGGCCTTCAGGTGAGAGTGGTCGATGCCGGCCTGGGCGGAGCGACGGGCGCCGGCATGGGCCACCTGGTGGTGATGGACGACAACCCGGCCGAACTCGCACTCTGCCGGCACTCGCTCGCGCTGTGGCATGCGCTGGCGCCGCGGATGGGCAGCGACTGCGCGTTCACGCGCTGCGGCACGCTCTGGCTGGCCGCCAACGACGACGAAATGGCGGCGGCCGAGGACAAGCGCGCGCGCCTTGCCGATCACGGCATCGGCTGCCGCCTGCTGGGGGCCGACGCGCTGGCCGCGGCCGAGCCCGCGCTGCGCCCCGGTCTGGCGGGCGCACTCGAGGTGCCCGGCGACAGCATCGTCTATGCGCCCAACGCAGCGCGCTGGCTGCTCGCGCACACCGACGGCCGCGTCGAGGTCGAACGCGCCGAGGTGGTGGCGATCGAAGAGGACGGCGTCCGGCTCGCCGACGGCAGCCGCCGCCATGCGCCCCATATCCTGCTGGCCAACGGCATCCAGGCCACCACGCTGTGCCCGGAACTGCCGATCAGGCCCAAGAAGGGCCACCTGCTGATCACCGACCGCTACCCCGGCACCGTGCACCACCAACTGGTCGAACTGGGCTATGTGACGAGCGCGCACCACAGCGACGGACTATCAGTCGCGTTCAACCTGCAACCCCGACCCACCGGCCAGTTGCTGTTGGGCTCCTCGCGCCAGTTCGACATCACAGACCCTGCCGTGGAAGCGGCCATGCTGGAGCAGATGCTGCAGCGCGCACTGGGCTACATGCCGGGCCTGGCGGATCTCAACGCGATCCGCGCCTGGACCGGGCTGCGTGCAGCAACGCCCGACAGCCTGCCTCTGCTGGGTCGTCATCCATGGCGCGAAGGGCTCTGGCTTGCCGTGGGACACGAGGGCCTGGGCGTCACCACGGCCACCGGCAGCGCCGATCTGCTGGCCGCCCTCATGACCGGAGGCACGCCGGCTTTCGACCCCGCGCCCTACGCCCCGACGCGCTTCCTGGAGGCCGCATGAGGACGACGGCGCCGGCCATGCTGGCCCTGCACATCGATGGCTGGCCGGTGTCCGTTCCCGCGGGCAGTTCGGTCGCGTCGGCACTGCGCATCGCCGACGCCTGCGGCCTGGGAACCGCGCGCCATTCGGTGCGGGGCGAGGCCCGTGCGCCTTTCTGCGGCATGGGCATCTGCCAGGAATGCCGGGTCGACATCGATGGCCGGCGACGCCTGGCCTGCCAGACCGCTTGTGCCGGGGGCATGCGGGTGGAGACGCTGCGATGAAACCCACCCCCGTTGCTGGCTCACTTCGTGTAGCCGCCTCCCCCTCAAGGGGGCAACACCAGCGGCCCGGCGGAGCCGGTTCCGCGGTGTTCCTGGCCTCTGGCTGCGCCGGTTTCATGCGTCGCGGGTCACGCGATCGCACGGTGGAAAATTGAAATGAGCGCGGTGACCGAGCACTGCGACGTGCTGATCATCGGCGCAGGGCCGGCCGGCATGGCCGCGGCCGTGGCCGCTGCGCCCAGCGGCGCCCGCATCGTGGTGGTCGACGACAACCCGGTGCCGGGCGGCCAGATCTGGCGCGACGGGCCCGGCGCGCAGCTGCCTGCGGCCGCCGTGACATGGCGCGATGCGGTCTCCCGTTGCTCCAACGTGCGGATCTGCAGCGGGACGCGCATCGTTGCCGCGACCGCGCCGAACGAACTGTTGCTGGAGGATGCGCAGCGCGGCTGGCGGCTGCAATGGAAGAAGCTGATCCTGTGCACCGGCGCCCGCGAATTGCTGCTGCCGTTTCCGGGTTGGACGCTCCCCGGCGTGACCGGTGCGGGCGCGCTGCAGGCCCTCATCAAGTCCGGCTTGCCCGTGGCGGGCGAGCGCATCGTGGTGGCCGGCAGCGGCCCGCTGCTGCTGGCCGCCGCAGCCGCCGCCCGCCAGGCCGGCGCGCAGGTCGTGCGCATTGCCGAACAAGCCGGCTTCGCAGCGGTCGCCGGGTTCGCGCTGCGCCTAGCCGGCTGGCCGGGCAAGTTCGCGCAGGCTGTGCCCCTGGTCGACCCGCAGTACCGAACCGGCGCGCAGGTCGTCGCCGCCCTGGGCAGCGGCCGGGTCCGGGCAGCGCGCATCCAGCGCGGCGGCCGCCAGACGGACATGGCCTGCGAGCGCATCGCCTGCGGCTTCGGTCTGGTGCCGAATACGGAGCTCGGCCGAGGGCTGGGCTGCGCGCTGGCGCCGGTCGCAGGCGGCATGCAGGCGCTGGCCGTCGATGGCATGCAGCAGTGCTCGGTCGCCGACATCTACGCGGCGGGCGAGTGCACCGGCATCGGCGGCAGCGAGCGCGCGCTGGTGCAGGGCTCGATCGCCGGTCACGCGGCCGTCGGCCATACCGCCGCGGCGCAAGCCTGCGGGCCCGAACGGGCGCGCTGGAACGCCTTCGCCGCGCAGTTGCAGCGAAGCTTTGCGCTGGCTCCCGCACTCAAGCGCTTGCCGACTCCCGACACGCTCGTTTGCCGCTGCGAAGACGTGCCTTACGCGGCATTGACGCCTTGCACCGGCTGGGCCGAGGCCAAGCTGCACAGTCGCTGCGGCATGGGGGCCTGCCAGGGCCGTGTCTGCGGTGCGGCAGCGCAGTTTCTCTTCGGCTGGACAGCGCCCGAACCGCGCCCCCCGTTCTCGCCGGCCCGCATCGCGACGCTGGCGGGCATTTCGAATCCCCACTCCGCGGGATAGACGGACAATGCCCCGCAAACTTCCACAGCACGCCGCCTCCGACCATGCCCATCGCCTTGAAATCGTCCCAAGCGACCGCCCCCAAGCGGCGCGCGGCGGACTTGGCCTATGACGCCATCGAGACGCTGATCTCGACGCTGCAACTCGAGCCCGGCAGCCCGGTGGTCGAAGCCGACATCGCCGACTCCACCGGTCTCGGCCGCACCCCGGTGCGCGAAGCGCTGCTGCGCATGATCTCTATCGGCCTCATCGTGCAGCAGCCTCGACGCGGACTGCTGGTCTCCCAGATCGTTCTGGCGGACCATCTCGACGTGATCCAGACACGCAGGGTGCTCGAAAACCTGATCGCCGCCTGCTCGGCGCGCCGCGCCACCGTCGTCCAGCGCAAGGAAATCGTGCGCTGCGCCGAGCGAATGGTGAAAGCGGCCGCGCGCGGCAACCTCGACGACTACATGCTGGCCGACCAGGAACTCGACCAAGCCAATCATCGGGCGAGCCACAACGACTCCGCGGTCAAGGCCGTCGTCCCGTTGATCGTCCAGTGCCGGCGCTTCTGGTATGCCTACCAGCATGAAGGCGACATCACCGAAGGCGCGAACGCGCACATGGAGCTTGCCCAGGGGATCGCGACCTGCGACGAAGCAGCGGCGGTCGCAGGCGCCAATCGGCTGATGGACTACCTGGAGCGATTCGCGCGCCGGGTGATCGACAAGTAGCGCGCTGAATTCCTGCGAGTTCACGGCCACCTTCGACCGCGGCATGCGCAAGCTGCCCGGCGTGCAGGTGTTGTGACCGGCCTCGCTCAGGCCGCCAGCACCGCCGGCAACTCGACCCCGGTATAGCTGCGCACCAGCCGCAGCAGTTCGTCTTCCGAATACGGCTTGCCGAGGTAGTGGTTGACGCCCAGCGCCCGCGCGTGATCGTGGTGCTTCTCGGCGATCCGCGAGGTGATCATGATGATCGGCAGGTCGGCCAGCGACTGGTCGGCGCGGATGTTGCGCGCCAGGTCGAAGCCGTCCATGCGTGGCATCTCGATGTCCGACAGGACGACCGCCGGCCGCTCCTGCTGCAGCCGCTCGAGCGCCTGCAGGCCGTCGGCCGCCAGCGCCACGCGGTAGCCCTCGCGCTGCAGCAGGCGCTGCGTGACGCGCCGAACCGTGATCGAATCGTCCACCACCAGCACCAGGGGCACCTGCGGCGCCACCGAGGCCGCGGGCTGCGCGCCGCGCGCTGCGGGCTGGCGGCGCGCCGCGGCCTGGTACTCGCGCGCCTGCTCGCCGTGCACCGCAGCGAGGGCTACGGGGTTGTAGATCAACGCCACCGCGCCCGAGGCCAGCACCGAGATGGCAGCCATGCCGGGCAGCCGCGACAGCTGCGGCCCGAGGTTCTTGACCACCACTTCCTGGTTGCCCAGGACTTCGTCCACGTGCAGGGCGACGCGCTGGGCGGCGCTTCGCACGATGACGATCGTGTTGGCCTTGGACGGCGCGCGCTCGCTGCGCGCGGAGGACTGCAGCAGCGCTCCGGCCCAGTAGAACGGCACCTGCTCGCCGCCGAAGGCGTAGCGCTGCTCGAGGTAGGCGGACTCGAGGTCCGAGGTGCTGGCGCGCAACACCAGCTCGACCAGGTTGGAGGGCACGCCGACCGAGGTGCCGCCGGCGCGCAGCATGACCACGTGCGTCACCGCGGTGGTCAACGGAAGCACCAGCTTGAAGACCGTGCCCTGGCCAGCCTGGCTGTGGATCTCGATGCGGCCGCCGAGCGCGGCGACTTCGGCCCGCACCACGTCCATGCCGATGCCGCGACCGGCCAGTTCGGACACCTGCTCTGCGGTCGAGAAGCCGGGCTGGAAGATCAGCTCGGCCGCGTCCGCGTCGCTGAGCGGCTGCCCTTCGGCAACCAGCCCGAGTGCGCGCGCGCGGGCCGCGATGCGCGCATGGTTGAGGCCGGCGCCGTCGTCGCGGAAGCTCACCGAGACGTCGTTGCCTTCATGGTGCAGCTCGATGACGATCAGGCCGCTGGCGTCCTTGCCGGCCTTCTCGCGCGCCGCCGCGTCTTCGATGCCGTGTGCCACGCAATTGCGCAGCAGGTGCTCGAAGGCGGGTGTCATGCGGTCCAGCACGCCGCGGTCCATTTCGATCGAACCGCCGGTGATGTCCAGGCGCACCTGCTTGCCGGTCTCCTTGGAGGCCTGGCGGACCACGCGGTACAGCCGCTCGGAGATGCCTTCGAACTCCACCATGCGCGTGCGCAGCAGTCCGCGCTGAAGCTCGCGGGTCTGGCGCGCCTGGGCGCTCAGGTCGTCTTCGGTCGCCTGCACGGTCTTCTGGAGCGTGCGCTGCACGGTCGCCACGTCGTTGACCGACTCGGCCATCATGCGGGTCAGTTCCTGCACCCGCGTGAAGCGGTCGAACTCGAGCGGGTCGAAGCCCTGCTGCGAATCCTTGGCCTGGGCCAGGCGCGACTGCATCTGGCTCTCGGCCTGGACCTCGATGTCGCGCAGTTGCTGGCGCAGGCGATCCAGGTTGCCGGTCAGGTCGCCGAGCGAGCTGCGCAGCTGGCCCAGTTCGGCCTCGAGCCGCGAGCGCGTGATGATGACCTCGCCGGCCTGCGCCACGAGACGGTCGAGCAGGTGGGTGCGGATGCGCACCGCCTGGCTCGAGACTGCGCGCAGCGGCGTGAGGGCCGATGGCGATGGCATCGCCACCGTGCCGCGCTGGACGGCGGACTCGGCGGCGGCCTCCGGCAGCGCGTCGCGGACGTGCGCAGCCGCGGCCGMCGCCGATTCCGCGGGCTTCGCGGGGGCCGGCGGCGCCACCGCGCGCTGCACCAGCTCGGTCTGGATCGCATCGTCGGCGGCGCGCAGCGCATCGAAGGTCGCCTGCAGCGCATCGAAGCGCGTCATCAGCCGTTCGATGGACGAACGCTCGCCACCCGCGGCGCCGAGCGATTCGATCTCGGACTCCATGCGGTGCGCGCGCTCGCCCAGGCGCATCGCGCCGGCCAGCCGGGCGCTGCCCTTGAGGGTGTGCAGGGTGCGCAGCGTGGACGCGCGCGGCGCCATGTCGTCGGGACGCTGGGCCCATTCGCGCAGCGCGGCGCCGAGCTGCGGCAGCAACTCGGCGGCCTCTTCCTCGAAGATCGGGAACAGGTCGACGTCGACCGCATCGGCCACGTCGACGGCATCCTCGGAGTCGTCGAGCGCGACGTCCGCCATGCCGTCGCGCACCAGGTGCGGATAGACCGGCCGCGCGTCAGCCGCCTCGGCCGGCAGCACGGAGGCGGCGACGTCGCGCAGCGCCCGCAGCGTGCCTTCGGCCGGATCCTTGAGGACGCCGGCCGCGAACTGATGCAGCAGGCGCCGCAGTTCCTCGGCCGCGCCGACCAGCACCGTGCCTTGCTGGGGCGTGCCGCGGCCCTGCATCTGCAGGTGCTGCAGCGCGGCCTCGAGCAGGCGCGCCATGCCCGACAGGCTCTGGAATCCCACCGTCGCCGAACTGCCGGCCAGCGAATGCGCCAGCCCGATCGTCGAGTCGGACACCCGCTGGTGCGATTCGAGCGCCCATTCACTGACCTCGGTGGCCAGTTGCCGCGACCATTCGTCGGCCTCGTTGAGATAGACGTTGTAGAGCGCAATGCCGATGCGCAGCGGCCCGATGACCTTGACCTGCTCCTCGGCGCTCGGCAGTGACGGGCGTTCGGGCTCGATCTCGGCCGGCGGCGCGGTCGCCGCCGCCACCGGTGGCGCGGCGGCCTCGGGCGGCAGCTCTGCCTCGGCGGCTTCCGCCACCGGCGCCAACGCCAGCGGTTCGACCACGGGTTCGGGCTCGACGCTGATGGCCGGCGGCGGCTCAGCCTGCGCTTCGGGCTCCAGGCTCAAGGTGAAGGACAGCTCGGGCTCGGGCTCCGGCGCCGGGGCGAAAACCGGGGACTCGAAGCCCTTGGGAGCCTCGGCTTCGGCTTCGGCTTCCGGCTCGGGGCGCGGGCTTCCCGCGAGGGGCTCGAGCGAGGTATGGACGGTCTCGAGGAAATCGACCTCCTCGAGTTCGCCCAGATCCGCCGGCGCTTCCGGTGCGGGGCTGCCGTCGAAATCGAGAAAATCCGTCGAGGCGAAATCGTCCGGGGTGCGTGGCGCCTCCTCGTCCCTGGAGGGCTCGATCAGGCCCGGCCACACGGTGGCGGCTTCGGCGGACGGCGTCGCTGCGGCCGGCTCTTCGGTCGGCGGCAGATCGGACGCAATCGAACCGAGGTCCAGATCGGGCAGATCCAGGTCGGGCAGATCCAGACCGGGAAGCTCCGGCAACGCTTCGGGCGCGGCGGCGGGCGGCGCCTCGGCCAGCGATTCGGCAGCGATGTGGCGGGCGGCCGCAACCAGCGCGCCGGCATCGGCCACGCGGGCGGGCGCCACCAGCGGTTCCCCCGTGCGCAAGGCCTCGGCCGTGCTGCGGAACGGCGCCGAGTGCCAGCTGTGCGGCTCGTTGGCTGCAATGGCCTCGACCCATTTCGCGAAATCCGTCAGCGCACTGCGCGTGCCGGCAACCAGTTCCGGCGTCGCGGGGCGCTGGTCGGCCAGCCAGGTGTTGAGAACCTGTTCGAAGGACCAGGCGGCTTCGCCGAAATCCATCAGCCCGACCATGCGCGAGCTGCCCTTGAGCGTGTGGAAGGCGCGCCGCAGCACGGTCAGTTCACCGTCGTCGTCCGGACGGGCGCTGAGCGCCGACACCGCGGCCAGGCCGTTGTGCAGCACTTCGCGCGCCTCGTCGAGGAAGATGTTCTGGAGGTCGTCCTCCTCGAGCTCGGTGACCTCGGTGTCGGGCAGCATGCCTTCCAGCGGCGCCGGACCGGTGATCTTCGAGGTCCAGCTGGCGGTCGCGCGGCTGAACTCCTCGATCGGCGAAGGTGGCGGCTTGCGGCTGGCCGGTGCGGCGAGCGCCGCCAGCCTGGCTGCGATCTGCGCATCCACCTCCTCGACGCTCAAGACGGCTTCGGTCACGGCGACCGGGCCGGACGCCGCGGCGAAGGACGCCGGGGCTGCCGCTTCCGGCGTACCGCCTTCGGTTCCTTGCCGCCCCATCAGCGGCTTGAGCTCGCCCAATTCGGCATCGAACACGAACAGCCGCTTCGCCAGCGCCGGCTGGTAGCTCAGCATGTCGATCAGGAAGCCGAGCGCGCCCAGGTTGTTGCCGAGCGAGTCGAAGGCTCGGATCTCGTCGGCCGGCGATTCCTCGCCCAGCAGCTGATCGACGTTCTCGCGCATGCGCTGCACGGTCTGCGCCGCCTGGTCGAGGCCGAGCACCGAGAACACGCCGCGCATCTGCAGCAGCTGGCTCGGCACGGTGCGCAGCAGGCCCTTTTCGGTCGGCCGGCGGAAGAACTGATCGAGCGACTTCTCGAGTTCGCCCAGGTGGCTGCGCAGCTCGCCGACCACGGTGCCCATGGTCTGGCGATCGCTGACGCGGCGGTAGAGCTCCTCCATCCAGGGCTCGAGCGGCTCGGAGCGGCCGCCGTCGCGGGCCCGCTCGATGCGGCCCGCCAGCTGCACGGTGCGCGCGGTGAGTTGGCGGTCGTGCGGATCGAGGTCCTCGAAGGCGGCCTCGAGGTACAGCACCGAAGTCGCGACTTCCATCGCCAGCTCGGTCGCCGGTGGCTGGCCCGACCCCATCGAGGCCTCGACCGCATTGTTGAGCGCCTGCACCATCGGTGCGCTGGGCGGATGCAGCTTCTGGAGCGATTCGCCGAGTTGCGCGAAGGTGTCGGCGACCTGCCGCGTGCGGCTGGTGTCGCCGCCCGACAGCGCCGACCACATCTCTTTCGCGGCCTCGATGCGCTTGCGCGCCTGCGCCAGCACCAGCGGGTCGAAGCGGCCGAACTGCTCGATCGTGTAGTCGACCGACTGTTCGTTGGCGACGCCCCAGGCGACGCGCACCGCGCGCAGGGTGGCGGCCTCGTCGCGCGGGCCGGGCGCGGCCTGCGCGCAGAAGAACAGCAGGTCCTGGCCCAGGCGATCGGACACGGTGTTGTCGCCGCGTGCCAGGGTGGCGTATTGCAGCAGCACGCGCGAGGCGGCGCGCTTCACATGCGAGTCGGTGGGTATCAGCGCCAGCGCCAGGGCCTCGAAGAAGCCGGCGGCCAGGGTCCAGAAGCTCGCGACCCGCGGCATCGACGCGCCGCGCCCGAGCCCGAGGCACAGCGCTTGGAGCCGGCGGGCGGCGTGGTCGTCGCCGCTCTTGACGACCTTGAGCACCTCGCGATCGAGCTTGGAGCGCACCGCCGGGTCATAGACCAGCGCAGACTGGGTCGGCGCCGGCTTGATCTCGACCCAGCGCCAGGTCATGCTCCAGAGGTCGGCCGGATGCACCCGTTCGTTGCCGACCAGCTCGAGCACCTCGCGGTACTGCGGGAACAGCGCCACCGACGACACCACCTTGCCGGCGATCATCGCGTTGAGGAAGTCCGCCACCGCGAAGCCCGCGCGATCGATCTTCTCGACCGCGCTCTCGTTGCAGCGCAGCGGCTCCGTGACGAAGCTCTGGACCGCGAACTCCATCGCGCCC
The DNA here is from genome assembly GCF_056403395.1 of Variovorax sp. P2_H12. NCBI lineage: Bacteria > Pseudomonadati > Pseudomonadota > Betaproteobacteria > Burkholderiales > Comamonadaceae > Variovorax > Variovorax sp. P2_H12. Next base: position 18,550 of record NZ_JBFUFO010000016.1, on the reverse strand, counting down.
AGCACCAGGGCCGGCGCCGTGTGGCCCACCATCTGGAGCGCGCCGACGGCCTGGTGCAGATGCTGGCGCGTCAGGCGCAACGGCCCGGTATCGATCTCCGTGCCCGGCGCGGCGGTGGCGGCCTCGCGGGCGAAGCGCCGCAGCGTCTTGCCGACTCCGTCGAGCGACTTCTGGATCTCTCCCAGGACCCAGGCCAGCGGCCCGAGATCCTCGGTGGCCGGCGCGTTGCCGGCGGTGTGGGCGACGGTGGGGCTTTGGATCGACACGTTGGGCGCTCGGCGTTCAGGCAATCTTGAAACGAGACACGGACTGACGCAGTTCCTCGGCCATGTGCGAGAGTTCGCGAACCTGCTGCGCGGTGGTCCGCGTGCCCTCGCCGGTCTGCTCCGTCACGGCGAAGATGTGCTGGATGTTCGCGGCCACCACGTTGGCCGAATCGGCTTCGCGGGAGGCGGACTGCGAGATCTGCTCGATCAGTTCGGCCAGCCGGCGCGACACGCGGTCGATCTCCGACAGCGCGGTGCCGGCGTTGTCGGACAGCTTCGCGCCCTCCACCACGCCCTGCGTGGAACGCTCCATGGCGCCCACCGCATCCTGGGTGTCGGTCTGAATCGCCTTCACCAGCGCCGATATCTGGCGCGTGGCGTCGGCCGAGCGTTCGGCCAGGCGCTGCACTTCTTCCGCCACCACCGAGAAGCCGCGACCGGCTTCGCCGGCCGACGCGGCCTGGATGGCGGCGTTGAGCGCCAGCACGTTGGTCTGTTCGGTAATGTCCGAGATCAGCTCGGTGATTTCGCCGATCTCCTGCGAGGACTCGCCCAGGCGCTTGATGCGCTTGGAGGTCTCCTGGATCTGGTCGCGGATCGAGTTCATGCCGCCGATCGCGTTCTGCACCGCCTGCAGGCCCGACGAAGCGGCCTGCAGCGATTGCCGCGCCACCGTGGCCGATTCCTGCGCCTGCGAGGACACGCCGTTGATTCGCTCGGCCATGGTCAGCACCGACTGGCCGGTCTCGCGGATCTCGCGCAGCTGTTCGGTCGAGGCCGCCAGCAGTTCGGTCGAGGTGCTTTCCACCTGAGAGGTGGTCTGCGCCACGCGGGTCGCCGTGTTCTGCACGTTGCCCACCAGCAGGCGAAGCTCTTCCACCGTGTAGTTCACCGAGTCGGCGATGGCGCCGGTGATGTCCTCGGTCACCGTGGCTTCCTGCGTCAGGTCGCCTTCGGCCACCGTCTGCAGTTCGTTCATCAATCGCAGAATGGCGGCCTGGTTGGCAGCGTTGACGCGGCTCGCGTCCTCGCTCACGCGCTCGGCCTCGACCCGATCGCGCTCCGCCGCGGCGGCACGCTCGCGGCCTTCGCGCACCTGCACGAAACCGATCGCGCCGGCCAGCGCCAGGGCGGCCAGCGACAGCACGAACAGCATCACCACCGTGCCGGCGCCGAGGCCGGTGCGGGCCGAGAGCTTTTCCTGCAGGTCGCCGAGCGCGGTGCGCAGCGGTTCGCTGTCGGCCAGGATGGCGGCTTGCGCCTCGCGCGCCGCCACCAGGCCCTGCAGGTTGCCCAGGATGGCGCCGGCTTGGGTCCGGGTCGATTCGTAGGTCTTCAGGATGGCTTCGAGCTGCTGGCGCGTCTGCGCGTCGCGCGTGCCCGGCAGGCGCTGCTGCGGGCTGCCGTCGAGCAGGCCGCGGGTGATTTCCTGGAAGCTGTTCAGGTCCTTGCCGAGCAGGAACACGGCGTCCGGGCTCACGCCCTCGACCGTCAGGAACTCGTTGGCCGACTTGCCGATGCGCTGCGTCAGCATCACCAGTTGGCCGGCGGCGGAGATTTCCGGGATGGTCGCGTTCTGCTGCATCTTCAGGGAAGCCACGGTCTCGGCCATCTCGAGCAGGTCCGAGGACTGGCGATTGATGTCGCGCAGCGCGGTGCCGACCTGGGTCAGGATCTTCTGCTGGGCGAGCACGGCCTTGGCATTCTTGTCGGCCCGCTCGACCAGCGGGCCGATCTTGCCGAGCTCGGCGTCGTACTGGCTGCCCGCGCGCTCCAGCTTGAGGGCATCGTCGCCGTGGGTCAGGCCCTGCACGCGGCGGGTCAGGTCGTCCGCGCTGTCGCGCACTTCGACGAAGGCGGCGACGTTGCCGACCAGCGCCTGCGACACCGACTTGGCGAGTCGCTGCGACTGCATCAGCGACTGGCCGGTGGCCGCCACCTGCTGCGCCAGGCGTTCGGCACGCAGGATGGCGGAGCCGGCCACCAGCAGCAGCAGCAGCACCACGCCCGCCAGCGCCAGCGCGAGGATCCGCTGCTGGCGCGCCGGGCTGGATCGTCGCGATCGCCGCGATCGTGTCGCGACCGGCGGCGGCACGGCGCCGGAACCGTCGGCCGGCGGCATCTCCTGCGCGCTCTGCAGCGCGGCATCGGCCGCCGCCGGCGAGGCCTCGGGCTCCGGCATGGCATCGCGCCGCACCGGCTCGGCCCTGTCGTCGCCCGTCTGCACGGTTTCGATGCTGTCCAGCGACAGGGTGGCTGCGCTGTCGGCGCCCACGGTGACGCTGTTGCCACCTTGGGGCAGGAGATTCTTGAACTTGTCGGCGATCGAGCTCACGGTCGGTCCTTCAGGTTGTAGTCGGTGCTCGGCAGGCCGCTCAGGCGCCGATGCTCAAAAACTGGGGTTGCTGCGAAAGCGCCTGCAGGTTGATTTCCTGCCAGCGCCCTCCGGCAGCGTCGGTGTACGAATTCCCGAACCAGGGCGGCGCGTCGCCCTGTGGCGCCTCCGAGGCGACGAAGGCTTCCACGCCGCGCAGTCCGACCAGGCGGTCGATCAGCAAGGCGCAGTTGACGTCCAGCATTTCGTTGAGCGCCACCAGCCGCGATTGCGCGCGGGCCGCGTCGTTCACCACGGGTGCCGTGGCCGCGCCGCCGGCGAAGCTCGACAGCTGGACCACGCCGTAGAGGCCGCCGCGCAGGTTGGCTACGCCCAGGAACCAGGGCGCGGTGTAGGGCACGGACTGCGGGGCCACCCAGGGAAAGATCTCGCCGGCGTGGCCGAGCGGGAACAGATAGTTCGATTCGCCCGCCTCCACGGCAAGCCAGGATGCGGACACGTCCGAGGTGCGCGCCGCCTGCAGGCGGCTGGCGAGCCGGGACTGGAAAGCGCGGAGAGCGTCGCGGTTGGCCATGGGCGGCAGGGAGCTCGATCAGGCCAGGGCGCTGATCTTGGCCATCAGCTCGGCGGCGTTCACCGGCTTGACGATGTAGTCGCGGGCACCCTGGCGCATGCCCCACACGCGATCAGTTTCCTGGTTCTTGCTGGTGCACAGGATGATCGGCACGGCCGCGTACTGCGGATTGCGGGCGATGGCGCGCGTGAGCTGGAAGCCGTTCTGCCCCGGCATCACGACATCCATCAGGATCAGGTCGGGCTGCTCCTCTTCGAGCCGGCGCATCGCGTCATCCGCGTTCTCCGCCGTCTTGACCGAGAAGCCGTTCTTCTGGAGCAGGTCGGTCAGGAACACGAGTTCGGTCTTGGAATCGTCGACCACGAGCACTTTGCGAATCGCCATTACTGCGTTTCCTGGACGAGACCGAACTGCTGCACGGCGTGGAGCAGCTGGTCCTTGGTGAAAGGTTTGGTGAGGTAGTCCTGGGAGCCGACCATACGGCCGCGCGCCTTGTCGAAGACGCCGTCCTTCGAGGACAGCATCACGACCGGGACATTGGAAAAGGTGGCGTTGCGCTTGATGATGGCGCACGTCTGATAACCGTCGAGCCGCGGCATCAGGATGTCGCAGAAGATCAGATGGGGCTTGTGGTCGTTGACCTTGGACAGCGCATCGAAGCCGTCCTCGGCGAGCAGGACTTCATGGCCGCCCTGCTTCAGGAAGATCTCGGCGCTGCGCCGAATGGTGTTGCTGTCGTCGATGACAAGCACCTTGTAACCAGATCCATTCGCGCTCATTCGAACCGCTCCTCGTGTGACACCCGGGTGTAACTGCGCCCCCTCGGGAGCGCAAGAAGCGCGGCCCTATGCCATGCTTCAGATCTCAACCATTTCGAAGTCTTCCTTGCGCGCCCCGCACTCCGGACAGGTCCAGTTCATCGGAACATCGGCCCAGGCCGTACCGGCCGCAATACCATCCTCTGGCACGCCCACCGATTCGTCATAGATCCACCCACAAATCAGGCACATCCAGGTTTTCGTATTCATCGCAGCTTAAGGTCCCTGTTCATCAAATGCAACGATCGTATCCAAACGTATCAACTATTCACGTGACAAGCGTCTCAGATATGCCACCATCTGGTGAGCCCTGATTCGAGTATGAAAACTTACTTACTACCACCAGAGCACGATCGCAAAATCAGCGATCTTACCGACCCCTCGGACGAAGAGAGCGCGGCGGAAGCTGATTTGAATCCGCCCTGTGTGCTGGTCTTCAATGCGAGCGATCCGAGCGGCGCCGGCGGCCTGGGCGGCGACGCGCTCGCCATGGCCTCGGTCGGCGCCCACATGCTGGCGGTGGTCACAGGCGCCTACGCGCGCGACACGGCGGAGATCTTCGACCATTTCAGCTTCGACGAAGAGGCCGTCGCCGAGCAGGCGCGCTCGATCCTCGAGGACGTGGAGGTGCAGCTGATCAAGGTCGGATTCGTCGGCTCGCCCGAGAACCTCAGCACGGTGGCCGAGACCGCGACCGACTATCCCGAAGTGCCGGTGGTGGCCTACATGCCGAACCTTTCGTGGTGGGAGGACAGCCAGATCGAGGCCTACCTCGACGCCTTTCGCGAACTGGTGCTGCCGCAGACCACGGTGCTGGTGGGCAACCACAGCACGCTCTGGCGCTGGCTCCTGCCCGACTGGAGCGGCGAGCGGCCGCCGACGGCGCGCGACATCGCCAAGGCGGCGAGCGAGTACGGCGTGCCGTACACGCTGGTCACCGGGCTGGTGCTGCCCGACCAGTTCATCGACAACGTGCTGGCCTCGCCGCAGTCGGTGCTCGCGAGCGAAAAATTCGAGCGGCTCGATGCCGTGTTCGCGGGCGCCGGCGACACCCTGTCGGCCGCGCTGTCGGCGTTGCTCGCGAGCGGCACCGATCTGGTCGCCGCCACCAGCGAGGCCCTGAGCTACATGGACCGCTGCCTCGACGCGGGCTTTCGCCCCGGCATGGGCCACGTGCTGCCCGATCGGCTGTTCTGGGCCCAGCCGGAGGACGACGACGACGACAATGACGACCTCGCGTCGCCGACCGACTTCGCCCTTCCTCCGCACGACACTCGACACTAGCTCGCCCCCAGGTCGGGCTCACTGCGTGTAGCCCTCCCACCCCCTACCGGGGGCAACACCAGCGGCCCGGCGGAGCCGGTTCCGCGGTGTTTCACCAACGGGCCTGGCTGCGCCGGCCGCGCCGAACCTGATCGCACATGAACAATGAACGCAAATGCCATGAACGCCACTAACCAGAACGAGATCCTCTTCGAGCGCGCGCGCGCCGTCATTCCCGGGGGCGTCAATTCGCCCGTGCGGGCCTTCAAGGCGGTCGGCGGCACGCCGCGCTTCGTGAAGCGCGCGCAGGGCGCCTACTTCTGGGATGCCGACGGCAAGCGCTACATCGACTACATCGGTTCCTGGGGGCCGATGATCCTCGGCCATGGCCACCCCGCGGTGGTCGAGGCGGTGCAGCGCGCCGTCACCGAGGGGTTTTCCTTCGGCGCTCCGACCGAGCGCGAGATCGAACTCGCCGAAGCCATCCTCGCGCTGGTGCCCTCGATGGAGATGGTGCGCCTCGTGAGCTCGGGCACCGAGGCCGCAATGAGCGCGCTGCGCCTGGCTCGCGGCGCCACCGGCCGCAAATACATCATCAAGTTCGAGGGCTGCTACCACGGCCACGCCGACGCGCTGCTGGTCAAGGCCGGCTCGGGCCTGGCGACCTTCGGCAATCCGACCTCGGCCGGCGTGCCGCCCGAAGTGGTGCAGCACACCCTGGTGCTCGAGTACAACAATCTCGCGCAGCTCGAGGAAGCCTTCGCGCTGCACGGCCACGAGATCGCCTGCCTGATGATCGAGGCGATCGCCGGCAACATGAACTTCGTGCGCGCCAGCGCGGCCTTCGCCAAGCGCTGCCGCGAGCTGTGCACGCAGCACGGCGCGCTGCTGGTGTTCGATGAGGTGATGACCGGATTTCGCGTCGGCCTGCGAGGCGCCCAGGGCGTGCTCGGCGTCACGCCCGACCTGACGGTGCTCGGCAAGGTGATCGGCGGCGGCATGCCGCTGGCGGCCTTCGGCGGACCACGCGCGATCATGGAACAACTCGCACCGATGGGGCCGGTGTACCAGGCCGGGACGCTCTCGGGCAATCCGGTGGCGACCGCCTGCGGCCTTGCGACCCTCCACGAAATCGCCAAGCCGGGCTTCTATGAAGCCTTGTCGAAGAAGACACGCTCGCTGGTCGCCGGGCTGAAGGCTGCGGCAGACGCCGAAGGCGTGCCGTTCAGCGTCGACAGCGAAGGCGGCATGTTCGGCTTTTTCCTGCTCGATGCGCTGCCGCAGAACTACACGGCCGTGATGAAGAGCGACGGCGCAAAGTTCAACCAGCTGTTCCATGGCCTGCTGGACCGTGGCGTGTACATCGCGCCGGCGCTGTACGAGGCGGGCTTCGTGAGCGCCGCGCACGGCGAGGACGACATCGCCGCCACCGTCGAGGCGGCACGCCAGATCTTCAAGACGCTGTAGGCGCCGTGAAGCTGCCTTCGCTCCTGGCAGGCGCGAGCCTGCTGCTGCCCGGCCCGGCACTGGCCCAGGCCGACATCAGCCAGGTCTGGATCAACCCGGGCTTCTATTCGCTGCATTTCGATCGCAACAAGGGACTGGAAGACTTCAATCCGGGCATCGGCATCGAGTGGCCGATCGACAAGACCTTTTCGCTCACGGCCGGCGCCTTCCGCAACAGCGACCGCGACCGCTCGCACTACATCGGCCTCTACGTGATGCCTTTCGAATTCCACGGCGTGAAGCTCGGCGCCGTGGTGGGCGGCTTCGACGGCTACCAGATGACCAACAACGGCGGCTGGTTCCCGGCCCTGATCCCGACCGCGGCGATCGAGGGCAGGCACTGGGGACTGAACATCGCGATCATCCCCAGCATCAAGGACAAGCTCTACGGCGCCATCAGCTTCCAGCTGAAGTACCGCTTTTCGGAATAGGCTCGCCCCCAGGTCGGGCTCACTTCGTGTAGCCCTCCCACCCCCAACACCAGCGGCCCGGCAAAGCCGGTTCCGCGGCGTTTCACCAACGGGCCTGGCTGCGCCGGCCAACAGCAACCCGGCGCGGTGTTGTTCCACGGCGGCGCGCAGCGCCCGCCTGTTGGTGGGCAGTCGCGGAACCGGCTTCGCCGGGCCGCGGACTGCGCCCCCGGTAGGGGGTGGGCGGCTACACGAAGTGAGCCAACCTGGGGGCGAGCTGACTAATGACGGAAGTGGCGAACGCCCGATAGCACCATCACCACGCCGCGCTCGTCGGCCGCGTCGATCACTTCCTGGTCGCGCATCGAGCCGCCCGGCTGGATGACCGACGTGGCGCCGGCATCGACCACCACGTCGAGGCCGTCGCGGAACGGGAAGAAGGCGTCGCTCGCGACCGCGGTGCCGGCCAGCGACAGGTTCGCGTGCTGGGCCTTGATGCTGGCGATGCGCGCCGAGTCGAGCCGGCTCATCTGGCCGGCGCCGACGCCCATGGTCATGCCGTCGGCACAGAACACGATCGCATTGCTCTTGACGAACTTGGCGACCTTCCAGGCGAACAGCAGGTCCTGCAGCTGCTGCGGCGTCGGCTGCTTCTTGCTCACGACCTTGAGCTCGTCGATGGACAGCTCGCGGTTGTCGGCGGTCTGCATCAGCAGGCCCGAGCCGATGCGCTTGACGTCGACGGCATTGCGGCCGTTGTCCCAGTCGGTCTTGCCGCCCGGCGGCAGCGCGATCTCGAGGATGCGCACGTTGACCTTGCTCTTGAACACCTCCAGCGCTTCGGCCGAATAGCCCGGCGCCATCAGCACTTCGACGAACTGCTTGCTGACCACTTCGGCGGCGGCACGGTCCATCGGCCGGTTGAAGGCAATGATGCCGCCGAAGGCCGAGGTCGGATCGGTCTTGAAGGCCTTGCTGTAGGCCTCGAGCGGGTCTTTCCCGGTGGCAACGCCGCAGGGGTTCGCATGTTTCACGATCACGCAGGCCGGCGTTTCGAAGCTCTTCACGCATTCCCAGGCCGCATCGGCGTCGGCAATGTTGTTGTAGCTGAGCTCCTTGCCCTGCAGCTGCTTGGCCGTCACCAGCGAGCCCGGCGCCGGATACAGGTCGCGGTAGAACGCGGCCTGCTGGTGCGGGTTCTCGCCGTAGCGCAGGTCCTGCAGCTTGACGAAGCGGCCGTTGCTCTGGGCCGGGAACAGCGCATGGGCGCCGTCCTCCTGGATGCGCGAGAGATAGTCGCTGATCGCGCCGTCGTACTGGCTGATGCGGTTGAACGCGGCCACCGAGAAAGCAAACTTGGTCTTGTCGCTGAGCTTGCCGTCGGCCTTGAGTTCGGCCAGCGCGGGGCCGTACTGAGACGCATCGGTCAGCACGCCGACGTCCTTCCAGTTCTTGGCCGCGCTGCGCACCATCGCGGGGCCGCCGATGTCGATGTTCTCGATCGCATCCTCGAGCGTGCAGCCGGGCTTGGCGACCGTGGCCTCGAACGGATAGAGGTTCACCACCAGCAGGTCGATGGTGGCGATGCCGTGCTCCTTCAACGCCGCCATGTGCGCCGGCAGGTCGCGCCGCGCCAGCAAGCCGCCGTGCACCTTGGGGTGCAGGGTCTTGACGCGGCCGTCGAGCATCTCGGGGAAGCCGGTGTGGTCGGCCACTTCGGTCACGGGCAGGCCGGCATCGGCCAGCAGCTTGGCGGTGCCGCCGGTGGACAGCAGCTGGATGCCCAGCGCGTGCAGCGCCTGGGCGAATTCGAGGATGCCGGTCTTGTCGGATACGGAGATCAGTGCGTTCATCAGGATTACTTCAACAGTTTGTGTTCGACCAGCTTCTTGCGCAGCGTGTTTCGGTTGAGGCCGAGCCATTGCGCGGCCTTGGATTGGTTGCCCTCGGCGCGTGTCATCACGACGTCGAGCAGGGGTTTCTCGACGACCCGCACCAGCATCTCGTACATGCCGTCGGGTTCGGTGCCGCGCAGGTCGCGGAAATAGCTGTCCAGGCTGCTGCGTACGCAGTCTTCGATGTGTTTCTTGCTCATGGCCTTCTCTTCTTCTCCTCGTTCTCAGCCTTCTCTCGTGTTCGCTTCGGCGTCATGCGATCGCGTCGGCCGACTGCGCATCAAGCGGTTCGAGCGTGTCGTCCGCCGAGGCCGGCGGAATGCGGTCCATGCGTTGCGCCAGCGCGTCGAAGAATGCGGCCACCGCGCGCAGTTGCGCATCGCAGTCCTCGATCAGGTTCATCTCGCTGCGGAACGCCTCGCCGCCCGGCAGCGCCCGCACATACCAGCCGATGTGCTTGCGCGCCGTGCGCACGCCGCTGTAGTCGCCGTAGAGCGCGTAGTGCTGCTGCAGGTGATCCAGCATCAGGCGCCGCACCTCGGCCACCAGCGGCGGCGCCAGGTGCGTGCCGGTCGCCAGGAAGTGCGCGATCTCGCGAAAGATCCACGGCCGGCCCTGCGCCGCGCGCCCGACCATCACCGCATCGGCCCCGGTCGCCGCCAGCACGTCGCGCGCCTTCTCGGGCGATGCGATGTCGCCGTTGGCGACCACCGGGATGCGCACGGCGGCCTTGACCGCGGCGATGGTGTCGTATTCGGCCTGGCCCTTGTAGCCTTGCTCGCGCGTGCGGCCGTGCACCGTGAGCATCTGCACGCCGGCCGCCTCGAAGCGCCGTGCCAGCGTCACCGCGTTGCGACGGTCTTCGCTCCAGCCGGTGCGCATCTTGAGTGTCACCGGCACCCGGTGCGGCAGCGCAGCACGCACCACGGCTTCGACGATCTCGAGCGCCAGCGGTTCGTCGCGCATCAGTGCCGACCCGGCCCATTTGTTGCAGACCTTCTTGGCCGGGCAGCCCATGTTGATGTCGATGATCTGCGCGCCGCGGTCGATGTTGTATTCGGCGGCCTCGGACATCATGGCCGCGTCGGTGCCTGCGATCTGCACCGAAATGGGGCCGGGCTCGCCCTCGTGGTTGGCCCGTCGCGAGGTCTTCAGCGTGCCCCACAGTTCCTTGCGCGAAGTGACCATCTCGCTCACTGCATAGCCGGCGCCGAGTTCGCGGCACAGCATGCGGAACGGCCGGTCCGTGACACCCGCCATGGGGGCGACGAACAGGCTGTTGTCCAGCGCGATGTGGCCGATCTGCAGGGTCATGGGGGAAATTGGCACGCGCCGGGCTGCTGAAAAATGAGGCACGATTGTAGCGGCGCGCCGCTCCTTCGGCTGAAACGATTTGCACTCCCGCATCCATCGGCGAAGGTACCCATCAGTGATCTTGCCGATGCCCGGGCCGGTCTGGTTCCTATACTTCGCGCACACATGCAAGCCTGGCTCGACTCCCTCCTGGCGCTTCTGGCGCTTCCGCAATACGGCCTCAGCACGGTGTTCATTGCCGCCTTCGTGTCGGCAACGCTGCTGCCGGTGGGTTCGGAGCCGGTGCTGTTCGGGCTGCTCAAGCTCAATCCCGACATGTTCTGGGCGGCTATCGCGGTCGCCACCGCCGGCAACACCCTGGGCGGGATCGTCGACTGGTGGATGGGCTACGGCGCCCACAAGGTGGCCGACAAGTATTCGCACTCCAAGCACCATCTGCGCGTGCTGGGGTGGCTGGAGCGGCTCGGGCCCAAGGCCTGCCTGCTGGCCTGGCTGCCGGTCGTCGGCGACCCGCTGTGCGCGGTCGCCGGCTGGCTCAAGCTGTCGTTCTGGCCCTGCGTCTTCTACATGGCCATCGGCAAGTTCGCCCGCTACGTCACGATGACGGTGGCGCTGCTTTATATCTGGCCGAACTGAACCGGCACCGAATTCAGGACAAGAGCCCGTAGGGGCCGCCGCGCTCCAGCGCGCGCCGGTAGGCCGGCCGCGCATGGATGCGCTCGAGCCAGGCCATCAGCTTCGGCCGCGAAGCATCGAGCCCGCCACGGGCCCGGGCGGCTTCCACCGGGAAGCTCATCTGGATGTCGGCGCCGGTGAACGCATCGCCCGCGAACCACGCGCTCCTGCCGAGTTCGCCTTCCATGAAGTCGAGGTGGGTCTTGAGGTTCGGCAGGATGAATGCGGCCCGGGCCTTGTCTGCAATGGCCCGGGCGATCGGCTTGGCGAAGAAAGGCATCTTCGACTTCTCGATCCGATCGAACATCAGCTTGAGCAGCAGCGGGGGCATGGCCGAGCCTTCCGCGTAGTGCAGCCAGTAGCGATAGCGCAAGACTTCGGGGCTGCCGGCCGCGGGTGCGAGGCGGCCCTTGCCCTCGCGCTCGATCAGGGTCTCGATGATCGCGCCGGATTCGGCCAGCGTCAGACCTTCATCGGTGGTCACCACCGGCGACTTGCCCAGCGGATGCACCGCCTTGAGCGTGGGCGGCGCCAGCATCGTCTTCGGATCGCGCTGATAGCGCACCACCTCGTAGGGCAGTTCGAGTTCCTCGAGCAGCCAGAGCACGCGCTGCGAGCGCGAGTTCTCGAGGTGGTGGACGGTGATCATGGCGCGGGTTCAGGAGCTGAACAGGAAGTTCATCACGTCGCCATCCTTGACGACGTATTCCTTGCCTTCCGCGCGCATCTTGCCCGCGTCCTTTGCGCCCTGCTCGCCCTTGTAGGCGATGAAGTCGTTGAAGGCGATGGTCTGGGCGCGGATGTAGCCCTTCTCGAAATCGGTGTGAATCACGCCGGCAGCCTGGGGGCCGGTATCGCCGGTGTGGATGGTCCAGGCGCGCACTTCCTTGACGCCGGCCGTGAAGTAGGTCTGCAGGCCCAGCAGCGTGTAGGCGGCGCGGATCAGGCGGTTCAGGCCCGGCTCCTCCTGACCGATCTCGGCCAGGAACATTGTGCGGTCCTCGTCGTCCATGTCGGCCAGCTCGGCCTCGATCTTGGCGCAGATGGCCACCACCGGCGCGTTCTGCGCCGCGGCGTATTCGCGCAGGCGATCGAGGAAGGGGTTGTTCTCGAAGCCGTCCTCGGCGACGTTGCCGACGAACATCGCGGGCTTGGCTGTGATCAGCGAGAACTGCTTGACCAGCGGCTTGTCTTCCTTGCTGAACTCGATCGAGCGCACCGGCTTGTTCTCGTTCAGCGAAGCCTGGCACTTCTCGAGCAGCGCCACCAGCTTGATGGCTTCCTTGTCGCCCGAACGCGCGGTCTTGGTGTGGCGATGCAGCGCCTTCTCGACCGTCGACAGGTCGGCCAGGCAGAGCTCGGTCTGGATCACCTCGATGTCGGAAATCGGATCGACCTTGCCGGCCACGTGGATCACGTTGTCGTCCTCGAAGCAGCGCACCACGTTGACGATCGCGTCGGTCTCGCGGATGTGGGCCAGGAACTGGTTGCCCAGGCCTTCGCCCTGGCTGGCACCGGCCACCAGGCCCGCGATGTCGACGAACTCGACGATCGCAGGCACCACGCGCTCGGGCTTGACGATCTCGCTCAACGCGTCGAGCCGCGGATCCGGCACCTCGACCACGCCCACATTGGGCTCGATGGTGCAAAAGGGATAGTTCTCGGCCGCGATGCCTGCCTTGGTCAAGGCATTGAAGAGAGTGGACTTGCCGACGTTGGGCAGGCCGACGATGCCGCACTGGAGGCTCATGGCGGGTGCTTTCAGAATGCTGGGGGGAACCGGGTATTTTAGGCGCCCGGCGCACCAGGCCGGCGCCGGGCCGCCCCCAAGGCGGCCTGCGGCCCCCTTCGGGGGGCAGCGAGTAACGCAGTGACGCAGCGTTGGGGGCTACGTTTTTCACTCGAAACGCAGGTTGGCGCCTACCGGCTGGCCGACTCTGAGGGCATGTTCGACCCCCTGCAGCACGATCGCGTTCATGCCGAAAGTGATGGCCCCGTCGACCCGCGGATCGGCGCGGTAGGTGCGCAGCATGTCGCCCACCTCGGGGCTGCTGACCGCGCTCTGCGGGTCGATGTCCGGGATCGGACAGCGCGCGCAGGGCTTGACCGGACGCATCAGGACCTCGCCCTCGGCGGTGGCGACGTGCATCGTGTCGACCCGGTCCTCGTCGTGCGCCTGGATGCCGGCCAGCACGATGTTGGGGCGAAAGCGCTCGATACCGACGGCCGCATGGCCGGCGGCGACCAGCTTTGCATTCAGCTCCGCGAGCGAGCCCTCACTCGCCACCAGCAGCGGGAATCCGTCGGCGAACTGGTTCGGGGCCTCGACGCCCCCGGTCCATTTCAGGCTCGACAGCCGCTGCTGCTCGGGATCGGACCTCACCATGCGCAATGGCCGCGGCCGGCCCGGTTCCGACAGGAAGTCACTGAACCACTGGGCCGCGATATCGCCCATGTCGTAGGCCGCCACCTCGTCCTTCCAGACCTTGACGCGGGTCGGCTGCTCGACCCGGTCGAAGGCGATGTGCAGCGCCAGCATGCCCGGCGCCCGCAGCACCATCTCGGACTGCTTGAACTGCGGCCGGATCAGCGCCATGCGGGGAAGCTCGCGCTGGCTCACGAATTCGCCCGCGGCGTCGACCACCATCCAGGCGCGGTCGAACTCCAGGCCGGTCTCGATCAGCAGGGCCTCGTCGAGTTCGACGCCGGCGCAGGACTTGACCGGATAGACGAACAGGCGGGCGATGGTGGCTTGGAGGTCGAAATCGGAGGCGTTCACGGTCGGGTCCTTGTGGCTGACCGAAGATTGTGCGGCACCGGCCAGCCGCCCCCTCCGGGGGTGGCGATCGACGCGAAGTAGCGAAGCCACATCCTTACAATGGCCCGATGGCCCTTCCCCCCGAAGTTTGCATTCGCGGCGCCGGCATCGTCGGCCGTACGCTGGCGCTCTTGCTGGCGCGCGAAAGAGTGCGCGTGGCGCTGGTGGCGCCGGCCGCGGCGCCGGCCGGACCGGACGTGCGCGCCTACGCGCTCAACGCCGCCTCGAAGTCCCTGCTCGAATCGCTGCGCGCCTGGCCCGAGTCGGCGTATGCCACGCCGGTGCGCGAGATGGTGGTGCACGGCGACGAAGGCGGGCGGGTGCAGTTCTCCGCCTTGCGCCAGAAGGTCGATGCGCTGGCCTGGATCGTCGACGTGCCCGCGCTCGAACGGCAACTGGGTGACGCCGTGCGCTTCCAGTCCCGGATCGAGGTCGTGACCGCACCCGTGCCGGCAGCGCTGACGGTCGTCTGCGAAGGCCGCATCAGCACCACCCGCGAGGCGCTCGGCGTCGGCTACGAAGTCACGCGCTACGCCCAGCACGCGATCGCGGCCCGGCTCGAGGCCGATCAGCCGCACGACGGCACCGCGCGCCAGTGGTTCAACGACAAGGGCGAGGTGCTGGCACTGCTGCCGCTGGGCGATACGCCCCGCTCGCTCGCCCTCGTCTGGTCGGTCGACCAGTTCCGGGCACCGGCCCTGCTCGCGCAGTCGGACGACGCGTTCAGCGCCTCCCTGCGCGAGGCCAGCCACAATGCGCTGGGCGCGCTCAGGCTCGCCAGCGAACGCGCCGCCTGGCCGCTGCAGCGCGCCATCGCCGACCGCTGGACCGGCGCCTTCGGCGACGGCTCGGCCTGGGCCCTGGCGGGCGATGCCGCCCACACGGTGCATCCGCTGGCCGGCCAGGGACTCAACCTCGGCCTGGCCGACGTCGCCGCGCTGGCCGAGCTGATCCGCACCCGCGACTACTGGCGCAGCGTGGGCGACGCCCGGCTGCTGCGCCGCTACGAACGTGAACGCCGCACCGCCGTGCTGTCGATGAGCCTCGCCACCGACGGCCTTCAGCAGCTCTTCGCCCACAGCGCCGACCCCCTGCCGACGCTGCGCAACTGGGGCATGCGCGGCTTCGACCGCACACGGCTCATCAAGAACTGGATCGCGCGCCAGGCCATGGGCCTGCGTTGAATCCCCGGAACACCACCATGAAGCATCCCCTGCGTCCCCTCTTTGCCGCGCTGGCGGTCCTCACGTTCGGCTCGGCACTGACCGCGACGGCCGGCGAAGCCGAGATCCGCAAGAACCTGGCCGAGCGCATCCCGCAGTTCGCCAAGATCGACGAGGTCACGAAGGCGCCGATCCCCGGCCTCTATGAAGTGCGGGTCAACGGCTTCGAGATCTTCTACACCGACGAGCAAGGCAATTACCTGCTGCAGGGCAACCTGATCGACGTCAAGGAGCGCCGCAACCTGACCGAGGAACGGGTCGAGAAGCTCAGCCAGGTGGCCTTCGACAAACTGCCGATGAAGGACGCCATCAAGATCGTGCGCGGCAACGGCAAGCGCCGGCTGGCGGTGTTCGCGGACCCGAACTGCGGCTACTGCAAGCAGTTCGAGCGCGACCTGACCAAGGTCGACAACGTCACGATCCAGCTCTTCCTCTATCCGGTGCTGGGACCCGATTCGGTCGTCAAGTCGCGCAACATCTGGTGCGCCAAGGACAAGGCGAAGACCTGGGACGACTGGATGCAGCGGGGCGTCGCGCCCGCGGCCGCCGAGTGCGACACCGCCGCGCTCACGCGCAACCGCGAATTCGGCCAGAAGTACAACATCACCGGCACGCCGACGCTGATCTTCAGCGACGGCACACGCACCCCCGGCGCGATCCCGGCCGCGCAGGTCGAGAAGCAGCTCTCCGCGCTCAATTGATGGCCACGCCGGCCATCCACTGCCGCGTCGAGTGCGCGGACCGCAAGGCGCACCTGTTCGCGGTCACGCTGACCATCGCGGCGCCCGCCGAGCTGCAGCGCGTGGCGCTCGCGGCCTGGATCCCGGGCAGCTACCTGCTGCGCGAGTTCTCGAAGAACCTGCAGCAGTTGCGGGCGCTTCAGGGGCGGCGCAAGCTGGCCGTGCGGCAACACGACAAGTGCACCTGGGACATCGCCTGCACGCCCGGCAAGCCGCTGGTGCTGCGCTACGAGGTCTGTGCCTACGACAACTCGGTGCGCACCGCCTGGCTGGACGCCGACCGCGGCTTCTTCAACGGCACCAGCCTGTGCCTGCAGGTCGAGGGCCATGTCGACGCGCCGCACGCGCTCGAAGTGGTGGCGCCGCCTCTGATCGCCGACGGCGCGCGCTGGTCCTGCGCCACCGCGCTGCAGCCGACCAAGGTCGACCGCCAGGGCTTCGGCAGCTACCTGGCCGCCAGCTACGACGACCTGGCCGACAGCCCGGTCGAGATGGGGCCGTTCTGGAGCGAGGATTTCGAGGTCTGCGGCGTGCCGCACCGCTTCGTGGTCGCCGGCGCTCCGGCCTCCTTCGACGGCGAGCGGCTGATTGCCGACACGCGCGCCATCTGCGAGACGCAAATGCGCTTCTGGCACGGCGACAAGGTCGGCAAGCGCGGCGGGCCGAAGCCGCCGCACGACCGCTACGTGTTCATGCTCAACGCGGTCGACGACGGCTATGGCGGGCTCGAGCACCGCCGCTCGACGGTGCTGATCTGCACCCGGCGCGACCTGCCGCAACTCGGCGCCAGGAAGCAGTCCGAGGGCTACACCACGCTGCTCGGCCTGGTCAGCCACGAGTATTTCCACACCTGGAACGTGAAGCGGCTGCGGCCCGCCGAATTCGCGCGCTACGACTACGGGCGCGAGAACTACACGCAGTTGCTGTGGCTGTTCGAGGGCTTCACCAGCTACTACGATGACCTGCTGCTGCGCCGGGCCGGCTGCATCGACGACGCCGCCTACCTGCGGCTCATCAACAAGACCATCAACCAGGTGCTGCAGACGCCGGGCCGGCGGGTGCAATCGGTGGCCGAGGCCAGCTTCGACGCCTGGATCAAGTACTACCGCCAGGACGAGCAGACGCCCAACTCGACGGTGAGCTACTACACCAAGGGCGCGCTGGTCGCGATGTGCTTCGACCTCACGCTGCGCAGCGAGCGCAAGGGCTCGCTCGACGACGTGATGCGCCTGCTGTGGAAAGAGAGCGACGGCGGTCCGATCGCCGAAGCCGATGTCGCCGCCGCGCTCGAGGCGGTCGGCGGGCGATCGTTCGCCAGGGAAATTGCGAGCTGGGTCCATTCGACCGACGAACTGCCCTTGTCCGACCTGCTGCGCCTGCACGGTGTGGCGGCGCTCGACGACCCGGCCCAGCGCGCGCAGGAACTCGGCCTGCGCGTCGCCGAGACCGGTGGCAGCGTGCAGGTCAAGGTGGTGCTGCGCGGCGGTGCCGCCGAACAGGCGGGCTTCTCGGCCAACGACGAATGGATCGGCATCGAGCTGCCCGCGGCCAAGGGCCGGCCGGCCCAGGCCTGGCGCCTGGCGCGGCTCGACGATCTCGCGCTCTACCTCGGCCCGCTGCGAAAGGCGACGGCCCTCGTGGCGCGCGATCGCCGCCTGCTGCGCCTGCCGCTGAGCCTGCCCGCCAACGTCACGACCTGGCGCCTGTTCGCCCAGGATCCGGCGAAGATCGCGGCCTGGCTGCATCCGCGATAGCCGGCACACCACCCCACCATTTGTTCGTTCCAAGGAGACACGCATGAGCTACGAGAACATCGAAGTGCGCATCGAGGCCGAGAAAGTCGGCATCGTCACGCTGAACCGCCCGAAGGCGCTGAACGCCCTCAACGATGCGCTGATGACCGAGCTGGGCCAGGCGCTCAAGGCCTTCGACGCCGACCCGGCGATCGGCTGCATCATCCTGACCGGCAGCGAGCGGGCCTTCGCGGCCGGGGCCGACATCGCGGCGATGGCGAAGTACAGCTT
This sequence comes from Variovorax sp. P2_H12, assembly GCF_056403395.1. NCBI lineage: Bacteria > Pseudomonadati > Pseudomonadota > Betaproteobacteria > Burkholderiales > Comamonadaceae > Variovorax > Variovorax sp. P2_H12. The sequence continues at coordinate 689 of NZ_JBFUFO010000016.1, read as the reverse complement.
CCTCGATGTTTACAAGGGCGACTACATCACGCGCAACTGGGAAACGATCCGCCAGATCCGCAAGCCGGTGATCGCCGCCGTGAGCGGCTTCGCGCTGGGCGGCGGCTGCGAACTCGCGATGATGTGCGACTTCATCATCGCGGCCGACAACGCGAGGTTCGGCCAGCCCGAGATCAAGATCGGCGTGATTCCGGGCGCCGGCGGCACCCAGCGCCTGCCGCGCGCAGTGGGCAAGTCGAAGGCCATGGACATGGCCCTGACCGCCCGCATGATGGACGCGACCGAGGCCGAGCGCGCCGGGCTGGTGAGCCGCATCGTGCCTTTCGAAAAGCTCGCCGAGGAAGCACTCGGCGCCGCGCTGGTGATCGCGAACTTCTCGCAGGTCGCGGTGATGGCGGCGAAGGAATCGATCAACCGGGCCTTCGAGAGCGGGCTGTCCGATGGCGTGATGTTCGAGCGCCGGCTGTTCCACGCGCTGTTCGCCACCGCCGACCAGAAGGAAGGCATGGACGCCTTCCTGGCCAAGCGCACGCCTGACTTCAAGCACGAATAAACAGGGCCCCCACGCTCCCTCACTTCGTGTGGTCGCTGCCCCCCGAGGGGGCCGCAGGCCGCCTTGGGGCGGCCCGGCGCCGGCCTGGGGCCCCCACGCTCCCTCACTTCGTGTGGTCGCTGCCCCCCGAGGGGGC
>NZ_JBFUFO010000015.1:0-164356 GCF_056403395.1 Variovorax sp. P2_H12 | reverse complement strand
CGACATCGACATGCTGACCATCGGCCAGTACCTGTCGCCCAGCAACAGCCACCTGCCGGTGCGCCGCTACGTGCATCCCGACACCTTCAAGATGTTCGAGGAAGAGGCCTACAGGATGGGCTTCAGCCATGCGGCAGTGGGCGCGATGGTGCGCAGCAGCTACCACGCCGACCAGCAGGCCCACGCCGCCGGAGCTTGAGCCGGCTCCAGCCTGAAAAGTAGCCTCTGAGCCAGAGCGTCTGCACTAAGAAGCTACTGATATGTTCGCAGCGTTCCTACATTCGTTACCGCGACAGAACCAGATCCGCCATGGGTCGCGAACCACCCGTACCGCGCGATGCCGGCCATCGTCTTGAACAATTCACCGGACATGTGCGGGGCGCCGGCCGCGTGCCGAGAGGAACGCGCATCCGCTCGAACCCAATTGGCGGCCATCTCGGCCATCATCAGGGTCGGACTGCTGGTATTGCCGCTGGTGATCGTGGGCATCGCACCGGCATCCACGACCCGCAGGCCGCTCACGCCGCGCACCCGCAGGCGCGCATCCAGCACCGCAAGCGGATCGTCGCCAACGGTAGCGCGTCCATGCCCGCAGCCGCAGGCATCTGAAGGTTGGCGCCATCACGAAGCAAATCGTCTTCGATATTCGGACACGCTTATTCCCAGACGGCGAGCGAATGCGCGCCTGAAGCCATCCACAGTGGCGTAGCCCACAGCGTCGGCCAGTCGTTTGGCCGGCAAGTCCGACTCCTCCGCCAGGCGGCGCGCAGCATCGATCCTTGCCGACTCCACAAAGTCGGCAGGCGTCGTTCCCGTTTCATGCCGGAAGGTGCGAGCAAAGTTCCTTTCGCTCATTCCTGCGCGCAACGCCAGAACAGGTATCGACAGATCTTCCTTCAGGTTTGCCAGCACGTAGTCCTGCAATTCGCTCAACGCGGGCCGCTCCGATGTCTGCGCCGCCAGATGGGCGCTGAACTGGCTTTGTCCGCCAGGGCGCTTCAGAAACATCACCAGTTCTCGGGCCACGCGCAGCGCGAGCTCCCGGCCGTGGTCGTCCTCCACCATCGAGAGCGCCAGATCCATGCCAGCGGTCACCCCCGCCGAGGTGAAGAGCCGTCCGTCCTTCACATAGATTGCATCCGCCTCGACGCGCGCGCCCGGGTATTGCGCTGCGAGACGCGCGGCGGAATTCCAATGAGTCGACACGCGCTTGCCATCGATGAGCCCGGCGGCCGCCAGAACGAATGCGCCAGTACAGACCGACCCGTAGCGACGCACCGTCCTGGACTTGCGGCGCAGCCAATCCTGCAGCTTTTGATCGCTGGCCATGTCGCGGAGATTGGGGCTCCCTGCGACGAGCAAGGTGTCGATGGGTCCACGATGCGAAGCCACGGTCGCGTCGACAGCAATGCGCAATCCGCTGCTGCTTGCAAGCAGACCGGCTTTCGTGCCGATCACCTGGACTTGATACGCCCGTGGCTGTCCAAGCTGGCGGGATGCCTCCATGAAAACGTCAGCCGGGCCGGCAATGTCAAGGAGCTGGAAACGGGGAAAAGCGAGCAAGGCAACGCGCATGGCTGATAAGTCCCGATGGTTGGCAGTAAACGTCGGCTCACGGCGCAGACAGAGGAAGAAGTCTGGCCGAAACTAGCCACTTCTGCAAATTCCGCCAAAGGTTGAGGCCATGCACGCCGACTCTCTCGCCCCGCCTTCGGCGGTACGGCCGCTCGCTGCGGCTTCCATACGGAACTTGCCCGTCAGCTTGTTCGGCTCCGTCATGGGGCTCGCCGGCCTCGGCCTCGCCTGGCGAGTCGCGCACCGCGGCCTGAATGCACCTGCATTCATCGGCGAGGCTATCGGAACGTTCGCGCTCGCGGTCTTCATTCTGCTTTCCTGGGGCTATCTCACGAAGCTGGCAAAACATCCGAAGGCCGTCACGGCGGAGTTTCATCACGCCGTGTCGGGCAACTTCTTCGGTACCGTCGTGCTCTCGATTCTTCTGCTTTCAGCCGTCGTCGCGCCGTATAGCCGAACGACTGCACAAGTCGCCTGGGGCGTGGGAGTACTCTCGACTTTCGCGTTGAGCTTCGTGGTCGTCTCGCGCTTGCTCAAAGGTCAGGTGGACGCATCGCACGCGGTGCCAGCTTGGCTGATTCCGGGTGTAGCAACGCTCGACATCCCGGTCACCAGCGGACACATCCCCACCACGTGGGCCACGGAAATAAACCTGTGTGCCGCAGCCGTCGGCGCCGTGCTGGCGCTCATCCTCGCCGCGATGATCGTCAGCCGACTCGTGCATCGAGATCCGCTTTCTCGCGCGATGACGCCGACCTTGATGATCCTGGTGGCGCCCTTTCCTGTTGGCTTTCTTGCGTACAAGAACATCGTCGGCGGCATCGACGCGTTCGCTTCGCTATTGCTCTACTTCGGGCTTTTCATGTTTGCGGTAGCCGCCGCGAAAGTGTTTCGCCCAGGCGTTGGCTTTTCGCCGACATGGTGGACGATCAGTTTTCCAATGGCGGCGCTGGCCAACGCGGCGCTTGCCTATGCAGAGTTCCGGGCCAGTGCACCGCTCTGGATCCTTGGAACGGTGCTTTTGGGCGTGCTGAGCTTGGTGGTCGTGGTTCTGACGATGAAGACGGTATTGATCGCACTCAACGGGAAGTTGCTCGCGTGAGTGAAAGGGCTCGGACTCCAGGAAGAAAACTCCGCGGGTCGATCACCCCGCCCGAGCACCGTCGACGAGATCGACAGAGTGCAACACTCGGCGCAATTCCGGATCGTCCGAGGCCTGCCAGATTGGCAACTGCCTGAGAAAGTGCGCGACGAATCGCGCCGCGGCGTGCGATGGCGCCTCTTGGGCCCGGCGTACGATCCCGACGACGTTGCTGCGGAAGCGCTCGCGCAGCTGCAATGTCACCAGCGTGTGGCGCAGGCTGTCGGTTTCCACCAAGGGCCAGGGACAGAAGGTGAGCATGTCGGTCTTGCGCACGAGGCCCAGCATCAGCGAGGCCGAATGCGCGAGCTGGATGTGGTGCACGGGCGCTGCAAGGCCGTGCTGGCCAAAGAGATTGGCCAGGAAGGAGGAACTTTCGCCGGGAATGAAGTTCAGCACCCAGTCATCTTGCAGCAACTCGGACATCGACTGCGCGTCGGCTCGCGGGTGACCGCGACGTGCCACCACCGTCATGTCGTAGCGGAACAGTGGCTGCGCCTGCAGACCCTGCATCGCCTCCTCTGGGCCGATGCGGCCGATCAACAAGTCCAGGCTGCCCTCGCGCAGCCTGGGATAGCTGAGCGCGGACAGGCCGTCAATCATTTCCAACTGCACGTGCGGTAGTTCCTCACGGAACGACGGCACCACGCGCGGCAGCAAGGTCTGCGCTACCCAGGGCGTGATGGCCAAAACCAGGCGTTGCTGTGCGTCGGCATCCCGGTAGCGCGAGAGCGTGTTTTCGGCCTGGCGCAGTTGTGCCAGCACACGCTGCGCATGCTCCAAGAGCTCCTGGCCGGCGGGCGTGAAGGCGATTCCGCCCCCGTGGCGCACGAGGAGTGCCACCCGCGCGTGCGCCTCCAACTCACGCAGGCCCTGGGTGACGGTAGCCTGCGTGACGCCCAGGGTCCGCGCTGCCGCCCGGATGCCGCCCTCTGAGGCGACGGCGGCGAGATAGCGGAGCTGGTGCAGCTTCATGCCGCCGATTATCGCCAGCGACAGGCGCTGCCCGCCGCCGAATGGCGGCGCCCGTCTACCCCGGTGGGCCTTGAGTTCCTAGACTCGCCGAAAGGAATCCCACCATGACATTCACCGTCGAAGACGCTGCCGCCATCGAAAAGGTATTGCCCGCCGTGCGAGAGGTCGCTCCCGAAATGGTCACGCTGCGACACCAGATCCATGCCCATCCTGAGCTCGCTTATGAGGAGCACGTCACCAGCGAACTGGTGGCGACGCGCCTGTCCGAGTGGGGCTATGAGGTGCACCGTGGGCTGGCCGGCACCGGCTTGGTGGGCACGCTGCGATCGGGCCAGGGCAAGCGCAGCCTGGGCATCCGCGCCGATATGGACGCCCTTCCGATCCAGGAGGCGACCGGTCTGCCCTACGCCAGCAAGGTGCCCGGCAAGATGCACGCTTGCGGCCACGACGGACATACCAGTACCTTGCTGGCGGCCGCCCGCGTCATCGCGCGAGAGCGCGGCTTCGACGGCACGCTGCACCTGATCTTCCAGCCTGCCGAAGAGGGCCTGGGAGGCGGCCGCCGCATGGTGGAGGAAGGCCTGTTCGATCGCTTTCCCTGCGACGCGATCTTCGCGCTGCACAACATGCCCGGCTTCCCGGCGGGCAAGTTCGGCTTCAAGGAAGGATCGTTCATGGCCTCCTCCGATTCCGTCACGGTGACGGTGGCTGGCCGAGGCGGTCACGGTTCTGCGCCTCACCTGGCTGCCGACCCGGTGGTCGCGGCGGCGCACATCATCGTGGCGCTGCAAACCATCGTGTCACGCAACGTGGACCCGCGCGAGATGGCGGTTGTTTCCGTGGGAGCCATTCACGGCGGTGACGCGCCCAACGTGATTCCCGACAGCGTAGAGATGCGCCTCACGGTGCGCGCCTATCGCCCGGAGATCCGCGCGATGCTGCGCGATCGCATCAAGCAACTGGTGCAGGCCCAGGCCGCCACGCTCGGCGTCACGGCGAAAGTGGACTACCACTGGCGCTATCCCGCGCTGATCAATGACGACGAGTCCACGCGTTTTGCGCGACAGGTCGCGCTCGACTGGCTGGGCGAGGACGGCCTGCTGCCGTCCCTCGCGCCGCTCACCGGCAGCGAAGACTTCTCCTTCATGCTCGAGCGCTGCCCGGGTAGCTACCTGATCGTGGGCAACGGGGAGGGCGAGCACCACGGCACGGGCGGCTGCATGGTTCACAACCCGGGCTACGACTTCAACGACGCGATTCTGCCGATCGCGGCCAGCTACTGGGTGCAGCTGGTCAGGCGCTTCCTGGCGCCGCAAGGCTGAGCACCATTTCCATCTTCTGCACTGGAACCATCATGGACCGTCTTTCTCGTTCTGTTTCGCGCCGTGCCGTACTGGGTGTACTGGGCGCGACAGCTTTCTCCCTCGCTGCGCCCGCCTTCGCGCAGGGCGGCTATCCGGCCAAGCCGATCAAGCTGCTGGTCGGCTACGCGCCCGGCGGCTCGGTGGATATGGCCGCGCGCGTGACGGCGGACATCCTGTCGGCGAAGCTCGGCGCGACGGTGGTGGTGGAGAACGTGGCAGGAGCGGCGGGCGTGGTCGCGGCGCAGCGTGCGGTGAGCAGTCCGGCCGACGGCTACACGTTGCTGGTCGGCTCCAGCAACGAGATGGCAGCCACGGCCCTGGTGAACCCGGCGCAGCGCTACGACCCGTTGAGGGACCTGGTGCCGCTCGGCCTGATCGCCTCCGCGCCCGTGCTGCTCGTTGCGGGACCGAAGACGGGCGTCAAGAACCTCGACGAGTTCATCGCACTGGCCAGGCGCGACCCCGGCAAGTACAGCTATGGCAGCTCCGGCGTGGGCTCCACGCTGCACTTCGCCGGCGAGCTGGTCAAGCAGCGCGCCGGCATTTTCCTCACGCACATCCCCTACCGCGGCACAGCCTCCCTCACGAGCGATCTTGCCGGCGGCACGCTCGACTTCGCGATCGTGTCGCCCACCGCGGCGGGACCCTTCATCCAGGCCGGGCGAGTCGTCCCGCTGGGCATCTCATCGGCCAAACGCTTTCCCACCCTGCCGCAGGTGCCCGCGCTGGGCGAGCATCCGCAGCTGCAGGGATATGAGCTCACCGGCTGGTTCGCGCTGGCGGGTCCCAAGGACCTGCCCGCCCCCATCGTCCAGAGCCTGCGTGCGGCGCTGCAGGCCGGCCTGGCCGACCCGGCGATCCGCCACCGGCTGGAGGAAGGCGGTTCCATTCCCGGAACGGGCAAGGAAGACCTGGCCCGCATCATGCGCGAGGACACGGCGAAGTACGCGACTCTGGTGAAGTTTGCGAACATGCGCGAGTGAAGGCCCACGGGTGCGGGCGCAGCCTCACGGGATCGACCTCGTGCTTCCACTTGTATTCGAGCCAAGTCTCGATGATGTCCTTGGTGAACACGTCTCCGCGCATCAGGAAGTCGCGATCCTTCTCTGCCCGGGATGCCGCACTGCACAAACAGGCGGGGCCCGGGCCCGCTTCAAACGGGTTGCCGCACCTCGGGCGTGCGGCAGTTCTTCGCAATCAGGGCTGCACCCACGAAGCACAGGGATGCGAGCATTGCGAAAGCAGCTCTTGCACCCTGAGTGAATACGGCGACATCGAAGCCCGAGAGGCCCGAACCGCCATTTCCAAGAATCATGCGCTGCGCACTGTCGGGCAGATTGGCCATCGCCACGCTCAACGTGAGCGCCGTTCCCGCCATGATCCCGGTGTTCTGCAGCGTCGAGCGGACGCCGTTCGCAATCCCCCGGCGCTGCGGCACCACGCTCTGGAGAATCGACGCGTTGTTCGGGGTCACGAAGCTCCCGATGCCCAGGCCCAGCATCCACAGGCAGACGGCCAGTTGCCCGGCACCGATGGCCGGTTGCAGCGCGGCTGCCAACAGCGCCAGCGCGCCTCCGGCGAGCAGCATGCCTCCCACACAGATGACGTCGGGCGTGAAGCGCCGCATCAGGCTGCCGGCCGTCGGAGCGGCCATCAACATCCCGAGCGCGACCGGCGCGATGCGTAGCCCCGCCTCCGAGGGTGCCAGGCCCGCGCAGGCCTGGAGATACAGGGCCACGAGCAGCAGCGGTGCGGCCTGCGACATGGACAGCAGCAGGATGCCTGCGTAGGCGATGCGACGCCTCGGATCCCTGAACAGCGCCGGATCGACCAAGGGGCTCGCCACGCGCTGTTGCACACTGGCGAACACGAGGATGGCGCAAACACCGGCGAGCATGAAGGCCCACACGGGCGTGCTCGTCCAGCCGCGCGTCCCCGCCATCGTGAGCGCATAGGTCACGCCTCCGATCCCGGCGAGCGACAGCACGGCGCCGGCCAGGTCGAAGCGTTCGGACTTGGCCGCCGCGCGCTTCGGCAGCACCTTCCACGACCCCGCCAGCACGCAAAGCCCGATCGGGACGTTCAGCATGAACAGCACGCGCCAGCCCCACCACGACACGACGAAGCCGCCGGCCAGCGGCCCCGCGACCTGGGCCAGGGCGGCCACCATCGCGAGCACGCCGAGCGCGAGGCCCACCCTTTGGCGGCCGAACGCATCGCCGACCAATGCACTGGTGTTGGCCATGACGCCGGCCGCGCCCACGGCCTGGCAGACGCGAAAGACCAGCATCGCGCCGACGCTTGTTGCGACCGCACAGGCCGCACATGCGATCACGAAAAGGCCCAGCCCCGCGAGGAAGAGTTGCCGCCGCCCCCACAGGTCGGCCAGCCTTCCGAAGCTCAGGATGCAGACGGTGCTGACCAGCATGTAGGACAGCAGGATCCAGCTCGCCTGCGATGGCGAAGCGTGCAGGCTGCGCGCAACGGCGGGCAGCGCCACGTTGAGCGCGCTGAGGTTCAGGAAGCACAGCGCCGCACCCAGGCTTGCGACAACGAGCACCGCCCATCCGGCCTCTTCTTTGTCCTCCGTCACCGCTTCACTCTTCGCTCTTGAAGCCCGAAGCCTTGACGATGGGACGCCAATACTCGCGGTCTTCGTTCATGATGCGCGCCACTGCGGCACCCGGCAGCCCGGTCGCTTCGAGCCCCGCGCGCTCGAGCTGGCCGCGCACCTGCGAGCTGCGCATCGCGGCCAGGAAGGCTGTCTCCAGCTTCGCGACAACGTCCTTTGGTGTGCCCGCGGGCACGAAGGCGGCATAGGACGCGTTGGCGCGGTCGAAGGCGTCGTAGCCGGCCTCCTTGAGGGTCGGAACATCTGGCAGCCAACTCAGCCGCTTCGTCCCTGCGACGCCCAGGATGCGCAGCTTGCCGGAGCGGTGCAATTCCAGCTGACTGGCCAGAGCGTCGGTGCCGATCGGCACGTGATCGCCGATTATGTCCGTCGCCAGCGGCGCGCCGCCTCGGTAAGTGACCGCCATGAGCGGCACGCCGATGGCCTTCGACAGTTGCAGCACGCTGAAGTGCAGGCCGCCGCCGAGATTGGTCATGCCCACGCTGCCTTGCGCGGGGTTCTTCCTGATCCACGCGACGTACTCAGGAATCGTCTTGTACGGCTGGTCCGCGCCGGCGGAGACGACACTGGGCACGTTGGCCAGGTGCGCAACGGGAATGAAGTCCTTGTCGACGTCGTAGTTCAGCCGCGCATAGGTCATCGGAAACAGCACGAAGGGCGGCGTCGCGCCGATGAGGATGGTGCGGCCGTCGGCCCGCGCGGCTTTCACGGCCTCGATGGAAATGCGCGTGGACGCACCGGGTCGGTTCTCCACCAGAACGGGCTCCTTGAGCGAGCTGCGCAATTCTTCGGCCATCGAACGCGCCAGGTTGTCGAGCGCGCCGCCCGGCGGAAACCCGATGATGAGGCGGATGGGCGCGTTGTCGGCGTGCGCGGCGGCGCCGGCCAGGGCGATCGACGCGCCAAGCACGAGGGTCTTCAGGAACGAGGTCATGGAGGCTACCTGCAAGTTGAAAAGGCCGAAAGAGAAGAAAACGACGAACTCAGAAAGCCACGACGGGCAGCGGATTCGCCGGCCGGTGCGCGGCTTCGAATGAAGCGGCGGCCTGCAGCAGCTGCGCGTCTTCGCGGAAGCGGCCGACGAGTTGCATGCCGATGGGCAAGCCGTCGCGGTCCGCGCCGCAGGGCAGGCTGATGGCGGGGTGGCCGGTGAGGTTGAACGGCATGGTCCAGGGGAACCAGTTCGCACGCACCTCGGCATATTCCTTGCCGTCGATCTCGATGTTGCCGAACAGGTCCTGGTCGATGGGCAGGGCCGTGCGCGAAAGGGTGGGCGTGAAGATGAAGTCGTGCGTCTCCAGCTGCGCCTGGATGTCGCGAAACAGGACGGTCCGCGCGAACATGGCCTGCTGGAACGCAACGCCGTCCACATGCTCGGCCAGGGCCAGCTGCTGCAGCAGCGACGGGCTCAGCTGGTCGCCGTGCGCCGCCGCCAAGGGGGCGAAGCGACCGCGCCAACTGGTGTGGTTGATCACGCGCCACACGGGCTCGACGTCGAAGCCTTCACCGGACATCGGCTGCAGCTCGGCACCCATCGACGCCAGGGTCGCGAGAGCGGCCGCGAAGGCGGATGCAACGTCCGCGGCGATCGGCCGCCCCGCCGGCGCGGCGCGGAAAAGGATGCGCTTGCCGCGGAGGTCGCCGCCGGCTTGCAGGTCGTCGAAATAGCGCTGGGCCGGCACACCCAGCGACCAGGGGTCCGACCCATGCGCGCCGGTCATGGCCTGCAGCATCAGTGCCGTGTCGGCCACGTTGCGCGTGGTGGGCGTCACGTAGGTGTAGTTGCCGAACGCGTCCTGCACCTGGCTGTGAGGCACCACGCCCAGGCTCTGCTTGAGGCCGACCACGCCGTTGCAGGCGGCGGGAATGCGCGTCGAGCCGCCGCCGTCGGTGGCAATCGCGAGCGGCGCGATGCCCGCCGCCATGGACGATGCCGCGCCGCCGCTGGAGCCGCCGCTCGTGCGCGACGCGCTCCACGCGTTGCGGGTGCTTCCGAACAGCGGCGCATCGGTCATGCACTTGGCGCCGAACTCGGACGAGGTGGTCTTGCCGATGAGGATGGCGCCGGCCTCGCGCATGCGCGCCACGGCCACCGCGTCCTTCGTGGGCACGTGGTCGCGGTGCAGCAGGGAGCCGTAGGTGGTCCGCACGTTGGCGGTGTCGACGATGTCCTTCACCGTGAAGGGCAGGCCATGCAGCAGGCCCGCGGCCTCGCCGCGCATGAGCGCCTGTTCGGCTTCCCTGGCCTGCTGCAGGGCCTGCTCATGGCACAGCGTGATGAAGCAGTTCAGGTGCGGCTGCAGCGCATCGGCGCGGCGCAGCACTTCTTCCACGATCTCCACCGGCGAGAGCTCGCGCTGCGCGACCAGCCTGCGCATCGTCGTTGCGGGCATCGCGCAGATCTCGGACTGGGGGAGGACGGGAAAATATTTCATGCGCAGATGATTGAGGCGCCGCAACGTGGCGTCCAATACTGTTTTCTTGAAAGGGCATATGCACAGCGTATGACTGCACCAGACCTGCGCATGCTTCGCTATTTCGTGGCCGTCGCCGAGGAACGCAGCGTCGGCAAGGCGGCTCGCCGGCTCAACATGGCACAGCCGCCGCTGTCGGTTCACATCAAGAACCTGGAGGCGGCGGTGGGCACGTCGCTGTTTCGCAGGGCGGCGCACGGCATGGAGATCACCGATGCGGGCAATGCACTGTTTCGGCGCGCGAAAGAGGCGTTGCTTCTGGCCAACGAGGGCTTCGACGCGGCGCGCGCCGTCGGCTCGGGCAGCCGGGGCCGGCTCACGGTCGGCACGATGATCGCGCTGTCCTACCTGATGTTGCCGCGGCTGGAGAACGAGTTGCGGCTCCGGTTGCCGGAGGTGGAGATCCAGTATGTGGAGCTGAACGCCGTCAACAACGTCTCGGCCGTTACCAACTCGGACGTGTCGGTGGCGCTCTGCATTCCTCCCATTGCGCAGGCGGGCATTGCGGTGGAGCGCATCGGCAGCCAGCCGTTGATGCTCGCGGTGCGCACCGATTCACCGCTGGCGCGACTGGTCAGCATTCCGTTGGCGCGCCTCTCGGGCCTCGCGCTCATCGGGCTGCCCGTGCCCGAGGGCGATGTCGACAAATCGGTCGTCGCGTCGCTGCTGCGGCGACACGATGTCAGCATGCCGATTGCGCAGCGGGTCGAGACGATGGTCTCGGCATTGGCGCTGGTCCTGGCAGGCAAGGGCGTGGCGATCCTGCCCGCCTGCGCCCAGATCGGCCGGCCGCCCGGCGTGGTGTTCAGGCCCTTGCGCAACGTCGATGCAAGGATGGACATCGCGGTCTGCTGGCGCAGCGATTGGGACAGTCCGCTGATCGAGCCGTTCCTGGCCTGTGCGCGCGCGTCCTTGCGAAAGCCGACCTAGGCGTCGTAGACGCCGCGGACCAATCCCATGAACTCGCGCCTCCGACCTTGTGCTTTACCGAGGCGGGCTCCCCTGGAACAGCGCCACTCCCGGGACGTCGAGTCGCGCACACAGGATGCTTCCATGGCTCGAGTCGGTGACGAACAAGGTGGACCGATCCGCACCGCCGAAGGCAACGTTGGTGATAGAAGCGCCCGCCGGACCGCGCAGCACGGCCACGGGTTCCGCGCGTGCATTCAGCACCCAGACATAGCCCAGGCCGGGGTTGGCCACGATCACGCGCCCTTGTGCATCGACGGCCAAGCCATCCGGCCCGCTGGGGCCGTAGGAAGTAAAGAACTGGCTGACCTTGGCCACGCTGCCGTCGGCCAAGAGCGGTACGCGCCAGACGCAATTGCCTCGCGTCACCGCCAGGTACAGCACCTTGCCGTCGGGCGAGAGTGCAACGCCGTTGGGACTTGGCACATTCGACAGCAGCAGGTCGAGCTGTCCGTCGGGGCGCAGCCGGTACAGGCGGCCCGTGGGATCGTGCAGTCCGGTCTGTCCCTGGTCTGTGAAGTAGATGCTCCCCTTCGCATCGATGACGAGATCGTTGACCCCCTTGAAGCGTTCGGTGTTGCGGCGCTGCAGGTGCGGCGTGACCGCGCCGGTCGTCACGTCCATGCGCACGAGCCCATTCTTGTAGTCCGCGACCAGCAGCGTGCGCGCATCGAGGAACTTCATGCCGTTGGGCTCGCCGTCGTATTCGGCCACTTGCGACCACTGGCCCGCTGGATCGATGCGAAAGACGCGCCCGAACGGGATGTCGGTCACGTAGAGGTTGCCCTCGTCGTCGAACACCGGACCCTCCAGGAACGAGTCGGTGGACTGGCCCCCGCGGTTCGCTTCGGCCCACACGGAGGTCTCGCGCCGGCGGAGCGCGTCCGGCATACGCGTGAAGAGCTCCAGATCCCGAACCAGCGGCGGCTGAAGAAGGAACAAGGCGGCCTCCGGGGGTCTATTGCTTGTCGAACGACGCGTTGGCTGCAATCTTGCCCCACAACGCGTTGCTGTCGGTCAGCATCTTTGCGAAGGCGCCGGAATCCGCCATCCGTGGCTCGGCGCCCAGCCCTTCCGCGAAGGCCTTCATGTCCGGCGTGGCCATCGCCTTCGCGATCTCCTGCTGAAGGCGCGCGAGAACCGGCGCCGGCGTGCCCTTTGGCGCCCAAAGACCGGTCCAGTTCACGACGCTGAAATCTCTCACGCCGGCCTCGGCAAAGGTGGGCACGGTCGCAATCGCGACAAGCCGCTTGTCGCCGCTCACGGCCAGCAGCCGCAGCTTGCCGCCCTTGACGTTGCCCATGACGCCAGGCGTCGAGGAGAACTGCATGTCGATGGTGTTCGACAACACGGCCTGCGTTGCCTCGCCCGCGCCCTTGAATGGCACGTGCATCAGCTTCGTGCCGCTGGCCACTCCGAACGCCTCTGCAGTGAAGTGCGGCGTCGTGCCGGCGCCACCCGTGCCGTAGGTCAGCTTGCCGGGCGACGCTTTCGCCGCGGAGAGGAACTCGGGCAAGGTCTTGTACGGCGATCCGGCGTTGACCACCATGGCCATCGGCGCGAATAGGTACGCGCTGATCGGCACCAGATCCTTGTCGTAGTCGAAGGGCAACTTCTTGAAGATGAATGGCAACAGCGAGTAGGTCGTGTCGTTGGCCATCAGCGTGTATCCGTCGGCCTCGGCACGCGCCACGACGCTGGCGCCGATGGTGCCGGTGCCGCCCGGCTTGTTGTCGATGATGACGCTCTGGCCCATCTGTTCGGTGAGCTTCTGCGCCATCTTGCGCGTGACGACGTCCACCGCGCCGCCCGGCGGGTAGGGAACGATGATCTTGATCGGCTTGTTCGGGTACGCTGCCTGTGCATGTGCGCCGAGGGGCGCGGCTGCAAAAAGCGCTGCCATGGCTCCGAACGAGAGCGTCCGGATCCGGCTGGAATGAGAGGTCTTCTTGGTCATCGGGTGTCTCCTGTCGTTTCAGTGCGGCGGACCTAGGCTGCAGTCGCTTGCCTGTCGAGGGCGCCGAGCGCATTGCGAGCCGCGGCGACGCCCATGTTCACGTAGGCATCGCTGGTGACTCCGCCGATGTGTGGGCTCAGCACGAAGCCTCTCTCGCCGTGGAAGGGGTGGCCAGCGGTCATCGGCTCGACGGCGAAGCTGTCGAGCCCTGCACCGAATACCTGGCCGGAGTGCACCGCGGCCCGAAGCGCTTCCTCGTCGATCAGTCCGCCTCGGGCCGTGTTGACGACGATCACGCCGTGTTTGCACTTCGCAAGCGAGTGAGCATTCACCAAGTGGCGGTTGTCTTCCATCAAGGGGCAGTGCAGGGAAATTGCATCAGACTCGCGCCAGATCGTCTCCAGGTCAACGGCGCAAACGTGCGGCGGCAGGTTTTCGGCGTAGGGGTCAAAACCGATGACGCGCATGTCCAGGGCATCGGCCATCCGGGCGAAGCGCAGGCCGATCGCGCCCAGGCCGATCAGGCCCACCGTTCGGCCGGCCAACTCGATGCTCTTGTGCGTCGCCTTGTCCCAATGGCCGGCATGCATGCGGGCATCGAGCTCGACCACGGATTTGGCGCAGGCGAGAAGGAGCGCCATGGCCTGTTCGGCAACGGCCGCAGCATTGGCGCCGACAGCGGCGACGACTTCGATTCCTCGCGCTTTGGCCGCTGCCTTGTCGATGGTGTCTGTGCCGCTGCCGTGCTTGGAGATGACACGCAGCGCAGGCGCCGCGTCCATCGCCGCCGCGCCCACTGTGCTGTAGCGCACGATGATGGCAACCGGATTGTGCTTGGCGCTCAGGGCCACGATTCCTTCTTCGGTTGGCGTCTTCCCGGCAAACACCACTTCATGGTCCTTCAGCAGGGCCAATGCTTGCGGCGCGAGATCTGCGCCGGTCACCAGGATGGCGCTCACAGCGTCTCTCCTTCTTTCAGGACTCCAGCGGTGAGTAAGGCGGCATTCAGCCATTTGGCGGCCGTGTCGCCCGTCTTGATGGCCGCGATGCGCGCGGCCTCGTCCTTGACCTTCTTTGCCGCCAGCGGCAGCAGCGCCTCGATCTTCTCGCGCTCGACCACCACCACGCCGTCGCCGTCGCCGATCACGAAGTCCCCGGGGTGCACCGTGACGCCGCCGATCGACACTGGGTGGCCGATGCGCCCGCCGATACTCTTGGTCGGACCATTCGGGTTGGTTCCGACGGAGAACACCGGATAGTCCATCTCGTCGATCTCGATGCTGTCGCGGCACGCACCGTCCATCACCACACCGGCGATACCCCGTTGTTTGCACGCGGTCATCATGATGGTGCCCATCAAGGCGGAGGTCTGATCGCCCTTGCCATCGATCACCAGAACATCGCCTGGCCTGGCCATCGCGATGGCGGCATGGATCATCAGGTTGTCGCCGGGGCGCACCTCGACCGTGAGCGCCGTTCCCGCGAGTTTCATGCGCGGCCTGAGCGCCTTGATGCGGCCGTCAAGCGCGCCGCGCCGGCCGGCCACATCAGCCAGGATTGCCGGCTGCAGCTCGGAGGCCTGCGCCACGACATGGGCAGGGACGCGTTCGAAGTCGCGAATGATGTCAGGAAGATTGGACATGAGCTTCTTTCGTGGGTGTTGACGTGGAGCGGGAGGGTCCTGTCGGTGCGATACGGGCGTGGCTCCGCCGAACCGGGAACGGTGCGGGCCCGTCCCTGCCTTCAGCGTTTCAGCGCGCGTGTGCGTGAGGGTTGGTCAGTCGACCTTGGCGCCGGATTCCTTGACGATCGGTGCCCAGCGCACGATGTCGTCATGGATCAGCTTCGCGAACTCGGCCGGGGTGCCACCGAGCGCATCTGTGCCTTGGCTGGAGAGCTTCTTCTTGACTTCAGGGTCTTGCAGTGCCTTGTTGAACGCACCGTTGAGCTTGTCCACCACATCCTTCGGCAAGCCAGCCGGCCCCGCGATGCCGAACCAGGTGACGGCCTCGAAGCCCTTGAAGCCGGACTCCGCGATCGTGGGTACGGCCGGAAGGTCGGCGGTTCGCTTGGCAGAGGTCACGGCGATCGCGCGCATCTTCCCGTTCTTGATGTACCCAATCAGGGTGGGTACCGAGGACATGTACATCTGGAGCTGGCCACCGATCAGATCGGTTGATCCTTGTGCAGCGCCCTTGTACGGAATGTGCGTGAACTTGACACCGGCGGTCTTCTGGAACAGCTCGGTGGCGAGATGCGCCACCGTGCCGCTTCCGGAGCTGGCGTAGTTCAGCGTTTCGGGCTTGGCCTTGGCTGCGGCCACGACGTCGGCGAGCGACTTGTAGGGCGAATCGGCAGACACGACGAGGACGAGCGGCGCGCTGGCGACGCTCACGATCGGCGTCAGGTCTTTCTCGGGGTTGTAGGGCAGCTTGGGATACAGCGTGGGGTTGATCGCCAGGTTGCTCGTCTGGCCCAGGACCAGTGTGTAGCCGTCCGCGGGCGATTTCGCCGCAGCGTCCACACCGAGGTTGCCGCCAGAGCCCGGTTTGTTGTCGATGATGATCGACCAGCCGTTGGCGACGGATACCTTGTTGGCGACTTCACGCGCAATCAGGTCTGTGCCCCCGCCGGCGGGAAACGGAACGATGAGCTTGATGGGCCGCGAGGGATAGGCGGCCTGGGCCGTAGACGGCGCATTGGCCAGGAGCATCCCCCCGGCGGCGAGAGCAGTGGCCGCGAAGCCAATGAATCGGCGCGGGGCCGCTGCGGGGGAAGCGCGATGTTGCATGAACTTGTCTCCGGTTGAACCGACCCTGCGCGATTGCGGGCGATGTGTTCAGTGGAGGCAAGTATTCGTCTCTCGGCCCATTCAGTCCAATCGATACTTTTTGGAGATCGATAGATTTGACTTTTGGTATCAGACCGCAGGCACGTCGGCGTGTTTGGCGAGCAGGTCGATCAAGCGTTGAGCTGCGGGGGAGATATAGCCAGTGTCCCGGTAAGTCACGACCATGCGGCGGCGCATGGTTGTGGCGGGCAGCTTCACTTCCCGCAGGGCAGCGCCCGATCGACCGGCCTGCAGGTGCAAACGCGAGATGAAGCTCAGCAGACCGGTCTCGCCAATCAGGCTAGGGAGCATCAGCAGCATGGTGCTTTCGACCTGCACCACCGGCCGCGAGATGCGATGGCGATCGAACGTCTGGTCGAGCCAGTCTCGCGTCGGTGCTCCGGGCGGCTGGAGCACCCAGCGGTAGCCCGTCAGATCTTTCAAACTGAGTTTGGGTTTGTCGAAGATCGCGTGCGCTTCGGCGGCGGCGACCACGATCACGTCTTCGGCCAGGTACTGCGAGGCGAACCCGGGTTCCGCGGGAACTTCAGTGCCGACCATCAAATCGATGTCGCCTGCACGTAGCAACGGCTTCAGCACGTCCACCAGCGCGACGCTGGTCCGCAGGGTCACATCGGGCGCTTCGCGCATCAGGTCTCGTGCTGCGGGCGGGAGCAGAAACTGCGCCGCGGTCGGCACGATGCCGATCTTGATGTTGCCGCTCAAGCCATGTCCGATATCCCCAATCTCACGGCGGGCGCTTTCCACGTCAAAACGTGTGCGCTGAGCCCATTTGAGCAAGACTTTTCCAGCGGTGGTCAGTCGGATCCCGCGGCCGGTCTTCTCGAAGAGGGGCGCGCCGCATGCCTGTTCAAGGCGACGCACGCAACTCGTCAACGCAGGTTGCGTGCGATGCAGCCGTTCGGCCGCGCGCCCCATGTGCTCGAGCTCGGCAATGACTTCAAAGTACTGGAGATCGCGCAGATCCAGGATGTAGCTCCTTGGGTTGAGAGAGACCCCGTGGATGACTTTAAGGCAGATGGGACACACCCTGGTCAACAGAAGGCCACGTCCGCGTCGCATCAGAAGCGGGCCGCTCGGCGGGATCAGGGAAATGCCCGCTCATGCGCGCTCATGGCCGGTCGCGGCTGTTGGCCGCATTCTGCCCGGCTTCACGACTCGCGCTGAGCTGCCTTCCTGTCCTTTGCTTGAATTGCGCCGGCGCGCGCCACAGCGCTGGGCGGCGCGACGATCCAGGCGCGGCAGGGGCGGCAGGGGCGTCCGGTCACGAGGCCTCACGTACCCGCATTTGGGCCAGACCTATCCAGCCATCCCCGGCTGGGGAGATTCTCCCTTCTCCGCTCGACCTTCTCGCCGGGCCCCGTTGCACAAAGATCGATTCCTCCCTGCAAGGGCTCAGGGCCGGAGTTCATGGTTCAGTGAGAAAAGTTCAGAGTTGGCTGACACACACACCCCAGCGTCCAGCTTTTAATCGGGTTCGCCGGACCGAGCAGCGTCAATGTTTCACGACATTTTGAAGCATCTTGTTTTCTCGTTTGTTGACAATAGGTTATCGTTGTTTTCTCAACGGATGGGCTCGAATGTTTCACGAAATGACGTCGACGCTGCGCATTTTGTACATCCAAGGCCGCGCATCGCACATAATTAGGTTATCGCATAACCAAATCTAGCCATGCAGCCCACCCCAGTCTTCGTCGACATTCGCCTGGCGAGCCCTGACGGCCATTCCCCGGCCAGTCAAAATGAAGAGTCCACCAGGGAAATTGCGGCCAGCCAAGGGTGGCCAGCCGTCTGCACTTTGGCAGAACTCGGCCGAATCCTGACGTTGATCCATGGCGTACGCGCACCCGCCGACGCCTCCCTCAAGAAGTGGAGCGCCGCAGGTGCATTCAGAGCCTGCATGGCCAGCCAGGCGGAGATCGATATCAGCGAAGCGCCCTCCTCGCTCACCCATGAAGCGCTACAGCGACCGCGGCGCAGCGGTCGTCCCGGCCTCAGGCTGCGCACTGCGGCGGCGATCGGACGCGTGTACGAACTGTGGCCTTTCCTGGCCGAGTCCGATTCCCACGCAGTCCTCGAACTGGCTGTGGCCCGCACCGCCGACCACTTCCGCTCCGCCCTCGGCCCCATCTCGCCCCCGCCCTCCGTGCAGGCACCCGCGGTGGCCACGCCGGAGCCAGTGCTGCAGGAAGTTCAGGAGCAGCTTGCGATGCTGACGCGGGAAATGGCTGCGGTACGTCGAGAACTCGCCCAGTTCTCGACGCTGCGCAACAACCTCATTACCAAACTGGACGATGTGGTGGCACGCGCCAAGGACGGCTTTGCCGGCGGTGCTCAGGCCGCGGGGCCCGGCTTCGACCCCTTGGCCGAGGCACGCCGCGATCGGGACATGGGCATCATGAAATCGACGCTGGCGGAGATTCTCGCGTCGCTGGAGCGCATCGAGGCGGGTCGCGCCTGATCACTGCGGGCCGGGGGTAGTTTGAAACTACCCCCTCCATGGCTCGGTGCCAGACCCATAAAAAAAGGGGGGTAGTTTCAAACTACCCCCCTTTTTGCCTTCAGTACGACTCTCAGATCGAATCGACAAATCCCTGCATTGCCTTGATCAGAGCCTTCTGCTGATCCTGGTTCAGCTTGATCGACAGTCTCACCGAGGGCCGCCCGATGGCGTCGAACCTCAAGGAGCCCACCTTCTGGCCAGCCACCTTCAGCGCATGGCTGGCCTGTGCCGGCAGCGGAGCGGCCTCGGGCACCACCGAAGGCGGCGAAACCAGCCTGGCAAAAACGCTCTTGGCGGGCAGCACGCCCTTGTCCATCGACAGGGCCTGCGCCCGCGCGAGCAAACCCGATTCGTCTTCGGTCATCGCCTTGCCGAGATCGGTTGCCCAGGCCAGCTGGATCGATTGCGGCGTCGGAAAGGCCGCAATGACCGTCGCAGGCAGTCGCGCCAGCGCCAGCGCCTTGCCGAGGTTGCTGATGTCGACGCCCAGCGCCGCCGCCATCTGCCGGTTCGAGGGATAGACACCCTTGTCGAGCGCGCGCAGGTAGGTCATGCCTTGCTCCCAGGGCGAAGGATCCGCCCTGCCCCGGTTCTCCCGGTCCATCTCCTCGATCAGCGCCCGATCGTCCAGGTTCTCGACCACCGCCCAGACCGGCAAGCCGATCTGGCGGCACGCCTCGTAACGCCGGTGCCCGAAGACCAGTTCGTAGCGCGGGCCATCACCTGGATTCGCGATCGCGCGAACCTTGATCGGCTGCGAGTTCCGGCCGGCCTCCTGGATCTCGCGCTTGAAGTCCTCGAACAGCTTTCCTTCGAAAGCCGACGCATGCCGGTTGGCGAACTCGCTGCGCGCGATGTCGGCGGTGTCGATGAGGCGTGCCGGCAGCGCGCCATCCCAGCTGCGCAGTTCCTCGCTGACTTCGCTCAGGCGCCCTTCCAGTTCGTCCACCTGCGCTGCGCGCACTCGAAGCTGGTCGTTCTCCCGCAACAGATCCGAGCGCTGATCGTTGGCAAATGCCATCATCGCGCCGGGCGCCGTCTTGGGCTTTGCGAGCTCCGGATTGGGCTGCGCAGTCGGCATGATCGACGCGAAGTCGATCTTGGAAGCTTTGTCTTTCAATCCCATGTCAAACCGCCGTTTCCAGAACTTGCCGCTCCGCGACCTGACGCGCCCAGACCGCCTCGATCTGCTGCTCGATCAGTTCGCACATCCGGTCGTAGGCCACCCTGGCCCGTGAGAAGGTCTTGGAGTTGACCGACCCCCGCGGCAGATCGTAGACCGTGCCGAACTCGGCGCTCGCCGTCGCCGCCACCGCGGTCTTCGGGATCTCGATCGGCAGTACCTTGTCGCCATAGCCCTCGAGCACCCACTGCCGCACCACCGAACTGGCGGTGTCCGATGCCTCGACACGCGACAACAGGACGTCGATGAACTCGAAACTCTTGTCCTTGCCGCGGCTGCGAACCAGTTGGTTGCACAGGTCCGAGAACAGGTCCCAGAACTGGGCCGAGCTCGCGAAGTCCAGCGCCGACGGCGGCAGCGGCATGATCACGCCGTCCGCCGCCATCAGGGCGTTGATGGTCACGTAGCTCAGCGAGGGCGGCGTGTCGATCACGATGACGTCGTACTCCTCGCGCGGCAGGTCCAGCCCGCGGTCCAGCACCCGCCAGAATTCGAAGCCGGGATCCCGGGCCTGGCGCGCCGGCAGGTGGAATTCCGCACCGTAGAGCAGGGGGGCCGCGCACACCAGGTCGATGTTGGGCCAGTAGGTGGAACGGACGGCGTACTTCAGGTTTTCCTGGTCGCCGGTGAACAGCGACATGGCCGTGTGCTCGGTCTCGACTTCGGCATCCGGCAGCACGCCGAACAGCGTCGTGGCGGAGCCCTGGGGATCGAGATCGACCAACAGCACGCGGTGGCCGCGCATCGACAGGCCTTGTGCCAGCGTCACGGCCGATGTCGTCTTGGCCACGCCGCCCTTGAAGTTGGCCACCGTGATCGTGATGCCGGCCGCGCCTTCGGGCCGCAGGTGCTCGGAACGCAATTCGCGCGCCCAGCTCTGGGCCTCCGCCATGGTCCATTCGCGGCTGTTGCCATGGATTTCCCCGGCAGGCAGGTCGCCGCGCGTGAGCCGGTACGAGATCTTGGACTTGTCGACGCCGCACAGGTCCGCCAGTTGCACCGCCTTCAGGCTGGGCGCAGACTTCACAGCGGTGGGCGCCAGCATCGCCGAGCGGATGCGGTCCATCATCCCGGCGATCTTGTGTGCCTGTTGCTCGATGTCTTCCAGGTTCTGACGTCGAATGGTTTGCTTGATGTCCACGGAATCTGCCTTGAAAGTTTGAGTGTCGTGCGATTATGCAGGGCACTGGGGAAAAAACGAAGAATGGCCGCGATATCAAGTGAAGACTTGGACGCGGATCCCGCTTTGGGTCCCTTTTCTTGGCTCTCTCCCGAGATTAAGAGAGAAACTTGAATAACTTCAAGAGATTAAGCGCCGGGACAACTGAAATTTCTTCAATTAAATCAACGACTTAGAGTCAATCCAGAGCTCCATCCGTCCAGACTTTAATCGCTTGCGTCCAGCTTCTGATCGGATGCGTCCAGCCTTTGGTCGGAATCCGTCCGGCTCCTCATCGGCGGGGTACACAGCCTTATCCACAGCCGGATTCGGCCCGTTCGGAGGCCGTTTGACGCAAGTGTCCGGGTTTTAAGCGGGCTCTCGGGCTCGCCTGGCGCCTCTTCGGAGAGTGGTCTGGGCCGAATGTCCGGCTTTTAATCGCCTCGCGGCCACCCCGATTCGGGCCCGCCTTCCGCAAACGTCCAGCTTTTAATCGGCCCCGCCGCGCCGCCTCGCACGCCAAATGTCCAGGATTTGATCGGCCTCGGCGGCGGCCGACACCGCTGGCTTGTGTCCAAACCCGGTTGGACATAAGATCGACGCTGCAATGAGTCATCAGATCGCGGGAAATCCGGGCGACAAGCCGATCATGAGCCACGCCGTCGACGACGTGCTGGAGCTCAGGAAGCCGCACGAGATGATCGTGATGATGCCGCGTTCGGCCCGCGTGACCCTGACCGGGCGCCGCATCTACAGCGCGCTGCTGCAGGTGGCGCAGACCCGGCTGGTCGCCTTGCCCGGGATGCCTGCGGCCGACTTCATGTTCGAGGCCCCGCTGGCCGCCATCCTGCGCACCACGGGCTCCAGCGGCAGCGAGCGCACGGCGGCCAAGAAGTACCTCATCGAGATGCGCAGCCTGGAGGTCGACTGGGAGTCGACCGCGCCGGGCGACGGCGTCAAGTGGCGCGGCTTCTCGATGCTGTCCGAAGTCGCGCTGGAACTGCGGCGCGGCGAGAACTGGGTCAGCTGGTCCTATCCGCCGACGATCATGGCCGCGCTCCGGGACCCGCAGCGCTGGGCCCGGATCGACCTCGACGTGCTGGCCAAGCTGGGCTCCTACACCGCCGTGGCGCTCTACGAGATCTGCGCGCGCTACCGCGAGAACCCCAGCGGCGTCACCAGCCGCAAGCCCGTGACCTGGTGGGTCGACGCCTTGAGCAACGGGCCCGGGCCCGAGCGGCGCGAATGGCGCAAGTTCAAGAACGAGCGGGTGAAGGACGCGGTGGTCGAGATCAACGCCGAAACCGATCTCGAGATCGACCTGATCGAGCACAAGCAGGGCAGGGTGATCACCGAGGTCCAGTTCGCCGTCCGCAAGAAGCGCCAGGCGCCGGCGCCGAGGCCGCTCTCGGGCGAGCCGGTGGACGCCACCCTGGTACTGCGCGCCGAAACACTGGGCATCCGGGAGATCAAGCTGGAAGGCCTGCTGAAGGAGTTCGGCGACGAACGCGTGCGGGCCCAGATCGAGGTGCTCGAGCGCCGAGCCGCCAACAAGTCGCTGCGCACCATCGAGAACGCCTTCTCCTACCTGCGCTCGCTGCTGCGCAACGAACCGGTGACCGAGGGCGCCCCCGACACCCGGGCGCGTGCCGACGCGGCCGCGCCCGCGGCGCCGGAATCCGCGCCCGAACCCGCCAGCCCGGCGCCGAACGTCGAAGGCGCGAACTGGCTGCGCGAGCAGATCGAGGCGATGAAGAAGGAAGTCGCCGCGCTCGAACCCGCGCACCTCAAGCGCTGGGTCGATCAGGCGCTCCAGGACCTGGCGCGCAAGGGCGCGCTCAACGCAGTCATCAGCCGGCGCGCGGCGCAGGGCGACGTGCTGCACGGGCTGCTGGGATCGGCCGTGGTGTACGCCTATGCCGACGCCACCTACGGCCCCGACTGGAAGGTCGATCGCCAGCTGTTCGACGCCTTGCCGTAGACGCCGCACCGGGCAGGCAAGCGCGGGCTTCCACCACGTCCCGCTTCCATATGCCGGATCGCGGATAAGCATCTGCCGAAACGGTCGTTCGCGTTTCGACTCCGAATCCGCACAATCGCGCCCCCATGCCGCGACATCCGGTCGACGTGGCTCGTTTCCTTCATCCCCGGGACTCCCGATGCGAGCATCCGCATTCCTCAGGCTGGTCCTGACCCTGGCGCTCGGCGCCGCGCCCCTTTGGCCGGCCAACACCAATGCCCAGGCCCAGACGCCGGCCTTTCCGGCGCGGGCCGTTCACATCACGGTGGCCAACACGCCCGGCAGCACGCCGGATGTGCTCGCGCGCTATCTGGGCACGCGCCTGTCCGAGCGCTGGAACCAGCCGGTGGTGATCGACAACCGCGCCGGCGCCGGCGGCATCGTCGCCGCCGACGCACTGTCGAAGGCCGCACCCGATGGCCATGCGCTGCTGGTCGGGGCCGACGGGCCGATCACGATCCTGCCCAACCTGCAGCCCGGTCTGCCCTACAACGCACTGCGCGACCTGGTGCCGGTGGCCTCGCTCGGCAAGATCGACTTCGTGCTGGTGGCGAATCCGAAGACCGGCTTCAAGACGCTGGCCGATTTCACGCGCGCCGCCGCGGCGCATCCCGGCAAGTACAACTACGCCTCGGCCGGCAACGGCAGCCCGCAGCAGCTGAGCATGGAAATGCTCAAGCAGCGCGCGCGCATCCATGCGACGCACATTCCCTACCGCGGCGGACCGGTGGGGATGCAGGACGTCATCGCCGGCCAGGTCGACCTGATGTTCATTGCGATCGGCCCGGCGCTGCCCCACATCCGCAGCGGCCGCCTGGTCGCGCTGGCGGTCAGCGGCGAAGAGCGGCAAGCCTTGCTGCCCGAGGTGCCGACGGTGGCCGCCAGCTATCCCGGATTCCGCGCCGGCACCTGGTTCGGCCTCTTCGCACCGGCCCGCACGCCGCAGTCGGTGGTGGACGCGATCGCGCTGGAAGCCAGCCGCATCGTGCGGGATCCGGTGGCGCGCGCCGATCTGGTCGCGCAGGGCATCGAGGTCACCGGGCTCGCGGCAGCGCCGTTCGCGCGCGAGGTGAGCGCCGAGTACGCGCGCTACGCGCAGATCGTCAAGACGGTCGGGATCCGGGGCGATTGAGCCCCCGCGCTCCCTCGCTTCGGGGCAGGACGCGCTTATGCCCCGAGGCATATAAGCAGCCTTCCAATGCGTCGTTCCCTTCACGCGAGCGAGTCGCGATACTTGCAGACTTTGCCGTGCCACCGCATCGGCCTGCGTGCTTGGCATGCGGTGCGCGCCTCAACTGTTCATGACTTCCTCTTCCCTGGCCGAGCCACAGTCCCGGCCGCCTCTGATCCGACTCGAGTCGGTGCAGAAATCCTTCGTTCTTCCCGGCGGCGAGGTCTTCGATGCCGTGCGCTCGCTCTCGCTCGACATCCAGGAAGGCGATGTGTTCGGCCTGATCGGCAAGAGCGGCGCCGGCAAGTCGACGCTGCTGCGTCTCATCAACCTGCTCGAGCGCCCCGATGCCGGCAAGGTCTTCGTGGGCGGCCGCGACCTGACCACGCTGTCGCGCCGCGAACTGCGCGACACGCGGCAGAACATCGGCATGATCTTCCAGCAGTTCAACCTGATCCAGAACGCGACGGTGTTCGACAACGTCGCCTTCCCGCTCAAGATCCACGGCCGCCATTCGCGCGCCGAGATCCAGGCCCGCGTGCGCGAGTGCCTCGACCTGGTCGGGCTGGCCGAGAAGATCGACAGCTACCCGGCGCAACTCTCGGGCGGCCAGAAGCAGCGCGTGGCCATCGCGCGCGCACTGGCGCCGCGGCCCCAGGTGCTGCTGTGCGACGAGCCCACCTCGGCGCTCGACAGCGAGACCACGCGCTCGCTGCTCGAGACGCTGCGCGACATCAACCGGAAGCTCGGCGTGACCATCGTCATCGTCACCCACGAACTGTCGGTGGTCGAGGTGCTGTGCCGCCAGGTCGCGATCCTCGAGCAGGGACGCCTGGTCGAGCAGTTCGAGGTCGATGCGCCGGCCACCCAGCGCACGACCGCGCTGGGCCGCGAGATCGACGCGCTGGTGCGGCGCCGCGAGCGCGACGCGCGCGAAGCGCTCGAGGCTCAGGCCGCGTCTTCCATCCACCGCCATGCAGGCACCCCGGAGCTGGCCCATGCCTGAGAACATCGTCGCCATCCTGCCCGAGCTCGGGCTCGCCATTGCCCAGACCTTCATGATGCTGGGCATCGGCCTCACGGCCGCGCTTGTGATCGGCGGGCCGCTCGGCGTGCTGCTGTTCCTGCTCGGCCCCGGCCAGTCGCTGGAACACAAGCCGACCTTCCTGATCCTCAACTGGATCGTGAACACCGTGCGTTCCTTCCCCTTCATCATCCTGCTGGTGGCGCTGGTGCCGTTCACGCGCGTGATCGCGGGCACCTCGATCGGGCCGCTGGCGGCCGCGGTGCCGCTGTCGGTGGCGGCCATTCCGTACCTGGCGCGGCTGGTCGACCAGTGCCTGCGCGAGGTGCCGCGCGGCGTCATCGAGGCCGCCCACGCGATGGGCGCCTCGGAGCTGCAGATCATCTGGCGCGTGCTGGTCGTCGAGGCCCGCTCGGGCCTGGTGCTGGCCTTCACCGTGCTGGCCGTGAGCTTCCTGTCGTACTCGGCGATTGCCGGCGTGGTGGGCGGCGGCGGCATCGGCGACCTGGCGATCCGCTACGGCTACTACCGCTTCCAGACCGACGTGATGGTGCTCACCGTGGCGCTGCTGGTGGTGCTGGTGCAGATCATCCAGTTCGTCGGCAACACCGCCGCACGTCGCCTCGACAAGAGGTGACACCCCCGAAGCGCCTGCGGCGCCTCCCCCTCAAGGGGGCGATACCAGCGGCCCGGCGAAGCCGGTTCCGCGGTATCCCTGGCATCTCGGGCTCCGCGGTTTTATGCATCGCGCCATGAAGCACTTACGTGCGTATCGACCTTTCGTTTCTCCACTGTTGTTGAATCTCATGAAAACATCTCTCGCCCGCCGTTCCGTCCTCGCCCTCTCGGTGCTCGCACTGTCGCTCGGCGGCCTCTCGCTCGAAGCCCATGCCCAGGCTGCGACCAAGAAGGAACTCGTGATCGGCGGCACCGCCGGCTCCAACATCGACCAGCTCAAGGCCGGCATCGTGCCGATCCTCGAAAAGAAGGGCTACAAGGTCAAGCTGGTCGAATTCAACGACTACGTGCAGCCGAACCAGGCGCTCGCGCAAGGCTCGCTCGATGCCAACTTCTTCCAGCACCGGGTCTACCTGCAGAAGTTCGCGGCCGACCAGAAGCTCGACATCGTCGAACTGGTGCAGGGCCCGATCGCGCCGCTGGGCGTCTACGCCACCAAGCGCAAGACGCTGGCCGAGGTCAAGGACGGCGACCGCTTCACGCTGCCCAACGATCCGAGCAACCTGGCGCGTGCGCTGGTGCTGCTGGAGCAGAACAAGCTGATCACGCTGAAGCCCGGCATCGACCCGCTGCGTGCATCGGAGAAGGACATCGCCGAGAACCCGCGCAAGCTGAAGTTCATTCCGCTCGAGGCGGCGCAGCTGCCGCGCTCGCTCGGTGACACCGACTACGCCATCATCAACGGCAACTTCGCGATGTCCTCGGGCCTGAAGCTCACCGAGGCGGTGGTGCTCGAGAAGACGCCGGACCACTACCTCAA
Source organism: Variovorax sp. P2_H12 (assembly GCF_056403395.1). Taxonomy (NCBI): domain Bacteria; kingdom Pseudomonadati; phylum Pseudomonadota; class Betaproteobacteria; order Burkholderiales; family Comamonadaceae; genus Variovorax; species Variovorax sp. P2_H12. Next base: position 137,860 of record NZ_JBFUFO010000015.1, on the reverse strand, counting down.
TGTGGTCGCCGTGAAGCGCGCCGACAAGGACACGCCGTGGGCCAAGGACATCGTGGAGGTCTACCACTCGAAGGACTTCCGCGCGGTGGTCGACAGCAAGTTCCCGGGCTACGCCAAGCCGACGTTCCTGCAGTAAACGGATGAGTAGCGGGCGGAGTGGCTTGGCGCCCTCCGTCCGGTCGCGCTGCTCAGGCCGGGCCCTCAGGCCAGCGGCGCCGCCCCCATCCACAGCCCCAGATACGCCAGCGCCTTCTCCTTCTCGATCGCCGTGCTGCTGCGCTCGATCGACGCCGGCGATGTGCGCGCGAAATCCGCGATCGACTGCGACAGGTTCCAGACCTGCGCACGGTCGATCAGCAGCAGGCGGTCGTGCAGCGACTTGGCGCGCGCCAGGCGCACTTCGAGCGGCCGCGCGGCCTTGTACTGCGCCTGCCAGCGGCCGGCCGCCGGCGCGAGGCTGGACTTGGCGCCCGCGCGGTCGCCGAGGATCTGGATGCGAACGCCTTCGCGTGCGGCAATCGCGACATCGGTGAGGGCGATGGCGTTGACATACGGGTCGACGATCAGGATCTCGCTGCGCGCCGAGGCCACGAGCCTGGCCAGTTCGGCGAACACGTCGAAAGGCGCGTGGCGGGCGATGAAGGCGCCGCCTGCGGCAGCCGGCCGCGGCAAGGTGCGCGCGAGCATCGATGCAAGGCCATGGCGGGGCGCGGCGCCCAGTCCGCCGCGCCKGGGGGCCGCCGGGCGGTGGTCCGGGGGCGGGGCGTGGAAGGTGTTGACGACGACCAGCACCGAGGGGGCGCCAACGGAGATGGCGATGCGGGAGGGGTGTCTATGATCCGAAGTAGCCATGATGTGCGGTTCCTTTGCTGGTTGCACGTTGTGGTTAGAGCCTCGTTGGTGTTCGCGCACCTTCGGGGCTCGCCTTTTTGCTCAGGGCGAAGCACTGAGCGCTTGTTGCGCGTGGCCGAATACGGAGAGAGCGTCGGCGCATGCAGCAACCTGCCATTTCACTGCGCTGCGGCGCTTGCGCGAACCCCGGCGAGTCGGAAACTGCGGGGAGAAATGTCTGGGTTGAGTTTCGGGCTGGCCTTCGCGGCGTTGATGAAATCGGCCGCCCTCTGGTTGCGTGTTCAGCGTCGGCGCCGGCAGGCGCTGTCGGCGCGCAAGGCATGTGCGGAACGACACTCACTGTTCGCAACGCCACCTGCGCAACCGCTTGATTTTCAAGAAGCAATTTGCAGCGGCGCCTCAACATGTTCGCGCGGCGCGCCGCTGGACCTTCGCTCATCCTGGCCATGCGCCACCGGGCTTTCGTCCATCCCATGGCTGTCGATGTGCGACCGAGGCTGAACCCAGGCGCCCGAGCGACCTGGCGCCGGCGGCCAGGGGTGAACAGCCGCTATAGGCGGAGGGCGAAAGTCGCTTCAGGGGCCCATACCGGCCGTACAGATTTCTCCAAAGCGGCCGCTCAAACGCTACAGAAATTTTATGGTTCAGGCGCCCTAAGCGACATTTGCCTCCACCCACCGATTGAATTCATCCTGGGACTCAGGATTACCCATGTCGCGCGTTCTCCTGCTACCTCGGGGCAGGCACATCCTCGAAGCTGCGGTGCTGTGAGGAACATGTGGGCCCTTTCCGCTGCAAAGTGCCTGATGGACCTAGCCCCTTGGACTGCAGGCACAAGCAGGCCCGAGTCGACCGCTTCGCAACATGAGAACAAGACACCATACATTCCAATAAACGTTAGAATAAACGTATGAGAGAAGTTAAGAACCAGCTCTATGAACAGGTAGCCCGAATCGGCAAGGCGGTCTCCAGTCCGAAGCGGCTGGAGCTCATCGAGTTGCTCTGCCAAGGCGAGAAAACTGTCGAGACACTGGCCGCTCAAGCCGAAATCAGCGTCAAGCTCGCCAGTGCGCACCTGAAAGAGCTTCGACTGGCGCGACTCGCGGACACCCGCAGGGACGGCAAGTACGTCCTCTACCGCCTGGCCAGCACGAGCGTGGCCGACCTTTGGGTGAACTTGAGGTCCGAGGCTGAGGAGAGGCTGGTCGAACTGCAGATGGCGCTGGCCTCCATCGCCGAGCACGGCGATGAACTCCAGGGAGTCGACCGAGCCGACATTTTGCGCCGAGCAGCGGCCGGCGAGGTTGTCGTCCTCGACGTGCGCCCGGAGGAGGAGTTCGCGGCGGCCCACCTGCCGCACGCCCGCTCACTGCCGGTCGGCGAGCTTAAGAAACGTCTCGCGGAATTGCCCAAGGAAGTCCCGGTGGTCGCCTACTGCCGCGGGCCCTTCTGCCTGATGGCCAAGGACGCGGTTGAGCTGCTCCGCAAGAAGGGCTATCAGGCATTCCATCTGACCGACGGCGTCGCCGAGTGGCGCGCGCGGGGTCTGCCGGTTTCTAAGTGAGGGAGAACAGAATGAGGTGGACCACCTGGGCCGGCAAGGTTCTGGCTATCTGACACAGGAGACAGTTATGTTCTTCCGTCAACGCCCGGCTACCAACGCCACGCTCTCCTACCTGTTCGGCTGCGCCGGCAAGCAGTTGGCGGTTGCTGTCGATGTCGTGGCCGGCGATGAGGACTGGTTCATCGAGGAAGCGCAGCGGGCAGGCGCGCAAATCGTCCACGTCATCGACACACATGTTCACGCGGACCACTACTCGGGCGGGCCCGAGCTGGCACGGCGCATCGGTGCACCGTACTACCTGCACGAGAGCAACAAGGGGCGGCTGGGCTTCGACTTTTCGCCGCTGTGCGACGGACAACGACTGGAGGCAGGCAACGTCCTGGTGGACGTTATTCACACGCCGGGGCACACTCCAGACAGCGTGTGCCTGCTGGTGCGCGACCTGCGCCGCGGTGACGAGCCGTGGTTCGTCATCACCGGAGACACGCTGTTCGTCGGCGCAGTCGGCCGCCCCGACCTCGCGGGTCGCGAGCACGAGATGGCCGAGCAGCTCTACGACACGTTGCAGAACAAGCTACTGAGCTTGCCCAACGAGCTCGAAATCTACCCGGGGCATCAGGCCGGCAGTGCCTGCGGAGCAGGTCTGTCTGGAAAACCTGCATCCACCATCGGCTTCGAGAAGCGGTTCAACGCGATGTTGTCGATGTCGAAGGACGCTTTCGTTGATGCGCTGACGGCCGAGATTCCGCCGCAGCCGGCCGAGATGGCTCGCATCGTCGATGCCAACGTGCGAGGTGTCGTGGCCCCCGAACACGCCTGACCTCTCAATGCACTTCGGTATCCGCGTCAACCTCGGCCAGTTCCTGCAGCTGCTGCTGCAGGTGCTGCTCGTGGGCATGACCATCGGGATGATGCGCAATGTTGTGCCGGCGCTGGCCGAGGCCGAGTTTGGTGTGCCGCGCGGCTCGTTCATGCTGCTGGTAGCCTTCGTCGTCGCCTTTGGCTTCGTCAAGGGCGCGATGAACTTCGTCGCCGGGCGGATGGCCGAGCGGATGGGGCGCAAACGGGTGCTGCTGCTGGGATGGCTCGTGGCGCTGCCCATCCCTCCGCTCGTCTACTTCGCCACGAGCTGGTCGTGGGTGGTGTTCGCCACGGTCCTGCTGGGCATCAACCAGGGCCTGACCTGGTCGATGACGCAGACGGCGAAGCTCGACTTCACCCGAGCCGACCAGCGCGGGCTGGTCATCGGCCTGAACGAGTTCTCAGGCTATATCGGCGTCGCCGTGGCCGGCGTCATCACCGGTTACTTGGCGTCGATGCTAGGACCACGCCAGGGGTTGCTCTGGTTCGGAGCTGTCGTCATCGGGCTGGCGACTCTGCTGGCATGGTTGTCCGTGGTGGAGACGCTCCCCTGGGCCCACGATGAGGTCAAGCGTCATGCCAACTCAACGGCCCAGGCCCTGAGGCCTCGCTATCCGACGAACATAGCCTCTCAACCAACGACCCGCGAGATGTTCGCTCTCATGAGCTGGCGCGACCGCCGCATGGCGGCCCTCTGCCAGGCCGGGATGGTCGAAAAATTCGTCGATGCGTTGGTATGGGCCTTCTGGCCTGTCTACCTGCATCAACGCGGCGTGAGCCTGCCGGGCATCGGTTGGATTGTGGGCGTGTACGGATTCACATGGGGGGCAGCGCAGCTCTTCACCGGCAAGCTGTCGGACCGGCTGGGCCGACACCTACTCAATTCATGGGGCATGTGGATTTGCGGCGCCGGCGTTGCCCTAATGCCGCTGGGCGAGGGGTCAGCGTGGTGGAGCGCCGCAGCGGCCATCTCCGGTTTCGGCATGGCCATGCTCTACCCAAACCTCAGTGCCGCCGTCGCGGACATCGCCCATCCGAACTGGCGCGCTTCGGCCATTGGCATCTATCGCTTCTGGCGCGACCTGGGTTACGGCATCGGTGCGCTCGGACTGGGCGCGGCCGCCGCGCTGGGTGGCAGGCTCGAGAGCGCTTTCTGGTTCGTTTCCATCGCTATGGTCGTGTCGGGTGCGGTGCTCTACCGCTGGGGTGAGGAAACGCATCCTCGACTGAACCCCGCACATTGAAGTAGCCTGCGAAGCATTCAGAGACAGGAATTCCATGAATGCACTTGAACTGAAGGTTCCGCCCCCGGTCGTGGCGTTGGCTCTCGCGTTGGCGATGTGGGCTGTCTCTCGGCTCACGCTGACCTTTGAAGTCGCTCCCCCCCTGCGCATTGCTGTAGCAGTTGCCATCGCGCTCGTCGGCGGCGTATTCAGCGCCGCAGGCATCACCGCCTTCCGCCGGGCCAAGACAACCGTGAACCCAATGAAGCCCGAAACTTCCTCATCGTTGGTGACCACCGGCATCTACCGAGTCACTCGCAATCCGATGTACGTTGGGTTGCTCTTCGTGCTTGTCGGCTGGGCGGCGTTCCTTTGCGCGCCCTGGACGCTGGCTGGGCCGGTAGTGTTCACGGCCTACATGACTCGCTTTCAAATAGCACCTGAGGAGAGAGCCCTCATGTCGGCATTCGGTGACGTGTATGCCAGTTACAAGGCAAGGGTTCGCCGGTGGCTCTGAGGCCTTGGGCTTGCAGTCCCTGCTATGAAGGAGCCGGGTGGCAACGACGGCCGCGTGCGCTTCCGATAGCGCCTGCGCATGGGCCACCGGCGATAGGGCTGACAGCTGGAGCGGGCCGACCGCCAGAAGACGTGGAAGTGCAGCGCGCCGCGCAGTTACAAGTGGCGGTCACCTGCGAAGTTCCGCTCCTGGCCGCATTCTGCCGGAGAGCCGCCCGGTCCGGCGGTCCGGGCGGCCCACCGCTTCAGGCGTCGGTCTGCTCCGCAAGCTCCAACGCGTCTTTCACCTCAATGCCGAGATAGCGCACCGTGCTTTCAAGCTTGCTGTGGCCGAGCAGAAGCTGCACCGCGCGCAGATTCTTCGTGCGCCGATAAATCAGCGAAGCCTTCGTTCTGCGCATCGAGTGAGTTCCTTAAGTCGTGCTGTCGAGACCGATTTCTTCGACCCAGCCATCGACAATGCGGGCGTATTGCCGGGTCCCAATGTGGGGCGATTCGTGTACCCGGCTCGGGAAAAGGAAGTCGCCGGGCCTCAAGTGTGCCGTCGCAATCCACGTCTCAACAGCCTGGCGCGTCGGACCTGTCATCTCGACCTGAACGGGCTGTCCCGTCTTCTGCTGCATCACCTTCGCTCGAGCAGCCACGCGCTCGCCGTTTGAAACATCGCGGACGCGAAGCTGAACGAGGTCGCGCGCCCGAAGCTTGCTGTCGATTCCAAGGCTGAAGAGCGCAAGGTCCCGTACGCGACCTTGGAGCTGCAGGCGGACTCTGATGGCCCAGATGTCTTTCAGCCTGAAGGGGGTCTTCTGCTCAGCGAGCTTGCCCTTGTTCCACGGCTCGCGATGACAGGTCGAAGTTGCTTCCATGATGAGCTCCTGTAGGGATGGAGCGTCAGTCTGCGCCGGTAGGTGCAAGTGTTAGGGGGCTCTCTTCTTCGCGGCTGGGCCCACACCGGCTGTCCAGGTTTTCGGAAGCTGACGTTCGCCGTCGGGACCGAACAACAGAGAAGTGATCAACTACGCGGACTTCGCAGTGACGGCTATGCGTCACCGGTCTCGCGCGCCTGGATCTCCAGGATTCGCCTGCGGCGTTCCCGTTCGCGCCGCAGGTACGCGCTCGGCGTCAGGCCCGACCAGCGCCTGAAGGTACGCGCGAACACCTTCTCGGATTCGTAGCCGGCCTGCTCCGCGATTCGCGAAAGAGGCAACAGCCCGGCTTCGAGCTGCTCGGCGGCCAGTGCCATGCGGTGGGCCGTGAGATAACCGATGGGACTTTCGCCAACGAGCGCCTTGAAGCGTGCACAGAAGCGCGATCGCGACATCGCCGCTTCCCCGGCCAGTTGCTCCACGCTCCATGCCTGCTGCGGCGCGCGATGGATGCCCATGATCGCGCGCGCGATTGCCGGGTCGGTGAGCCCGCGCAGCCAGCCAGGATCCTGGGCCGCGCGGTGAGAGAGGCGTTCGCGCAGGATATTGACCAGCAACAGCTCGCCCATTCGGCCGGCCGACAGACGCCAGCCCGGGCGGCGGTCCAGCGTCTCCATGATCAGCGACTGCATGGTCGTGGCCAGACATCCGGCCATCGGCATCTCGCTCTCGCGGATGTGGATCAGCGGGGGAAGCATGCGGAAGACCGAGTGGCGGCAATACGCGGAGAACCACAGCAGGGCCGAAAAGATCTCGGTGGCTTCGCCAGCGCCGCCGTGACTGAAGACCAGCGGGTTCTCGTCCTTGGGCCCATCGGCATGCCGGGCGATGAGCTCCGAAAACGGCACCGGGGACACATCCGTCGCCGACGCAATGGTGTGTGCCACTCCCAGCGGCAGCATGGTGAGGTCGCCGCTCTCCACGCGGACAGGTACGGCGCCCTCCAGCCGAATCCAGTAGGGCGCGCCGCGAGACAGCCGGATCATCGCTCCGGGCACGCCGTCCGATTGCAGGGCCCATGGCGCGCCCAGCGAGAACCGGGCGGTCACTGCGCGTTCCGATCGGCAGATGGCGAGCACCTCGCTCAGGACGTCCACGGTTCACTGCTCCTGCTGCTTGTACGAATGGGTGGGATGAATCGTGCCTTTTTGCGGACTTCCGGCGGTTGAGCGTCACCGCCGCTTTCCGAAGAATCAGGCCATCCCGATCAACATGCGATGCCTCATAGGGAAGCGATCTTGACACATCGACCGCTTCCCCCGAGCAGCGTCCGCAAGCGGGCCGCCCCTTAGATCACGTCTCGCATACGAAACAAAAGGATAGAAGCATGGGTCAATTGAGAATCGGCATCGTCGGTGCCGGCATCGGCGGCTTGTCCGCGGCGAACGCCCTGCACCAGGCGGGCCACGACGTCACCGTCTTCGAACAGGCAAAGCAGTTCTTCCGCGTCGGCGCGGACATCAATCTCACGCCCAACGCGGTACGAGCGCTGGACGGACTGGGCCCGGATATCGCCAAGGCAGCGCGAGACTCGGGCGCCCGCCCCACCCACCGCATCAGCCGCATGTGGGACACCGGCGAGGAGACCTCGCGCCTGCCGATGAGCGACGAAGCCGAACGCAAGTACGGTGCACCGCAGTTGACCATCCATCGCGCCGACCTGCTGGCCGCATTGGCAGACGCGTTCCCGCTCGAGCGCGTCCGATTCGACAAGCGCGTCGAAGCCATCGAGGCGTCCGATGAAGGCGCAAGCATCCGCTTCAAGGATCAGAGCGAAGTAACAAGGCTCGACGTGCTGATCGGTGCCGATGGCATCCACTCCGTCGTGCGCAATGCGATGTTCGGCACCGAGAGTCCGCGCTTCACCGGCGTGGTGGCCTTCCGCGCCGTCGTGCCGACCGAGCGCGTCAAGAACGTGCCCAACATCGCCGCCTTCACGAAATGGTGGGGGCCGACGTCCGATAGCCAGATCGTGACCTTTCCGCTGAACCAGGGCCGGGACACCTTCATCTTCGCCACGACGGCCCAGGATTCGTGGCACGAGGAGTCGTGGACCACGCCTGGCAGCGTCGACGAGTTGCGCGGGTTCTACGCCCAATTCCATCCTGATGCGCGCGCACTGCTCGATGCCTGCGACGCCGTGCTCAAGACAGCGCTGTACGAGCGCGATCCGTTGCCGCGCTGGTCGAAGGGACACATCACGCTGCTGGGCGATGCCTGCCATCCGATGATGCCTTTCATGGCGCAGGGCGCAGGCATGGCGATCGAGGATGCGGTGGTGCTGGCACGCAACCTCGCCAACGTCGGCAGCCCATCCCAGGTGGAGCCCGCGCTTGCGAACTACGAGGCGATGCGAATCGAGCGAGCCAGCCGTATCCAGATCGGCTCTCGAGGCAACCAATGGCTCAAGTCCGGCGGCGACGCGGACTGGGTGTACGGCTACGACGCCTGGAAGAGCCTCCTGCCGCAATGAGTTTCCCAATCCCCTGAAAGAAAACTAAATGAAGAAGAGACTAGTGGCCGTGGCCGCTTGCACGGCCGCGAACTGGGCCTGCGCGCAATCGAGCGTGACCCTGTTCGGCGTGGTCGACGCCGCGGTGACCTACACCACAGGGTCAGGTCCTGTTTCAACCAGCAAATGGCAACTGACCAACAGCGCCAATACCTTCAGCCGCCTCGGATTCCGGGGCACCGAAGATCTCGGAGGCGGCTACGCAGCGGGCTTCTGGCTTGAAGCCGGTCTGATGAACGACACGGGCGCCGGCTTTGTCACCAACACCAACAACCAGGCCAATGGCAACACGCCGGGCAGCGGCCTGACTTTCAACCGGCGCTCGACGGTCAGCATTTCCGGCCCGTTCGGTGAAGTGCGCGCGGGTCGCGACTACACGCCCACGTTCTGGAACACCGCGCTCTTCGACCCGTTCGGAACGGGCAGCGGGATCGGCGCCAACCAGATCTACTTCTCCAGCCTCGGTGGCCTCGCCTCGCCGACCGGCACGCGTGCGTCCAACAGCGTGGGCTACTTCCTGCCACCGAGCCTGGGCGGCTTCTACGGGCAGGTGATGTACGCCATGGGCGAGAACAACTCGAATGCAGTTCTGCCAGGCCCCATCCCGCTTTCCACCAAGGACGACGGCGACTACGCCGGCGTGCGCGTGGGCTACCTCAACGGCCCGCTCAACATCGCTCTGTCCACAGGCAAGACGAAGTACGCCGTTGGCGATCTGCGCGTAACGAACGTGGGTGCCTGGTACACCTTCGAGTCCCTGATGAGCCTGAAGTTGATGGGTGAGTACTACGACGAATCACTGGGCTCGGTGAACGGCACGGGCGCACTGGTGGGCTTCATCCTGCCGATCGGTGCGAGCGAGATCAAGCTCTCGTACGCGCGCTACAAGCGGGAGCCCGCGGGCAACCTGCCGGACCCGACCTCATCGAAGATCGCGCTGGGCTACATCTACAACTTCTCGAAGCGCACCGCGGTCTACGCGACCGTTGCTCGGCTGACCAACAGCAATGGCGCGACGCAAGCGCTCGGCGGAGTAATGACCTCGCCGAACCATGCGTCGACCGGCACCGAGTTCGGAATGCGCCACGCGTTCTAAGGTGCATTGAGGCGCACGCTCTGCCAAGTCGATCCGGTCACAATTCGCAATTCCAGGTCAGCGCGATGTACCTGGTGCAGACTGGGCGCCTGATCGCTGTCGTCGATTCCGCCGCGGGGCTACGCACCGTCCGCACAGTCAATGCGGGCGGCTCCGTGGGAGAGATGGGCCCTTCCGCGCGATGCCGCGCAGTGCCCGCGTTCAGGCCGAGCAGCCGAGGCGCCTGTTGCGGCTCCACCGTGATCGACTTCAGGCCGGGAGCGCGAGCGCCCGGACTTGGCTGCTGCGGTGTATCGCCCCTTCGTCCACAAACTTGTGGACCGGCTCGATCAGTCCATTTCGCAGTTGGCGGCGTTGCTTCAGTGGATAGCGGCGCGTCGTGGCAGGTTCGGCGTCCCAAGGGCACCTGCCACTACACCTCCGGCTTTGCCGTTGGGCCGCGGGGCGCGCCGGCCGGCCCGCGCTACCTTCTCCCCTCGTCCGGTGTTGTACTTCGGGCGGCGCAACTGCAGGCGAGCCGCCGCCAGGCAGGCCCGCTCGAGCGGTGCCCCGAAAGTCAAATGGGGCGTTCACGAAGGTCCAGTGTCGTTCCGCGGCATGATCCCCATTCCGCCCATCCACTCTTCCACCATCCCCATGCGCACCATCGGCCTCATCGGCGGCATGAGCTGGGAATCCAGCAGCGAGTACTACCGCCTCATCAACCAGCAGGTGCGCGAGCGCCTCGGGCCGCTGCGCTCGGCGCAGTTGCTGATGCACAGCGTCGACTTCGGCCCGATCGAGCGGGCCCAGCACGAGGGCCGCTGGGACGATGCCGGCGCCATCCTCGAAGACGCCGCGCGCCGGCTCCACGCCGGCGGGGCGGAGTGCATCGTGCTGTGCACCAACACCATGCACAAGCTGGCCGATCGCATCCAGGCCGCGACGCCGCTGCCCTTCATCCACATCGCCGATCCGGTCGGCGCCGCCGCCGCGCGCGACAGCCTGCGCCGCGTGGGCCTGCTGGGCACCGCTTTCACGATGGAGCAGGGCTTCATGAAGGATCGGCTGGCGCGGCGGCATGGGCTGGAGGTGCTGGTGCCCGAGCCCGACGAGCGCGCCGCGGTGCACCGGATCATCTACGACGAGCTGTGCGTCGGCATCGTCGACGATGCCTCGCGCGACACCTACCGCCGCGTGATCGCTTCGCTGCAGGCCCGCGGCGCCGAGGCCATCGTGCTCGGCTGCACCGAGATCTCGCTGCTGATCAAGGACCAGGACAGCGCGCTGCCGCTGCTGGACAGCACCGCGCTGCACGCCGCTGCCGCGGTCGACTTCGCGCTGGCAGGGTAGGGCCGGAGGCCGGGAGAGCCCTGCGTCACCGACGCCATGGCCAAGCAGACGGCCGTGCCTGCACGCTCGCTAAGATCAACGTCGTGTGATGCAAGCGCGCGGAAGGCCATGCGATACGAACTCACCGATCTCCGCCTCTTCATGGCGATCGCCCAGGCAGGCAGCCTCTCGACCGGTGCTTCCGCCGTGCACATCACGGCGTCGTCGGCCAGCTATCGGCTCAAGAATCTCGAACATGCGCTGGGCACGCCGCTGTTCGTGCGCAACGCGCGCGGCATGGGACTGACACCGGCCGGCGAGGCCATGCTGACGCATGTGCGCGAGTTGTTTGGAGGTGTCGAACGCATGCACGAGGACGTCGGCCGGTTCGCCGCCGGACTCAAGGGGCACGTGCGACTGGCGGCCAACAGCAGTTCGTTGAATGGATTCATCACTCCCAGCCTGGGGCGCTTCCTGATGCTCAATCCGCACATCGACGCGGAAGTGGAAGAGCGGCAGAGCGAGACCATCCCTGCGGCGGTGTTCGCGCGAGAGGTTGATGTGGGAATCTTCGCGGGGTCGACCGATGTCGAAGGCATCGAAGTGCATCCCTACGCGCTGGACCGGCTCGTCATCGCCGTGCCGTCGAACCACCCTTTGGCTGGGCATGGCGAGATCAGGCTTGCCCAGGCGCTCGGCTTCAGCTTCGTCTGCATGAGCCGCAGCAGCAGCAACTTCATGTTCCTGCGGGACATGGCGCAGAAGGTGGCACGCCCCCTGTCGGTGCGAATGCACGCCCACAATTTCGATTCGGTGCTGTCGCTGGTCGACGCCGGCGTGGGCATCGCCCTGGTGCCGCGCAGCGTGGTCGCCACGTCGCCGGAGGCACGAGCGATCGTCGCCATCCCCTTGTCCGAGCACTGGGCGCTGCGCGAGCTGAATCTGGCCGTTCGACAGGATGCGCGCCTGCCGGCCTTCGCACAGGCGTTCGTGCGGTTCCTGCTGGACGACCCGCGCGTCGCTGCCACGCGAGAAGCTGCAAGCTGAGCACCGAGCCTTCTCTTTCAATTCTTCGAAAGCTTCCTTCGGAACTTTCGGATGGTGCGTTTGAAAGCTCATTCCTAGACTCCTTCCTGGTGACTGCCCAGGGCAGCCCGCACCGGCCCGGCCGGTGACCTACAAGGAGACAAAAATGGGATGGATCCTCACTCGCCGCCTGGCGATGCTGGTGGCTGTTGCCGGCCTGGCTTGCAGCGCTTTTTCTTCCGCGGCGCAGACCGTGCCCTGGCCTCAAAAGCCAGTCACGCTGGTCGTGGCGTTTCCCCCTGGAGGGATGACCGACATCGTGGGCCGGTTGCTCGCCAAAGATCTGTCCCAGACGCTTGGCCAGCCGGTCATCGTCGAGAACAGGGCGGGTGCGGCAGGGCAGGTGGGGACGGAATATGTCGCCAAGCGGCCCAACGACGGCTACACCCTGCTGATCAGCGCCACCGGACACGTCATCGCGCCGGCAACGCGCAGCCAGGTGGGCTATGACCCGGTCAAGGACTTCGAGCCGATCGCCGTACTGGCCAGGGCGCCGAACCTCCTGGTGGTCAACCCGGCCGTCCCGGCACGCGATTTCCCCGAGTTTCTCAAGTGGGCCAGGTCGCAGCCCAGCGTGCCCTATGCCTCCGCGGGCGTGGGAGGGTCCACGCATCTGGCCGGCGAACTCCTGCGCCACGAGGGGCGTGTGCCGTTGTCTCACGTGCCATACAAGGGCGCCGCACCCGCAGTCAATGACACCGTGGCCGGGCAGGTGCCGGTGGCCATCCAGGATGCCATGAGCGTGTCGTCCTTCATCGCCAACGGGCAGCTGCGCCCCATCGTCGTGACCAGCGCCGAGCGCAGCGAGGTGTTCCCGCAACTTCCCACGCTCATGGAGCTGGGCTACCGGGATTTCGACGTCTACACCTGGCTCGGCCTGTATGCGCCGGCTGGCACGCCTGAGCCCATCGTCGCCCAGCTCAATCGGGAGGTGAACAGGATCATCAACTCGCCGGAGATGACGCAACGGCTCAAGGCGCAGTACAGCGAACCCGGCGGTGTCCGCGGTGTGGCGCAGGTCCGCCGATACGTTGAACTGGAAACCGCCAAGTGGCGCCGGCTCGTTCAGATGACGGGCGTGAAGGTGTCGGAATGACGCCGGGTGTGAACGAGGCGCCAGGTCCGCCCAGCGGTACGGAGCATGCACAGGCCCGCTATTTCGAGCGGCTTGCCGAGGGCATCTTCCAGATTCCACGTTGCACGGAGTGCGGCCGGCCCCATTTCTATCCGCGCAATTTCTGTCCGCATTGCGGTTCGCTGGCGCTGGAGTGGTTCCTGCCGTCAGGGCGGGGCGTGGTGTACGCGACGACCGTGGTGCGTCGCATCGAAGGCGACCACACCGTATGCCTGGTGGACCTCGATGAGGGCCCGCGCCTGATGAGCCGCGTCGTCGAGTGGCCCGTGGAGCAGGTGTGCATCGGAATGCTTGTGCAGGCGCGCATCGACATCACGCCTGAAGGCCCGCTTCTCGTGTTCGTGCCCGGGGAGGCGTCATGAGCGCCGGTCATCGCGCAACGACGGCGATCCTCGGCACCGGGCTGGCCGGCCTCGGCCATGCGGGCGGCCGCTCCGAGCAGGAGATCATCGCGCAGGCGTCGTGCACGGCGGTGCAGCGCAGCGGCCTGGCGATGCGCGACATCGACGGACTCATCACCTCCAGCCTCACCTCGCCGTGGTGGACCCTGCGCATGGCCGAGTACCTGGGCATTCGTCCCCGGTTCAGCGACAGCACCATGTTCGGCGGTTCGTCGTTCATCGCGGATCTCAAGATCGCCTCGCTCGCCATCGCGGCGGGCGAGTGCGAGAACGTGCTCGTCTGCTACGGGGCCACGCCGCGCAGCGCGCCAAGCAGTTCCCGCATCCATCGATTGCGCGCGGAGCTCGACCCCCAGCCCTACGAGCATCCCTATCTGCCCTTCAATCCGGTGTCGAGCTACGCGCTGGCCGCGTCGCGGCACTTTCACGAGTTCGGAACGACGCGCCGTCAGTTGGCCGAGGTGGCGGTTGCCGCGCGGCAATGGGCACAGCTCAACCCGGAGGCCTTTTCGCGCGATCCGCTGTCCCTCGATGACGTGCTGGGCGCGAAGATGATCTCGGACCCACTGACCGTGCGCGACTGCTGCCTGGTGACAGACGGCGCCGGCGCGTTCGTGGTCACCGCCGCGCACCGCGCGCGCGACCTGCATGCCAAGCCGATCTACGTGCTGGGCAGCGGTCATGCGCATTGGCACCGGCAGATTTCCTGCATGGACGATCTCACGGTGACGCCGGCCGTCGACTCGGGACGCACCGCGTTCGCCGAGGCGGGCCTCGTCCCTGCCGACATCGACCTGGTCGAGTTGTACGACGCTTTCACCATCAACCCGATCCTGTTCCTCGAAGACCTGGGTTTCTGCCGCAAAGGCGAGGGCGGCGCATTCGTGGAAGGCGGGCGCATCGCCCCGGGCGGTGACTTCCCGATGAACACCAACGGCGGTGGCCTTTCCTGCACCCATCCGGGCATGTACAGCATCTTCCTCGTCATCGAGGCGGTGAGCCAACTTCGCGGAGATGCCGGCGCACGACAGGTGCGGGACTCGGAAGTGGCGCTCGTGCATGGCAATGGCGGGGTGCTGTCGAGCCAGGCCACCGCGATTCTGGCGAGATCGACGTGACGCAAGGGCTGCATCCAGCAACCTTCAAATGGAGTGAAACAAGCATGCTCGATCAGGCCCTCGATGGCATCAGGGTATTGGATCTCTCGCGGATTCTGGCGGGGCCATGGTGCACACAGAACCTTGCCGACCTGGGAGCCGAAGTCATCAAGATCGAGCATCCCGACCGCGGCGACGATACGCGGCAGTGGGGCCCTCCCTTCATGGGGGATGGCGAGGCGCGCATGTCCTCGTACTTCAGTTGCTGCAACCGGGGAAAGCGATCGGTGGCACTCGACTTCTCGACCGACTCGGGCGTGGACGCGGTGTTGCATCTGGCGCGCGATGCCGACGTGCTGGTCGAGAATTACAAGGCCGGCACGCTGGCCCGCTACGGGCTCGACCATGCCTCCTTGCAGCGGATCAATCCGAAGCTGATCTATCTTTCGATCACCGGCTTTGGCCAGACCGGGCCGATGGCGCAGAGGCCCGGCTATGACTTCGTGTTCCAGGGCATGGGCGGATTGATGAGCTACACCGGCCATCCCGATGGCGAAAGCGGTGCAGGCCCGTTGCGTGCCGGGGTGGCGGTGGTCGATCTGAGCACGGGCATGTATGCGACCTCGGCCGTGCTGGCGGCATTGTTCCAGCGGCAACGCACCGGCTGCGGCCAGTATCTGGACATCGCGCTGCTGGATGTGGCGGTCGCCTTCAATGCCAATCAGGCTGCGAACTATCTGATGTCTGGCGTCAGCCCGAAGCGCAGCGGCAATGCGCATCCGAACTGCGCGCCCTACGAGGTGTTCCGCTGCAGCGACGGACACCTCATCCTCGCCGTGGGCAACGACGCCCAGTTCCAGCGGTTCTGCCAGGTCTCGGGCGTGCCCGAACTGGCCGAGGATGCCCGGTTCGCGCGAAATGTCGATCGCATCGAAAACCTGACCGCGCTGCGCCGCCACCTGACGGCGTTGTTCCCGACGCGCACGCGCGACAGTTGGACGCGAGCCTTCGACGGCGCCGGCGTTCCCTGGGGGCCGATCAACAGCCTGGAAGAAGTCTTCGACGACCCGCAGGTGCGGCATCGGCGCATGGTGCAGGTACTGCGCCATCCGGTGTTGGGCGACATCCCGACGGTGCGCAATCCCATGCTCTGCGCATCCGGCCGACCCTCGACCGAGGTGCCGCCGCCGCCACTGCTGGCGGAGACGGGGGAAGCGGCCTGGTCATTCCGGCCAGGGACCGGTCGAGATCTTCTTTCGAAGTGAAAGACCTGGAGACATGAAGCGAAGAACTCTTGTCGCGTCGATCCTGGCCGGTGGCGCGCTGGCCCTGCCTGCCCATGCGCAGAACTATCCGAACAGGCCGGTGAGGGTCGTGGTGCCCTACGCGCCGGGGGGCACCACCGACCTGTTGGCCCGCATCGTCGCGACCCCGCTGGGTGCCTTGTTGAACCAGCCCTTCGTCGTGGAGAACCGGCCCGGCGCCGGTGGCGCGGTCGGGAGTGCCTACGCGGCCAGGGAGCCGGCGGACGGCTACACGCTGGTGATGGTGGTGGAGAGTTCGCATGCGGTGAACCCCAATGTGTATGCCAAGCCGGCCTACGATCCGGTCAAGGATTTCGCCCCCATCAGCAACATGGCCGACGTGCCCAATGTGCTGGTGGTCCGACCGTCTTTTCCCGCGGCCGATCTGCCGGCGTTCGTCAAGGAACTCAGGGCACATCCGGGCCGGTATTCGTTCGGCTCGTCCGGCAATGGCGGGCTGAGCCACGTCAATGGCGAATTGTTCAAGCATGTCAGTGGCACGCAGATGCTGCACGTGCCGTACAAGGGACTGGGGCCGGCCTTGACCGATCTGGTATCGGGACAGATCGATGCGGTCTTCGACAACATCCCTTCGTCCGCCTCGCTGATCCAGGCCGGCAAGATCCGTCCGCTGGCGGTGGCGGCGAAACAGCGGCTCGAGCTGTTGCCCCAGGTGCCGACCTACGCCGAGCTGGGCCTGCCGGCCGTGAACAACCCCTCATGGTTCGGCCTGGGGGCCCCGGCGGGCACGCCGCCCCAGATCCTGGATCAGCTCCATAAGGCGGTGCGCGAAGCACTGGGCGACCCCGGCGTCATCGCCGCGATCGAGAAGCTGGGCGCGATCCCGAGTCCGATGTCGCGTGCAGGGTTCGCCAGGCTCATCGTCGAGCAGAATGCCTTCTGGAAGAAGGTCGTCCGGGAAATCGGATTCGAAAGGCTTTGACACCCATGAATGAA
Source organism: Variovorax sp. P2_H12 (assembly GCF_056403395.1). Classification (NCBI taxonomy): domain Bacteria; kingdom Pseudomonadati; phylum Pseudomonadota; class Betaproteobacteria; order Burkholderiales; family Comamonadaceae; genus Variovorax; species Variovorax sp. P2_H12. The sequence goes on along the minus strand of NZ_JBFUFO010000015.1, from coordinate 121,019 downwards.
GCGACTCTCCGCCATGCCGATGTGACCATCGACGACCAGGGCGTGGTGACTGTCACCATCCGCGATGCCGGATCGCTCAACATCCTCGGGACGCCGGTGATTTCGGACCTGATGCAGGCATTTCGCCGTCTATCGGGCGATGCCGAAGTGCGTGTGGTCATCCTGCGCGGGGCTGGCGACAAGGCGTTTGTTGCCGGTGCAGATATCAAGGAAATGGGCGCGCTGGACTCGGCGAGCGCACGGGTCTTCATCGACAACCTGCGTGAGCTTTGCGAAGCGATACGACAACTCGCGGTGCCTGTCATCGCCCGCATCCCGGGCTGGACCTTGGGCGGGGGCCTTGAACTGGCTCTCGCGTGCGACCTGCGCATCGCATCGACTGCGGCGCATGTCGGCATGCCGGAAATCAAGGTGGGAATTCCCTCCATCATTCATGCGGCCTTGCTGCCGCGGCTGATCGGCAATGCCCGCGCCAACTGGATGCTCCTGACTGGGGATTCGATCGATGCGACGCAGGCGCTGGCATGGGGTGTGGTCGACACTGTGGTGCCAGCCGAAAGGCTGGACACCGAAGTGGCTCGCGTGGCAGGTCAACTCGCCGCCTACGGACCCGCCGTGGTGCGCCAGCAGAAGCGCCTGCTTCGGCAATGGCAGCAGGAGCCGCTGGAGACCTCCATCCGCGATGGCGTGGGTGAGTTCGCAGCGGCTTTCCTCACCGGCGAACCCCAGCATTTCATGAAGGAATTCACCGACCGGAAGGCGGGCCGATCGGGTTAGGGACCTACTGCGCCTGCGGTCCGCTTGCGCGATGCCGAGCGCGCGAAGGCGCAGCTGAAGCGCACGTGCGAAAAGCTCGGCGCCGTCGATCTGCGCAGCTAGCGCAGTCGTCCTGTCGTGATGGCGTGCTTCAAATCCTGAATCGATGGTGAGGGTCCTCCGAAATCTCCACCGTCGGCCATGTATCGAGACCCGCCATCGGCACTCTTCAAAAGCAGCGTTTCGATGACATCGATCGCGATGATCGTGCCCCCCACGGCCGGGAATGCTCTGCCAATCACGCCCCAGCGCCCACACGGCTCCGCCCGTCATCCGTGCGGCTGTGTGGTTCCAGTGGTCGTCGGACACTCGGTCTTCCTTCAAACGAATCGAATTGACGACCACGGCGCTTTGCGTCAGTCGCCGATTGAGCCGATTGAATTCATGTTCGAGTCGGTCTTTGAGCTCGTTTTCGGGGTATGGGTCCTGAGCATTCCTGATGCATTTCAAAAGCTCGTTCTGAAAGGCGAAATTGTTCATGGCGTATCTCCCTTGTCTTGTTGCCGCGCAAAGAATAGACGGCGACTGGGCCCGTGCCGAGATGCGATGATTCTCAATTTTCATCGCGGCTTTTCCGTCACGCCCCTCGCGCTTGCAGATGTTGGACACCATCCTCAGCACGCTGTCGTCGAAGCCGCCGAGCCGTCGGGTGCGGCCCTGGCCACGCGCTCTGGGGGGGGCCAGCGCCCGTCGTTCGGTAGGCGCCGCACCCCGGCCCGTAGTCTGAATTTCCATCGAACGCGCCGTTGGTGCCGCTGATGTCCAACCTCAGGGTGCAGAATCCTTCCAATGAACCACCCCTACGCAGACCTCATCGGCCTCATCGTTGAAGAGCAGCGTGCCGGCTTCAGCCAGTGCACGCTGCAGGTCGAGGAGCACCACCGCAATCCGCACGATGTCGTGCATGGCGCCGTCATCTTCGCGCTCGCGGACACCGGCATGGGCGTCGCGCTCTACCCGACACTGGCCGAAGACGAGATCTGCGCCACGATCGAGGTGAAGATCAACTACTTCAAGCCCGTTGCTGCCGGCCTCATCAGGTGCGTCACTGAACTCGTCAGCCGAGGCAGGACCATCGCCAATCTCGATTCGAGGATCTTCTCTGGAGACACCCTGGTCGCGCAGGCCAATGGCAACTACTCCATCTTCATGCCGCGCAAGAACGCGGGTTCTGTCGCGCGATAAGGCGCGGGCGCGGCCTCAGGGGCCCGTGGCGTCGTCTTCGCCGGCTCGACGCCGTTGCCGAGCCGGTAGTCGGCCGGCGTCTTCCCGGTCCAGCGCTTGAAGGAACGAAAGAAGGAGTTGGGGTCGACGAAGCCGAGCAGGTAGGCGATCTCGGTCAGGCTCGCGCGGCCGGCCGCGAGGTAGCGCCGCGCCATCTCGAGGCGGGCTTCGTCCAGCAGCGTGCTGAACTGGACCCCCTCGCGCGCCAGCCGGCGCTGCAGTGTGCGCTCGCTGACGAACAGCGCGCCGGCCACCTGGGCGATGCTCGGCACATCGCCGTGCAGCAGTTGCCGCAGCGCCTCGCGCACCGCATGGGCGGTGTCGCGCGGGGACCGGTGGGCCACCAGGTCGCGCTCCGCGGCATCCTCGAACAGGGCGGCGACGGTCGGATTCGCGCTGACCAGCGGCAGGTCCAGGTCGCTGCGGCGGAACACGATCGCGTCGTGCGGCTGGCCGAACAGCACCGGACACGAGAACACTTCGGCATAGCGCGCGTGATAGGGCGGCGGCTCTCCGATCAGCGTCAGGCGCACCGGCGTGATCTCGCGCTCGGTGAACAGGCGGCCGAAGTTCAGCAGCGTCCCCATCTGCAGATCCATCCGGCAGCGGCTGTACGGGCGCCCGGGGCCGCCGTAGCGAACGCGCACCGCGGTCTCGTCGGCGTCCGGCACGATGTCGAGTTCGCAGGCCGACACCAGGGCGTTGTAGCGCGCGATGCGCGCCAGCGCCGCCCCGAAGCTGCTGCAGGTCATGGCCGAGAAGCCGACCACGCCGAACAGTTCGGGTCGCATCGGCTGCATGCCCAGCGCCAGCCCGACGGCCGGATCGCCGATCCGTTCGTAGGCCACCGTGAAGAAGCGGTCCGCCTGTTCCGCGCTGAGCGGCTTGCGCAACGCCTCCGGCGACAGCCCGGCCTGCACCGCGAGCGCTGCGAGGTCGATGCCGGCCTTCTGGATGCCGGCGAGCATGTTGAACGGCAAGGCGGCGGTGGGCGTCACGAGGTCGGTCCTTCGATGAATTGCGGTGTCCGTTCCTTGGCGCGTTCGGCAAGTGAGATTGGCGGCTGCGGACAGTTTTTCAGCCCGGGCGCAGCTTAATCTGCAAACGAAAGAAAACACAATTATTACTTTTTGTATGGTTCCCACGGCTGAAGCTGTTGCGGGCGGGCCTGGCGCGCGCAAGACCCATCCGATCGTCGAGCTCGACTACGGCGTGCGGCGCTGGGCCAACCTGCTGGTCCTGGTGGTGCTGGTGTCGCACTTCCTCGAGCGGCCGCCGCCGCCGTGGGCCTGGGCGGTGCTCGTCTTCCACGGCTTCCTGTGGGCACCGCTGGCACGCTGGGTGGCGCGCCGGGCGCCCGACAGCCGCCAGGCCGAGCATCGCAACCTGATGGTCGACGCGCTGTTGTTCGGTGTCCTGAGCGGGCTGGTGTCCTTCTCGCTGTGGCCCAGCACGCTGATGCTGAGCTCGGGCCTGCTGTCGATCCTGAGCCTGGGCGGGCCGCCGCTGGCACAGCGCGGCTTCGTCGCCTGGCTGGCCGGGGCGTTGCTGGGCGCGGCCGCCAACGGCTTCGATCTGCAGCTGCAGTCATCGCTGCGTACCGCGCTGCTGTCGGTGGTCTGCTTCGTGCCCTACCTGCTGATGTTCGGCGTCCATTCGTATTCGCAGTCCCAGCGCGCGCTGGCGGCGCGGCGCGAGGTGATCCAGCGCAACGAGCAGATCACGCTGAAGAACCGGCAGCTCGAACTCGCGCGCATGCTGGCCGATTCGGCCAACCGGACCAAGAGCGCCTTCCTGGCCAACATGAGCCACGAGCTGCGCACGCCGCTGAACGCCATCATCGGCTACAGCGAGCTGCTCGAATCGGAGTTCATGGACATCGGCGAGGCCGACCGCGTCGGCGACGTGCAGAAGATCCGCAGCGCGGGCATGACGCTGCTGGCCATGATCGAGGGCGTGCTCAACCTCTCCAGGATGGAGGCCGGCCAGGCGGAGGTCTTCAACGCGCCGTTCCGGCCCGACGAACTGGTGGCGGACGTGGCGCAGGAGATGCGCGAGCAGATCGAGCGCAACGGGAACGTCTTCAGCCTGTTCTGCGACGTCCCGCCGCTGCGCCTGCTGGGCGACGCGGAGAAGATCCGGGAGATCCTGGCCCATCTGCTGTCGAACGCCGGCAAGTTCACGCGCGACGGCGAGGTCGTGCTCAACGTCCGGCACGAGCCCGAGACCCAGCTGCTCGTGATCCAGGTGAACGACAACGGCATCGGCATCGCCGGCGCCCAGCGCGAGCTGCTGTTCCGCGCCTTCGCGCAGGCCGACAGCTCCACCACGCGCCGCTTCGGCGGCAGCGGCCTGGGCCTGGCGATCACGCGCCACTATTGCGAACTGATGGGCGGCACGATCGACGTCGACAGCCAGGTCGGCGCGGGCGCCCGTTTCGTCGTTCGCGTGCCGGCGCCGGTGGCTGCCAGGAGGGGCCTGGCCCATGCCTAGGATCCTGATCGTCGAGGACAACGAGATGAACCTCGACATGCTGTCGCGCCGGCTGTCGCGCCAGGGCTTCCAGATCTCGGCCGCCACCGACGGCGCGCAGGCCGTGGCGCTGGCCGCGAGCGCCGCACCGGACCTGATCCTCATGGACATGAGCCTGCCCGTGATGGACGGCTGGGAGGCGACCCGCGTTCTGAAGGCCGATGCGGCGACCCGGGCGATCCCGGTGATCGCGCTCACGGCGCACGCGATGTCGGGCGATCGCGAGCGCGCCCTGGCCGCCGGCTGCAACGACTTCGACACCAAGCCGGTCGACCTGGCGCGGCTGATGGACAAGATCGCGCGCGCACTTCAGCCGAAAGAGCCTTGATGAACAGGCTCAGCATCACCCGCGCCGCCACGCTGGACAACCTGCCCGATCTGCTCGCCGTGGCCGACCAGGCCTGCCGGCGCGCCGGTGCCAGCCGCGAGGTGCGCGACGAGGTCCGGCTGGCGGTCGAGGAGGTCAGCGTCAACGTCATCACGCACGGCTACGCCGATGGCCCGCCGGGCCCGATCACGCTGGCGTGCGACTGGGAAAGCTGTCCGATGACGATCGAGATCGCCGACCGCGCGCGGGCCTTCGATCCGGACGCGCTGGCCGCGCCCTCGCTCGACGCCTCGTGGCAGGAGCGCCCGATCGGCGGTCTCGGCTGGCACCTGGTGCGCCAGATGGTCGACGAGGTGCGCTACCGGCCGGACCCCGAGCGCGGCAACCACCTGACGCTCGTCAAGCAGATCCGCCCCTAATTCAGTTCAGAGGAGTTCGCATGCAGATCCACATCACCCCCGGCGACGTCACCATCGCGGCCATCAGCGGCAGCGTCGACAGCCTCACCGCCGAGCACCTCATGGCGGCGCTCGGCAAGGCGGTCAGCGAACAACGGGTGCGGCTGGTGGCCGACTTCAGCGAGGTGGTCTACACCAGCAGCGCCGGCCTCAGGGCGCTGCTCGCGACCCTCAAGGACGCGCGGCGCCAGGGCGGCGACTTCCGGCTCGCGGGCGTCCAGCCCGGCGTGCTGCGGGTGCTGGAGCTGTCGGGCTTCACGAGCATCCTGAAGCTCTACGGCGACGTCGGGTCCGCAGTCGCCAGCTTCGACGCCGAAGTGCAATGACACCCACCCCCGTTGCTTGCTCACTTCGTGTAGCCGCCCGGAGTCGCTGCCCGAGGCAGCGGCTCTTCGAGTCCGTCCAAGCCTGCGCAGGCAGGCTTGGAGCCGCGGCCCTCAGCCCCCTCGAGGGGGCAACACCAGCGGCCCGGCAGAGCCGGTTCCGCGGTGTTCCTGGCTTCGGTCCTGCGATGTCATGCGGCGTGGATCGAACCACGCGCGGTGGAGAACTGCGATGAAATCATCCGAATCCGCGCACGGGCGCAAGCGCATCGCGCTGGTCATCGGCTCGGGCAGCGTGAAGTGCGCCGCTGCCATCGGCATCCAGACCGTGCTCAAGCGCGAAGGCTTCGAGCTCGACATGGTGGTGGGCTGCAGCGCCGGTGCGATGTATGCGGCCGTGATGGCGGCCGGGCACGATGCGGACGTGGCGGCCGACATGACGCGCCGGCTGTGGACCAAGGAAGTGGCGAACAGGCGCAACACCCGGTCGCTGCTGCAGACCGTGGCGCCGCGCTGGCTGCGCTTCGACAAGGCCACCTATGGCCTGCGCGACGACCGGATGATCATGCAGCGGCTGCAGAGCGCCTTCGGCGACACCCGCATCGAGGACCTGCCGACGCCGCTGCACGTCACCGCCACCGACCTCGCCAACGGCGAGCAGGTGGTGCTGTCGTCGGGCCGCCTGGTGGATGCGGTGCGCGCCAGCATCGCGCTGCCGTTCGCCTTCTCGCCCTGGCGCATCGGCGACAAGCTGCTGATCGACGGCTTCCTGTCCGACCCGCTGCCGATCGGCGTCGCCATCCGGCAGGGCGCCCACGTGATCGTGGCGGCCGGCTTCGAGAGCCCCTACCAGTCCAGCATCCATTCGGCCGGCCGCTTCGCCTTCCAGCTCAGCGCGATCATGTCGAACAACCTGCTGAAGTCGAACTTCGCCTTCCACAGCCTGGCCCACCACAGCGAGATCATCCCGATCATTCCGCGCTTCGAGCAGCGCGTGCGGCTGTTCGACACCGACAAGATCCCCTACATCATCGAAGCCGGCGAGCGCGCCGCCGAGGAGCAGCTGCCGTACCTGCGCGAACTGATGCGGCAGAGCCCGGAGCCGGCGGAAGTCGCATGAAGCAGGGGCCTCCCGGGCCGCCGGAGCACAGGAGAAAGCCGAAGGTGGCGGTGGTGATCGGGTCGGGCGGACTCAAGTGCGCCGCCGCGCTCGGCGTGCTCAAGGTGCTGCAGCGCCAGTGAACGCCACCGCCGTCGCGCCGGCTGCAGCGCAGCGGCGTCACAGCTCGACGCGCGTCAGCAGATAGACGCCCTCGGGCCCAGCGATGCGCAGACGGCACCGGCCAGCCTCGTCCGTTTCGAACGCGTAGACCCGATCCGGGAACTGCGCAATCCTGAAGCGGGAGGCTTTGTAGGGCACGAGTTCTACGTCGGGTGTGCCCGGAAAGCACAGATAGAGCCGCGCACCGTCCTTGACGCCGACCTGCCACTTGACGCCCGACGCGGTTTCGAATGTGCCGCACAGGTCCAGCAGGACGTCGGCTGTCGGGTGGGGCACGACGCGGGTGAATGTCGCCTCGGCCTGGTCGAGCACCATGTGCAGCGCGCCGATGTCGCCCTGCGGATCCGTGGTGAAGTTCAGGGACCACTTGCCTCGGAGCTCGTCGTCGGGGGTGTCGAATCGGTCGTAGTGCACGTGACCGAGTGCCAAGTCCGCAGCACGGAACGCGAAGCGGAGCCCTTCGGGGTCGTGGCGGATCACAGTCCGTCCATAGGCCGGATGCTCGTACTCACCGACATACGCCGTGAGCGGGTGCGAGGGCACGGTGCCTGGTATGCGCTCGTTTCCCGCGCGTTGCCGTGCCTGGGTCATGCCTGTGCGGAAGGCCTTCTTCACGGCAAGCCAGCGTTCGTGCCACGGCGTTGGTGCCAGGCCGAGCAGGCGCTCGACGGCCTGGTAGGCGATGGTGTCGCGCAGGACCCCGAAACTGTCGCCGATCACGAACGTCACCACTCCGATGCGTTCGTGCGGCAGCAGCAGGACCTGGGACGTGACCCCATCGAGCGACCCGCCGTGGTAGCTGATGAGATGGCCGCGGTACACGGCGGTGTGCCGCCCCATGCCATAGGTCACATTCAGGATTTCGCGCCACCCCCGCGTCAACGCCAGCGTGTTGGGCAGCGCCATGGCAGGTGCCATTGTTTCCTGGACAACCTGCCGGGGGACGATCTGTCGCTCGCCCATGCGACCGTCGTTCATCAGGAGTCGCAGCCACTTGGACATGTCTTCCAGAGTGGAAACCATGCCGCCCGCGGCGCTTGATCCGCTCAGTTGGTCTTCATCGGGCAACCGCAGGAGCTCTTCGGAATCCCGCTTCTCGATATAGGGCACGGCCCGGTCGGTGCTCGCCAGCAGCGCGGCGTGCGAGAACAGGGTTTTGCCCATCCCCGCCGGTTCGAGCAGATGGTCCCGGACAAATGCGGCCCACGGCTGCCCCGAGAGCAAATGGATGATGTGGCCGACCGCGGCATACATCAGGTTGTTGTAGATGAAGCTCTGGCGCAGGGTCTCCACCGGCCGCAGGTGGCGCAGCCGCTCGAAGATCTCGGCGGGTGTGAGCGGAGACTTGTTCCACACGCTGTCGTGCCGATGGATCCCGTAATCCTCCTTGGGGCCTTCAGCCACGGTGATCCTTGTCGAAACTCTTGGGCTGGCGCCGGAGGTCCGGTCCTGGCCGAACCCGGCTGTGCGGCGCATTCTGCCTGCTCCACCCTTTCCTGGGTCGCGTCTGGGTGGAGTAGGCGCCACCCAATCGGCAGCGCAGCCGATCATCAGCGCCACGCAGCGCCTGCCTCCTGTGCTTTGCGGTCCGCCGCCGCGCAGGGCACAGCGCTCGCTCGAAGCCGCCGTCTCGCGGCGCGCCGGCGCCCGGCAAACTTCCGATTTCCATCCGCTGCGCGGCGCGCGACACTCGCGCAATGACCAGGAGCCCGTCATGCACGACCGCGATTCGCACGGCAAGCCGATCGACCAGCTCGTCGCCGACTTCGAGACCCATCTCGAGCAGGGCCTGACGGCTCGCGAGGCAGCGGAGCGGCTCGGGCGGTTGGGCGCCAACGAGCTGTCGGAACGCCCGCGCCCGGGTTTCTGGTCCCTGCTGTGGGACCAGTTCAACAACTACCTGGTGATCATCCTCGTGATCGCGGCCGTGGTGTCGCTGCTGCTCGGCGAATGGGTCGACTCGATCGCCATCATGGTCATCGTCGTGCTCAATGCCGTGGTCGGCGTGATCCAGGAGTCCAAGGCCGAGCAGGCCCTGGCGGCGCTGAAGAAGATGGCCGCGCCCAACGCGCAGGTGATCCGAGACGGCCACCGACTGTCGATCCCGAGCCGCGAGATCGTGGTCGGCGACGTGGTGTTGATCGAAGCCGGCAACTTCGTGCCGGCCGACCTGCGCCTGTTCGAGTGCTTCAACCTCAAGGTGCAGGAGGCCTCGCTGACCGGCGAATCCGTGCCAGTCGAGAAGGACCATGCGGTGGTGCTGGACAAGGAGATCCCGCTCGGCGACCGCAAGAACACGGCCTTCATGAGCACGCTGGTCACCTACGGTCGCGGCAAGGGCCTGGTCACCGGCACCGGGATGGACACGCAGATCGGCCTGATCGCGCAGATGATCCAGTCCTTCGAGGACGAGAGCACGCCGCTGCAGGCCAAGCTCGAGCACCTGGGCAGGGTGCTGGGCACCGCTTGCCTGACGATCTGCGCGATCGTCTTCGTGTACGGCCTGTTCCGCGATACGCACATCGCCGATGTTGCGAGGATCGGCCTGATGAACTACCTGGAGGCCGAGCGCAAGGACATCATCAGCCTGTTCATGACTGCGGTCAGCCTGGCGATCGCCGCGGTGCCCGAAGGGCTGCCGGCCATCGTGACCATCTGCCTGGCGCTCGGGATGCAGCGCATGCTCAAGCACCATGCGCTGATCCGCAAGCTGCCGGCCGTGGAGACGCTGGGCTGCGCCACCGTGATCTGCTCGGACAAGACCGGCACGTTGACGCAGAACCAGATGACGGTCGTCCAGGCCTGGACCGGCGGCCGGCGGCTGCGCATCACGGGCGAAGGCTACGCGCCCAAGGGTGCGTTCTTCCATGGCGAGGAGGCCTTCGACCCGCGCACAAGCCCCGATGCTTCGGCGCTGGTGCAGGGCGCGATCGCCTGCAACGACGCCCAGCTGGAGGAGCGCCCCGACGAGTCGGGCTCACGGTCGTGGACCATCATCGGCGATCCGACCGAGGGCGCGATGATCGTCGCAGCGGCCAAGGCGGACTACCTGCAGGACGCGTTCGCGAAGACGATGCCGCGGGTGCAGGAGATTCCGTTCGACGCCGAGCGCAAGCGGATGACGACGATCCATCGCAATGCGGGCGATGGTGCCGCACCCGGGTTCGTCTACCCGCCGCTGACGGCGGTGGTCAAGGGCGCGCCCGACGTGGTCCTCGAGCATTGCACGGGCATGCTCGACGGCGGCCATGTCGTGCCGCTCGCGGCGGCGATGCGCAACACCATCCTCGAGCAGCACCGCGACATGGCGGGCCAGGCGCTGCGCGTGCTGGCCGTGGCGTTCCGGGCGCTGGAGGCGATGCCCGAGACGCTCAGCCCCGAGACGGTGGAACGCGACCTCGTCTTCGTCGGGCTGCTGGGCATGATCGACCCGCCGCGGCCCGAAGTGATCGAAGCGCTGAAGGTCGCCAAGGGTGCCGGGCTGAAGACCGTCATGGTGACCGGCGACTATCGCGACACCGCCGAGGCCGTCGCGCGCCAAATCGGCCTGCGCACGCCCGGCGGACTGGTGCTCACGGGCGCCGAGATCGACCGGCTCTCCGACGCCGAACTCGCGGCGCGGGCCGAGCGGCTGGACGTCTGCTGCCGCGTGTCGCCGCAGCACAAGACGCGCATCGTCGACGCCTTCAAGGCGAGCGGCCACGTGGTGGCGATGACCGGCGACGGCGTGAACGACGCGCCGGCGCTCAAGCGCGCCAACATCGGCGTGGCCATGGGCATCACGGGCACCGACGTGGCCAAGCAGACGGCCGACATGGTCCTCACCGACGACAACTTCGCCAGCATCGTCGCCGCCATCGAGCAGGGGCGGATCATCTACTCGAACATCCGCAAGTTCGTCTACTTCCTGCTCGCCTGCAACGTGGGCGAGATCCTGATCGTGTTTGGCGCGATGCTCGTCGGCATGCCGATGCCCCTGCGGCCGGTGCAACTGCTCTGGCTGAACCTGGTCAGCGACGGCGCTCCGGCGCTCGCGCTGGGCATGGAAAAAGGCGAGGACGACATCATGAAGCAGCCCGCACGCTCGCCGAAGGAACCGGTCATCAACCGCGACATGGCGTTCAGCATCGGGGTCGTGGGCGCGGTGGACGTGCTGGCGATCCTGGGGGTGTTCCATCTCGCGCTGCAGCGCTATCCGGACCACCTGGAAGCCGCGCAGACCATGGCCTTCGTGACGCTGTGCACCTCGGAACTGTTCCGTGCCTTTGCCGCGCGGTCGGAGCGCTATAGCGTGTTCGCGATCGGCCTGTTCTCGAACGGCTGGATGGTGGCCGCGGTCGCGGCGTCCTTCGTGCTGGTGCTGGGCGTGGTGTACGTACCCTTCCTGGCACCCTTCTTCGACACCGTGCCGCTGTCGCCGAGCGACTGGCTGCTGATGCTGCCGTTCTTCTTCGCCTCTCCGGTGGCGATGGAACTGCTCAAGCTGTACCTGCGCCGGCGCAAGGTGGCGACGCCCGCCGCGCGGGCCGCGGCGCGCGACGATTGACCATTGGTGCGCTCGCGCACCGCCGCGCATAATCGTGGCGAGTTCGCCCGACCGGTGCCGGGCCTCGCAGCGATGTCGCACCGGAAAGGGGGTGACATCATGAAGAAGGTTCTGCTGCCCATCGATGGCTCGGAATGCTCCCGGCACGCCGTCCAGCATGTCCTCGCCCGACGCGCCAATTACCTCAATCCGGACGATCTCGAGGTCCACCTGGTGAACGTGCAGGTGCCGCTGTCCCGCGCGATCATCCAGTTCGCCAGCCACGACCAGATCGCCACGTTTCACGCCGAAGAGAGCGAGAAGGCCTTGCGCGAGGCCCGTTCGCTGCTCGATGCGGCCGGTGTGAAGTACAGCGCCCACACCGAAGTCGGCCATGTCGGGGAGGTCGTCACCCGGCTGGCCGATGCGCTGCATTGCGACGAGATCGTGATGGGCACGCATGGGCGCGATGCGCTGCGCGAGCTGCTGGTCGGCTCGATCACGCTGAAGGTCGTGCACCTGTCGAAGGTGCCCGTCCTGCTTGTGAAGTAGTTGACCGAGGGCCTTTGCGGGTTAAGCGGAGCGGGCGGCGGCACCGGCTCAATGGGGACGCGATCACCGCGCTGCGAACTCATAGTCGATGTCCGTCACGAGCCCCTGAAAGTACGGCATTGGCCCACTCGGCAATTCCCATTCGACTTCGCCCTGTAGCGGGACGCGCATGCCGGCTCGCAGCTCGTAGCCGGTGATGCGGCACAGCCACGGCGCCGACTCGGTCGCCGATCGCGGACGGGACGCGGCCCACACCGCCGCGATCAAGCCGTCCGTCCCGAATCTGAACTCCAGCGTGACCGTGGTCGTCCCGTCGCAGAGCGTCGCTCGCGCGGACGCGTCGTCGATGCCCTCCCATCGCACGCCCTGGCTGGGCAGCAGGGCGGTCGGATACCACGCCGCTTCGGCGAGGTAGCGCATCAATTCGCCGCGTGCCGATGCCGCCGTGTCACGCATGTCCGCCACGGTCACGAGTCCGAGCACCGCGGCGCGCAAGGATCCGGCGCCAAGGGCATAGGTGTCTCGAACCCAGACATCGGCGCCCGGTGCCATCCTGATCCGCGCGTCCCAGTCGAAGCCGGGAGGGTGCATCGTCGCGAACTGGGTCGCGCTGAAGGTCTGCCAGGCATCCTTCTGCCGAAATTGCCCTTGCTGCGAGAACCGAACGCTGGTGATCATGGCCTGGCCGTCCTGCAACGCGGCTTCGAAGTAACGCCTCACGGGCGGCGCAAGCGCTTCGATTTCGCGAGCGTCGTAGGTCTTCACGGACGGGGGCAGGCAGGCCGTCCGCATCGTCGCGCGAAGGGTGGCTCCCTGTCGCTGCCACCGCCACCGGCCCAGCGCCACCGCGCCGGCCGCGGCCGAGACCAACCCTGCGACCAGGATGGAGCCCGACGTCACCATCGACTCACGCTGGTACCAACTGAGCGTCCACGCCCCTGCGCGGCGCGGGACCGACGGGCGGTGCAAAGCCAGCCCGGGCCCACATCTGCACTGTCAGGTTCGATGGCGACGCATCCAGCAGGCTTCGAACCTCCGCGTGGGGCTTCGCCTGCTCCGGGTACTCCTGCAAGGCCTGCTGGAGCGGCTGCAGCGCAATGCCGACAGCCGTGGCGGCGAGTTGCACCCGGACGTACGCTCGGCCGGCGTTGACCTGGGTTGACCGGTCATTGCCATCGGTCACCATCCACAAAAAACCTGGCGTTGAATCGAGTTTGGCCTTGAAGTCCTTGATCTGGCTCGTGGTGGCGTAGTCACCCGGCGCCGGCGGCCTGCTGCGGTCGAACAACCCGACCTGGCTCATCCACACGGGGATTCGATCGAGCACGAACAAGCCATCCCGGTGCTGTTCGATCTCCGTGGCCCCCACGCGCAGCACCTTGTACGACTCCATGATCGTTCGCGGCGTGGTCAGTTCGATCTGCCACGCCTGCGCAGCAATGGCGCGGTGGCGCTGGAGCGCATCGGGCTGATCCAGGCCGGCGAATCCGAAGCGCAAGGAATTCGGCTTCACGCTCTCCATCATCGCCTGCCAGGCATGAGGCGGCACCGGGCGGGCCAGATCGTAGGCGCTGCGGTTGGTGCGACGGGTCAGGATCTGCGCGAACAGCGGGTCCCTGGATACGGTGGGGTCGGCGGTCAGGCGGATGCGCGCGACCGGCCGTTGGTCGAGCTTGGAGGGGCCGAACGGACCCTCCGGGAACAAGGAAATCTCGGCCCTCAGGCCGCGCTCGCGTGCCGCGATGTCGAGCAGTTCCAGGAACGTGCCGTGGCTCATCATGATCTGCCGCGAGAACGGATCGGTTTCGGGTAGCAGGCGAGTGAGGTCGCAGCGCAGCAGGATCTCGCCCGGCGTGCGCAGATCGACCAGCCACGATTGCAGGTTGTGCGAATGGGGCGCCAGGATGGCATAGCCAAGAATCCAGCGCCGTGCGTCAGGCTCGGCGCCGGGCCCTTTCCAGGCGGCGACGGCCTCCTCGGGCATCCGCTGGCTGCAGGCGGTGCCGGTTGCGGCGACCAGTGCGATGCCGCCTCCCGAGGTCAGGCGAATGAAGTCTCGTCGATCCATGTCGCGGCGCTCCCTGTTGTCCAGATTCGATCGCATCTTCAGCTGATTCTGGCCGTTGGTCCAGAATCAGTTGCCGCTTGCTCGGGGACGGCCCGAAAGCCGACGCTGACGACCCCTGCGCGTTCGACTCGGCCGCTTCCCTAAAATGGCCTGACACGAGTTGAATGGAGCTTCCCTTGCGCATTGCCACCTTCGCCTTCGCCGCCCTTGCCGCGGCGGCCACTTTCCCGGCCCTCGGGCAGGTCAACATCAACATCAACGTGCCCGGCATCGTGCAGATGGCGCCGCCGCCGCCGCGCTATGAAATGGTCCCAGGACCGCGCCCGGGCCAGGTGTGGGTGCAGGGTCGCTGGGTCTGGAACGAGCGCGACTACGTCTGGCAGGGCGGCCGTTGGCAGCAAGACCGGCCGGACTACGTCTATGCACCGGGCCGCTGGGTCCAGGCGAGCGGCGGATGGCGCTGGGTCGACGACCAGTGGAAGCCGGGCAAGCAGAAGAACGGCAAACACAGCAATCACGACCACGACGACCATGGCGATGGCGGCTACCACTGCCCGCCGGGGCAGGCGAAGAAGGGGCGCTGCTAGCCCGCGTCGGCTTCACGCTCACCGAGCGTGGATGTCCCCTTCAGCAATCGCTCGAAGTTCTGCTTGAAGATGATGCCGGCGTAGTACACGTGTTCGCGCATCAGCTGCTCGGCGCGCGTGCAGTCCTTGGCGAGCACGGCTTCGACGATGCGGTGGTGGTCTCCGTGCGAGCGCAGGATCACCGCATGCTCGACGTCCCAGAGAACCAGGCGGTCGGACGCGAAAGGGATGTTGTGTGCCTGCTCCGCGAAGCGGCCGAGCCACGGATTGCACGAAGCTTCCAGGAAGGTGTTGTGCAGCGTGACGTTGATCTTCTGGTACGGCGCGTGGTCTTCGGGCAATAGCACCCCCTTCGCCAGGATCCTGTCGCCATCGGACAGGCAGTCCTGCAGCGTTTTCGCCTGCGTCTCGCTGAGGCCGCGTTCGGCCGCCTTCTTGCAGGCGAGGCCCTCGAGCGCGGCGCGCACCTCGTACGCCGCCACGATGGTGTCCAGCTCGAATTCACGAACCAGATAGCCGCGCTTGGGCTGGTGGTCGATCAGTCCTTCGTTGGCGAGTGCCGCGAGCGCTGCGCGCACGGGGGTCCGCGAGACCCCCATTTCGAGCGCGGTCGGGATTTCCTCGATGCGTTCGCCGGCCTTGAAGCGGCCGTGCAGGATCCAGTTGCGTAGCGTGTCCGTGACCTGTTGCGACAGTGTTTCCAACGCGTTGCCTCTTGTTCAAGCGGTCGTGGCCGCCACGATTCAAGTATACATGAACCGCAAATATTGTCCTTTCATCGGGTAAACACGGGGTGTCTATGGCCAATCATGTATACACAATCGGTCCTGGCGCCAAATGGGGCGCGACTTTGAGGACATGGCATGACGAAGCGTTCGAGCGCAGATCGGTGGGCGGTGGTGACGGGGGGCGGACGGGGCATCGGCGAGGCTGTGGCGCGCCGATTGGCGGCCGAGGGCATGCGGGTGGTGGTCGCCGACATCGACCGCGCCAATGCCGATCGCGTGGCCGCCAGCCTCGGTGCACCCCACGTCGGCCGCGCCGTCGACGTGGCCGACGAAGAGGCGGTGCAGGCCCTGTTCGAGGACATCGAGTCGACGCTCGGCGCGGTCTCGGTGCTGGTTTGCGTCGCCGGCATCCTGATCCTTCCCGGCGGCGAGCGACCGCTCATCAAGGACATGACCATGGATACATGGGAGCGCAGCTTTGCGGTCAACACCCGCGGCGCCTTCCTCTGCAGCCGCGAGTACCTGCGCCGGCGGGAGGCTGCGAACGTCGAACACGGCCGTGTCGTCTTTTTCGGCTCGGTGGCGGCGCAACTCGGCGGCTATCGGTCGAGCGCCGCGTACATCGGTGCCAAGGCTGCGGTGCATGGCTATGCCAAGGCCTTTGCGCGCGAAGCGGCCCACCTGGGCATCACGTCGAACGTCATCGCGCCCGGCCTGATCGACACCGAGATGCTGCGCAGCACCGTCACCAGCAGCGGCGCGCTGGCCGCGGCGGCCCAGAACATCCCGCTTGGCCGCGTGGGCACGGTCGACGACGTCGCCGCGGCGGTCAGCTACCTGGTGTCGCCCGCCGCGGCCTACATCACGGGCGACGTCATCGACGTGAATGGCGGTTACCGCATGCAGTAGACCGCCGACACCCGCCCATTCGCCCAAGTTCAATCCCCAAGGAGACAGCATGAAGAAACTCAAATCCCTCGCCGCGCTGGCCGTCTTCGGCCTGGCCGTCGGCGCCTCGCACGCGCAGCAGGAACCCGGCGTGACCGACAAGACCATCAAGATCGGGCTCTTCGGTCCCTTGTCGGGCAACTCGATGGCCTACGGCTTTGACGTCATGAACGCGGCGAAGATGTACTACGAGAAGATCAACAAGGAAGGCGGCATCCACGGCCGCAAGATCGAACTCGTGATCGAGGACGATCGCTGCAACGCCAACGACCTTCTGGCCGCGGTTAAGAAGCTGACCGAGCAGGACAAGGTGTTCGCGCTCAATGGCGGCTCCTGCTCCGCGGCCGTGGTCGGCGCGCGCGAATACGTCGAGCGTTCGCAGATCCCCTTCGTGATGCTCAATGCGTCGGGGGACGGCGCGCTCTACCCGCCGTCCAAGTACATCTACGGCGCCTTCTCGATCTCGCAGCGCGCCGTCGGCGGCTCGATGGTGCAGTTCGCCGCCGAGCACCTGAAGGCCAAGAAGATTGGCTACATCAACCACGACGACGCCTACGGCGGCTGGAACCTCGAAGCGGCCGAATTCCAGGCCAAGAAGATCGGTGTCGACTTGCAGGTGCAGTCGGTGGCGCCGAACCTGACCGACGTCACCGCCCCGATGCTGAAGATCCGCGCGGCCAATCCCGATGTGCTGCTGATCACCACCTATGCCCGGCCCGTGAGCCTGCTGGTGAAGAAGGCCCAGGAACTGGGCTGGACCAAGCCGATCGTGATCGCGGTGAACGGCACCGCCGACCTCAAGCAACTGGTGGAGAACGTCGGCAACAAGGAGGCGTTCAAGAACGTCTATCTGCAGGAAGTCATGGCCGACGTGGCCGGTGGCCCCAAGCTCAAGTGGGTGTACGACATGTACAAGGCGTCCTATCCCGAACTCGCCGCCAAGCCCGGCTACCCGCAGACCTACATGCCCTACGGCATCCCGTCGGCGATGACCGTGGTCAACGCCTTGAAGGCGGCCGGCCCGCAGCCGACCCGCGAGAAGTTCCTGACGGCGCTGTCGCAGACCAAGTTCGAATCCAACGTCATGGCGGGCCCGATCGAACTCACGCCGACCGACCACGCGGGACAGAAGTCGGCCATCTACCTGAAGTTCGACGGCAGCGAGATGACTCCGGTTCCGGGCGCCTATCGCAGCCTGTGGACCTACCAGCCCAAGTAATTCACCAAGGAGACGAGGCGCCTGTGCGAGCGGGCGCCTCTCGCACCCAATGAGCCTCAGCGAGATCTGGCTGTTCCTGCAGCAGGGGGTGCTGTCCGGTCTGGTGACCGGCAGCGTGTACGCCCTGCTGGCCATCGCGATCGTCGCGATCTTCAAGACCACCGACGTGCCCAACTTCGCCCAGGGCGAGATCTTCATGATCGGGGGCTATGTGGCGCTCTGCCTGCTGCTGATCGCGGGCCTTTCCTATGCGGTCGTCATTCCGCTGACCGTGATCGCGGTAGCTGCCGGCGCGGCGCTGTTCCAGCGCGTCGTCATGGAGCGGGTCACGCATTCGAAGGGCGTGGGCCCGCAGCTCGTGATCGCGACGCTGGGCCTGGCCTATACCCTCAAGGGCCTGGTGCGGCAGACGGGATTGGGCGACACGCCACGCTCGCTGCCCTCCATCGTGCCCAATGACCCGGTCATGATCGGCGACGCCTTCCTGACCAAGCTGGACGTCACGATCTTCATCAGTTCGGTGGTCGTGATGGTTCTGATCTACCTCATGTTCAGCCACACCCGCATCGGCAAGGCGATGCGCGCGGTGGGCATGAACCCGCGCGCCGCCCAGATCGTGGGCATCCGCCTGTCGCGCATCCGCATGATGGTCTGGGCCATGTCCGGCGTCATCTCGGCACTGGCCGCGCTGCTGATCACGCCCAAGGTGCTGATCACGCCCGACATCGCGCACATCGCCATCCTGGCCTATGCGGCGGCGATCGTCGGCGGCTTCACCAGCCTGCCCGGCGCCGTGCTGGGCGGGCTGATCATCGGGATCGTCGAGAACCTCGTGGGGTTGTTCATCTCGACCAATGCCATCGTGGTGGCTCCCTTCCTGGCCATCCTGGTCACGCTGATCGTGCGCCCCCAGGGCATCCTGGGCGGCAAGCCCCAAGTCAAGAAGGTATGACATCCATGACCCGTGACCACTGGGCGCTGCTGGCTGCCGCCCTGATCCTGATCGCGCTGCCGTTCACCGTGTCCGGCTATGTGCTGTATGTGGTGAACCTGCTGATGGTCTTCGTGGTGCTGGCGCTCGGCATGCACGTGGTGATCGGCGAGGCGGGGCAGTTCGCCCTGGCGCACGCCGCCTTCTACGGCATCGGCATCTACACCGCGGGGCTCATCAACACGGCCTGGCATCCGCCGTTCATCGTGTCCATCCTGGCGGGCGGCCTGCTGTCGGCGGTATTGGGCTTCTTCATCGGCTATCTGGCGCTTCGCATGCGCGACATCTACCTGGCGCTGGCGACCTTCGCCTTCGGCGAGGCCATGCAATGGGTCTTCCTGAGCTGGGAGGGCGTCACCGGCGGCTCCAACGGCATGAAGATGCAGCCGGCCGAGTTCTTTGGCTACAAGCTGACCAACGACCTGCAGGCCTATCCGTTCGTGATGGTGCTGGCGGCGCTGATGCTGTGGCTGACCGTCGCGCTGGCACGCTCGCAGTACGGGTCGGCCCTGCGGGCGGTGCGCGAGAGCGATGTCGCCGCGATGGCCATGGGGATCAACGTCAAGGCGATGAAGCAGAGCGCCTTCGCGATCTCGGCCGCTTTCGCCGGCATCGCGGGCGGCATGTACACGCTGTTCACCTCGTTCATCCACCCCGAAAGCCTGGGGTTCCAGACCACCATCCTGGTGCTGACGATGGTTGTGGTGGGCGGCATGGGCTCGGTGCGCGGCGCGGTGGCCGGCGCGATCGCCTTCGGGCTGATTTCCGAGTTGCTGCGCCAGCTGATGTCGGTGCAGGAGATCATCTATGGCCTGATCCTCATGGGCTTCATGATGTTCAGGCCCAAGGGCTTGTTCGCCGACCGCCATCGGCGCGTCGCGCGCCAGGCGGTGAAGGGAGTCCGGCCATGAGCGCAGGTCCCTTCGTCGAGGTCTCCGGCATCACGGTGCGCTTCGGCGGGCTGGTGGCGGTCAACAGCCTCTCCTTCCAGGTGGAGCGCGGCGCCATCCACGCGCTGATCGGCCCCAACGGCGCGGGCAAGTCCACCACCTTCAACTGCATCTCGCGCTACTACCAGCCCTCGGAAGGGCGCATCCTGATCGAGGGCGAGGACGTGACCCACCACCCACCGACCCGCATGGCGGGGATGGGCGTGGCACGCACCTTCCAGAACCTGGAGCTGTTCGGCGACCTCAGCGTCTACGAGAACGTGCTGCTGGGCTGCCATTCCCACAGCGCCGGCACGCTCGGGAAGCTGCTGCGCCGGCCCGCAGGCGAGATCCGCGACCTGGTCGATGGCCTGATCGAGCGCGTGGGCCTGACGCACGACCGCCAGACGCGCGCCAAGGAGCTCGACTTCGGGCATCAGAAGCTGCTCGAAATCGCGCGGGCGCTGGCGTTGAAGCCCAAGCTGCTGCTGCTCGACGAACCCGCCGCCGGCCTGCGCAACCGCGACATCGAGAACCTCGACCGGCTGCTGACCGAACTCGCGCAGCGCGACGGCATCACCGTGCTGCTGGTCGAGCACGTGATGCAGCTGGTGATGTCGATCTCCGACCGCATCACCGTGATGTCCTTCGGCCAGAAGATCGCCGAAGGGACGCCGAAGGAAATCAGTGAGGATCCGACCGTGATCGAAGCCTACCTCGGCAAGGGAGCAGCCCATGCCTGAGACCCCGATGACCGAACCCCTGCTGGCGCTGCGCGGCATCAGTGCGTCCTATGGCGCCATCCAGGCGCTGTCGAACGTGTCGTTGAGCGTGCCGCAGGGCGCCATCGTGGCGCTGCTCGGAAGCAACGGCGCCGGCAAGAGCAGCACGCTCAACGCCATTTCCCATCTGATCCATGCGAGCGCGGGCGAAGTGGTCTTCGCCGGCTCGCCGATCCAGCGCCTGCCGTCCGACGAGATCGTGCGGCGCGGGCTGGTGCAGGTGCCCGAGGGCCGCGAGGTCTTCAAGGAAATGAGCGTGCGCGAGAACCTCGAGCTGGGCGCCTTCCTGCGTGGCAACCGCCGCGAGATGGCCGAAGACCTCGACCGCGTGTTCGCGATGTTTCCGCGCATGAAGGAGCGCATCGACCAGCGCGCCGCGACGCTGTCCGGCGGCGAGCAGCAGATGCTCGCGATCGGCCGGGCCTTGATGTCGCGCCCGCGCATGATCATGTTCGACGAGCCCTCGATGGGTCTTTCTCCGTTGCTGGTCGAGCAGATCTTCGAGTCGATCCAGCGGCTCAATCGGGAACAGGGCCTGACCATCCTGCTGGTCGAGCAGGACGTGCGGCTCGCGCTGGCCGTCGCCAGCCATGCCTACATCCTCGAGAACGGCGAGATCACGCTCGAGGGACCGTCCGCCCAGCTCGCCAGCGACCCGGCCGTCCGCAAGGCGTACCTCGGTGTCTGAAGCGGCGAGTTCCACCCCCAGGAGCCATCGAATGGATCTACTGAAAGACAAGCTGGCACTCGTGACCGGCGCCGGCGGCGGCCTCGGCTCGGCGATCGCGCACGGCTTCGCCATGCAGGGCGCGCGCGTCATCGCGGCCGACATCGACATCCGCAGCGCCGAGGCGACCGCGGCGTCGATTGTCCTGGCGGGCGGCCAGGCCTGGAGCATTGCCATCGACGTCACGGACCGCGCCGCGGTGCAGGTCTGCGCGACGGACCTCGAAGAACGCTTCGGTCCGATCGATGTCCTGGTCAACAACGCCGGCATCTCGGGCAAGTCGCGGATCGACGATCCGCAGGCCGTCGAGGTGTGGGACCGCCTGATCGAAGTCAACCTGCAGGGGCTCTTCAATGTCACGCACGCCTTCGTGCCCGCCCTCAAGAAGACCCGCGGATGTATCGTCAACCTGTCTTCGATCGTCGCTTTCGTCAGCGGCATCTCGTCGGCCGGCTACGTGGCGTCGAAGGGGGCGGTGCGCTCGCTGACCCAGGTGCTCGCACGCGAGCTGGCGCCCTTCGGCGTGCGCGCCAACGCCGTCGCACCGGGCCTGATGCTGACCGAGATGGTGGCGCCACAGCTGGCCGTCCCCGGCGGCACCGACTGGTACATGAAGCGAGTGCCGATGGCGCGCGGCGGCGAGGTCGAGGAGATCGTCGGCCCGGTCGTCTTCCTCTGTTCACCGATGGCCAGCTACGTCAATGGCGTGGTGCTGCCGGTCGATGGCGGCTTTCTTTCCGCATGACACAGGACCTTTCCAGATGAACAGCAACAAACCGATTGCCCTGGTCACCGGCGGTGCCGGCGGCATGGGCCTGGCGACGGTCGAGCGCCTGGCGCGCGATGGCTTCTCGGTGGTGATGATCGACCGCGATGAAGCGCTCGCGCAGCGCGAGACCAAGCGTCTGGCCGATCTCGGCCTCGAGGTGCAATGCCGCGTGCTCGACCTCACCGACGAGGAGGCCGTTCGCGGCCTGGTGCGGTCGCTTCCGCCCGTGCAGGCGCTGGTCAACAACGCGGGCATCTTCGACGAGCGCAAGTTCCTCGAGGTCAGCAATGCGGATTTCCGGCGCGCCTACGAGGTCAACCTGATCGCTGTCGCCACGCTGACGCAAGAGGTGGCGAAGACCATGCCCGACGGCGGCCGCATCGTGAACATCGCGTCGCGCGCCTACCTGGGCGCCAGGAACCATCCCCACTATGTCGCCTCGAAGGCCGCGGTCGTGGGCTACACCCGCGCCAGCGCCATGGAGCTGGCGCCGCGCGGCATCCTCGTCAACGCCATTGCGCCGGGGCTGATCGACACGCCGATCCTGCGCGCGCTCACCCCCGAGCGGCTGCAGGCGCAGCTGGCCTTGCAGCCCACGGGCAAAGCGGGGCGGCCCGAAGACATCGCGCAGGCCGTGTCCTTCCTCGTGTCGCCGCTGACCGGCTTCATCACCGGCCAGGTGCTCTTCGTCGATGGGGGCAAGTCGCTGGGTGGATCCGGCGCATGAACGCAAAGACCTGGGACGCGGAGTACGACGTCGTCGTGATCGGTGCGGGCACCGGAGGCATGGCCGCGGCGCTGACGGCGAGCATCGAGGGCCGCAGCGTACTCATCGCCGAGAAGACCGATCGTGTCGGTGGATCGACCTCGGTGTCGGGCGGCGCCGTGTGGGCGCCGCTCAATGCGCAGTCGGCGAAGCTCGGTCATCCGGACAGCTTCGACAAGGCATGGACCTACATGCGCAGCACGGTGGGAGACGCTGCGCCGGCCGCGATGCAGCAGGCCTTCCTGCGCCATTGCGCCGGCATGGTCGACTTCTTCGAGCGCCACACCGAAGTGAAACTCGTGGCGCGCAGCTATTCGCCGGACTATTACCCGGACCGCGAGGGTGCCGCGCTGGGGGGCCGCTCGCTGGATCCCGCGATGTTCGACGGCCGCCTGCTGGGCCGGCGCTTCAAGGAGCTGCGCGACCCCTTGCCCGAGTTCATGGTGCTCGGCGGCATGATGATCACGATGACCGACGCCAGGCACTTGCTCGCGGTGACGAAGTCCTTCACCTCCTGGCGCGAGGGCATGAAGCTGGTGCTGCGCTACTTCGGCGACCGGCTGCGCGGATACCACCGGGGCACCCGCCTGGTGCTCGGCAATGCACTCGCCGCGCGGCTCTTCAAGAGCGTCCTGGATCGCGGCATCGACTACTGGCTCGAGGCGCCGCTGCAGAAGCTGCATCGGGTCGACGGCCGTGTGATCGGGGTCACGGTGCTTCGCGGCGACCAGGCGGTGCGGGTTCGCGCGCGTTGCGGCGTCGTCGTGGCCACGGGCGGTTTTCCATGGAGTGAGACGCTGCGCCGCGCGTTGTACCCACAGCCGACCGGGGCCTGGTCGATGTCGCCGCAAGGCAATCGCGGCGAAGGCATCGCCGTGGCCCGTGATGCCGGCGCGGCGATGGGCAGCGGGCATTCGAGCCCAGCTTTCTGGGCGCCGGTTTCGATCTTGCAGCGGCCGGACGGCAGCGTGGTCCGCTACCCGCACCTGGTCTGGGACCGCGCCAAACCCGGACTGATGGCGGTCAACCAGGCCGGCGAGCGGTTCGTCAACGAGTCCACGTCGTATCACGAGTTCGTGCGTGCCATGTACCGCTCGTACGAGACCGTGCCGTCCTTGCCCGTGTACCTGGTCTGCGACCACGACTTCATGGAGAAGTGGGGCATGGGTCTGGCGCTGCCGGGCGGCCGGCCGCGCGAGCACCTGATACGCGCGGGCTACCTCTGGAAGGCGCCGACCCTCGGCTCGCTCGGCGAATCGCTGGGCATCGACGGTGCGCGGCTGACGGCGTCCGCTGCGCGCTTCAATGCCCAGGCCGCCGGCGGCAAGGACGAGGACTTCGGCAAGGGCAGTACCGAATACAACCGCTATCTGGGCGACCCCGATCAGAAGCCCAACGCCTGCCTGGGGCCGCTGCGTCGCGCGCCGTTCTACGCCGTCAAGGTGGTGGCCGGCGACATCGGGACCGCGGCGGGAATCGCATGCAACGAGAATGCCCAGGCGCTCGACGCCGGAGGCCAACCCATCCCCGGTCTCTACATGGCGGGCAACGACATGCACTCGGTGATGGGCGGCGAGTACCCGGCGCCCGGCATCACGCTGGGCCCGGCATTGACGTTCGGCTGGATCGCCGGGCGGCATCTCGCGAAGGCGCCTGAACTTTCAACGATGGAACCCCTCGGCTCATGAAGATCTACTTTTCTCCCTTCTCTCCCTACGTGCGCAAATGCCTGGTGGTGGCGCACGAACTCGGCCTCGGCGAGCGCGTGCAGTTGCTGCCGTCGAACGCGAACCCGGTCCAACGCGACCAGGAGATCATTGCCAAGAATCCCCTGGGCAAGGTCCCCACCTTCATCACCGACGACGGCGAGGCCCTGTACGACAGCCGTGTGATCTGCGAGTACCTGGACAGCTTGGGGGGCGGCAGTCTGTTTCCCGCCAGCGGTGCGGCGCGCTGGGGTGCGCTGACCCTGCAGTCGCTGGCGGACGGCATCCTCGACGGCGCACTGCTGGCGCGCTACGAGGATGTGGCCCGGCCGGAGGGTTTGCGCTGGCCCGAATGGCGAGCGGCGCAGTTGGACAAGGCCGAGACTTCGCTGGCGCACCTGAACGCGAATCCGGCGCTGCTGGCACCCGGCCGCGTGGACATCGGTACCCTCGCCGTGGCCTGCGCGCTTGGGTATCTGGACCTGCGATTCGGCGAATTCGATTGGCGCACGCGGCATGCCGGGGTGGCGGCATGGTTCGCCGAGTTCTCGAAGCGCCCGTCCCTGCAGGCCAGCTGGTCGCTCTGAGCGCGTTCCCTCAGGGTCCCTTCTTTCGGTACGCCGTGAGAGAGTAAGCGCTCACAAGTGGCGGCGTCCTCGTGTGCGGCCGACCGCGCCGCGACGCCTCAGGCGCGCTGCAGGCGGTACAGCGCGTCGCGATAGATCCGGTACACGGGGCCGATGCTGTCGAGCGAAACCCGCTCGTCGGCCGCGTGGACGTTCTCGCCGTGCAGGCCGAAGCCGCACAAGGCCGGCACGCCCAGGCCGTGGAGGTAGTTGCCGATGTTCGACGGCCCCACCACGGTGGTCGGAAGATCGAGGCCGAGTTCGGCGCGGCCGGCCTCGCGCAGCGCGGCCACCATCGGGTTCGTGTCGGGCACGCGGTAGGCAGGCCAGCCGGCGGTCCATTCGATGTCGCTGGCCGGCGCGGGCGCGTATTCGGCGTCCTGCCGCTCGACCGTGCGGTGAATCAGCTCGCGCGCGTGCCCGTCGGTGAAGCCCGGCGTGAGCCGCAGGTCGAGGCGCAGCTCGCACAGGTCGGGCACCTGGCTGTAGCCGCCGTCGCCGGCGTGCATGCCGGTCAGCGTCAGCTGGGGCGGGAGCCCGAAGGCATCGTCCGCCGCCGGCAGTCCGGCCGCCTCGAGCGCGCGCGCGAGCGCGGTGGCGCGGGTGATCGCGTTCAGCCCGCGCTGGCGGGTGGCGCCGGAGTGCGCGGCGATGCCGTGCACCGCGAGGCGCGCGCGCAGGAAGCCGCGCCCGCCGGTGACGATCCGCTGCATCCCGGGGTAGCCGATGATCACCCCGTTCGGGCGTGGCGCGGGTGCGCCATCGAAGGGGTGGTCGAAGAAGGCGCGCGCGCCGCCGAAGCGGCCCGAATGCTCGTCGAGGTCGAACAGCACGCCGAGCCGGCCGGCGAAGCGATCCCGCGCTTGGCTGAATTCCTGCAGCAGGTGCGCGAACAGGGTCGCGCCGCCCTTGGAGTCGGCGCTGCCGCGCCCATAGAGCCAGCCCTGCGAGATCCTCGGCTCGGTCGGCGGCGAGGTCCAGGTGGTGGCCTCGCCGAAGCCCGCGGTGTCCAGCGTGGCGTCGAGCACGGTCCAGGGGCCGCCGGCCTGCCCGCCGCGCACCTCGGCGTAGAGGCCGAGGGCCTTGCCGTCGGTGCCGCGCAGCCGGCGGAAGGGCAGGCGGCGCGCATCGAGCCAGCCCTCCATGCAGTGCACCACCGGCCCCGGCGCGTCGGTGCCGGCACGGCTGGGCGTGCGCACCAGCGACTGGAGCAGCGCGACGATCGAGTCGGCCGGGACGACGGGGCTTGGCATGCGCGGCTATTGTGCCGCCGGCGCCAGCAGCGCGTGCAGCATGCGCTGCGCGTTGAGCGGCAGCGCATCGGGGTCGCGCACGCAGGCCAGCAGGTGCCGCGCGGCCCAGGCCTCGGCGATCGGGATGGCTCGGATCTCCCTGAGGGACGGGGAGCGGTCCGCCGCGGCCTTCGGCACGATGCCGACGCCGATGCCCTGCGCGACCATCCGGCAGACCGCCTCGAAGCTGCGCACCCGCACCCGGTAGGCCAGCCGCTTGCCCAGCCGCCGGGCGTGCAGCGCCACGTGCGCCTGGAGCGGACTGCCCTCCGCCAGGCCGATGAACCGGTCATCGACCACCTCTGCCAGTGCCACGCGCCGGCGGCGCGCCAGCGCATGGCCGCGCGGCACCACCAGCACCAGGTCGTCGCGCCGGAACACGAAGTGCTGCAGGCCCTCGACGTCGACCACGTCGGAGACGATGCCGATGTCGCAAAGCCCGGCGCGCACCGCGTCGACGATGTCGGTGCTGGCCTGTTCTTCGAGGTCGACCGATACGCGGGGATGCTGCGCCAGAAAGCGGCCCAGCGCCTCGGGCAGGTGCTCGGTCATCGCCGAGGTGTTGCACAGCAGGCGGACGTGGCCCTGCAGGCCGGCGCCATAGTCGCCGAGATCGCCGCGCAGGCGCTCCATCTGCTGCAGCACCAGCCGCGCGTGGTGGACCAGCGTGCGTCCGGCTTCGGTCGGCTGCACGCCCTGCCTGGAACGCAGAAGCAACGGCGTGCCGAGGTCGGTCTCCATGCCGAGCACGCGCTGGCTGGCGGAGGCCAGCGTCATGTGCGTCCGCGCGGCACCGCCGGTGATGCTGCCGGCCTCGACGATGTTCACGAACAGCCGCAGGTCGGTGAGGTCGAATCGCATGCTGGCAAGGTACCACGGTAGCCCTCAGTCTGTGCCTGAGGCAGGGTGTGCAGGTTCCGCATTTTCAAACAGCGCGAGGGCCGCGAAACTGGCCCGATGCTGGAATTCGATCTCTCCCTGTGGGCGCTGATGGCGGCCGTCTTCGTGCTCGCGGGCGTCGTCAAGGGCGTCATCGGGCTCGGCCTGCCGACGCTGTCGATGGCGCTGCTGGCCGTGTGGATGCCGCCGGCGGCGGCCGCCGCGCTGTTGATCGCGCCGTCCCTCGTGACCAATCTCTGGCAGCTGCGGCCGTGGGCGAGCGTGCTGGGCATGCTGCGCCGGCTCGGCGGCATGCAGCTCGGCATCGTCGCGGGCACGCTGCTCGGCGCCTGGTGCTTCGGCGCCCCGGCCGGATCAGGGGCGATGCTGGCCCTCGGGCTGGCGCTGGCCGGCTATGCGGCCTGGGGGCTGCTGGGGCGCCCGCTCGATCTGCCTGCGCGCCACGAAGCGTGGCTGGGGCCCCTCGCGGGCGCGCTCACCGGCGCGATCACCGCATTGACGGGCGTGTTCGTGCTGCCCGCCGTGGTCTACCTGCAGGCGCTGAGGCTGTCGCGCGACGAGTTGATCCAGGCGATGGGGCTGTCGTTCACGAGTTCGACCTTCGCGCTCGGCTTCGCGCTGGCGGGGCAGGGCGGCTATTCGGCGCCATGGGCCGGCGCCTCGCTGGCGATGCTGGTGCCCGCGCTGGCGGGCATGGCGCTGGGCCAGCGGTTGCGGCTGCGGCTTCCCGTGGCCGTGTTCAAGCGCTGCTTCTTCATCGGACTGGCGCTGCTGGGCCTCTACATGGTCGGACGCGAACTGCCGCGTTGAGAATTCCTTGCCTCGTCGCACAATGCAAGGCGCGACGAATCGACCGGACAAGGAGCACGCATGTCAATGCACGTACTGTGGGACACCGCGATGGCGAATCTGGCGTCATCGATCTCCACGCCGGCCGGCGTCGTCGCCGTGTGCTCGGCGGCGGTGGCCGGCGCGCTGGTGGTGGTCAGCTCGTTCGTGAAGACCATGATCCCGCTGCGCTGTCTCGCGGTGGGCGGCAACCTCGGCTTCCTGGTCTACGGGGCGCTGCATCCCTCGCTGATCATGATGCTGCTGCACGGGGCGCTGCTGCCGATCAACATCTGGCGCACCGCGGAGATGGTGCGTCTCACGCGCCGCGTGACCGCCGCGGCGGCGGAGGGCGACCTGTCCGGGGTCTGGCTGCGGCCCTACATGCGCAGCCGGCGCATGAAGGCCTCCCGCGTGCTGTTCCGCAAGGGGGACGCCGCCAGGCACCTGTATTTCCTCGCCTCGGGACAGATCGAATTCGTCGAGATCGGCGAGCTCATGGAGGCCGGGCGCCTGTTCGGGGAGATCGCCTTCTTCGCGCCCGACAAGCGCCGCTCGCTGACCGCGCGCTGTGTCACCGACTGCACCGTCCTGAGGATCGACGAAAACACCTTCAAGCAGCTGTATTTCCAGAATCCGGCCTTCGGATTCCAGGTCGTGACCCTGGTCACGTCGCGGCTGATCGCCGACCGCAAGCGACTGGAATCCCTGATGGCGGCAAACACACCGCGGGCACCGGGGGCGCCGGAGACGGTCGCCCTCGGCACTTGAGTGCGCTCAGGCCGGCGCCGGGCCAGTTCAGACGCAGGCGCGGGCCGCGCCGAGGATCATTTCTTCGGACGGCAGCTTGCCGATGCCGGCCAGCCCTTCGCTGGCGCATTCGATGTCGTGCCAGCGCACGATGCCTTCGCGGTCGATCATGAACATCGCCTTGAGCTGCGGCCATTGGCGGTCGACGTCGGCCAGGTCGGTCGGCGTGCAGGCATAGCCGTCGAGTTCGGTCAGCGCCTTGGCGGCTTGCGAGATCGGCAGCGGTTCGGGCAGGTCGCCGGTCGGATTGACGCGAATCTCCTCCAGGGCCTGGATCAAGGCGGGCGTCGGCTCGGGCTTGGGCACGCGGTAGGCGCGGTGCGTCGACAGGGCGGGGTCGGACGCCAGCCGCAGCGGCGTCGGCCGGAACTTGAAATAGAGCCGCGCGTTCTCGGGATCGGTGGCCACCACCACCAGGCTCTCGACCCCCAGCGCCTTCAGCTTGACCTCGAACTTGCCGAGCTGCACCAGTTGCCGGCGGCAGAACGGGCACCACAGGCCGAGCATGAGCGCGAGGAACACGGGGCTGCGTCCGCGGTAGTCGGCGAGCGATATGGTTTCGGGGCCGGCCACCGCAGGCAGCGCGAAGTCCGGGGCTGTTTCGCCCGGTGCCACGGGGGATTCCATCTGGGAGGTCATGTCGAAGCTCCTTCCGGCAGGTTCAGCAGAGAAACGGAAGCACCATCAGGGCGTCGGGTTCGAGGCCGGCGCGCTCGCAAACGGCCTGTGCCTTGGCCAGATAGGTCTCGGCCTGCGCCATGCGGCCGGTGTCGAGGTACAGCGTCGCCAAACCATCGTAGCAGGGAAAGAGAAGCTGGGGCTCGTCGATCTGCTCGGCCAATTGCAACGCCTCGTTGTAGGACAGGAAGGCGCGCGCATGGTCGCCGTGGCATTGATAGATCTGGCCCAGCACGATCAGCGGCACCGCCAGGTGATCGAGCAGGCCGAGCCGGCGGTCGAGGCTGGCGGCGGCGCGCGCGGCCTCGATGCCTTCGGCTTCGCAGCGGTTGGTCAGCGCGCAATAGGCGACCGCGAGATTGGCATAGAGCCGCGACTGGAAGCCGAGATCGCCGACCTTGCGCGCGGTCTCGAGTCCGCGCAGGCAGGTCTCGATGCTGCGCTGCGGATCGAGCGACGCATACAGCACCCCGAGGTTGGTGTAGCCCCGGCAGGCCGCCTGCAGCAGTTGATGGGCCTCGGCCTGGGCGACGCTGCTCTCGATCTGCGCCACCGCCTCGGCAGGCCGGCCTAGCCGCGCCAGCGCGACGCCGAGCGTGTTGCAGGCCTCGGCGCGCACCACGGTGGCCTCGCGCTCGCGCCCGAGCGCGTCGGGGGGCAGTTCGGCCAGTGCGCGCTGCGCCAGCGTCAGGGCGGTGGGGCTGTCGCCGGCGCGGAAGGCGAGCCGGCCCATTTCCTGGAACAGATGGGCGCGCTCGATCGGATCGCCGTCCGGGCCCAGGCCTTCCAGGCCGGCACTGAAGCAGGCGCCGGCGCGCTCGCGCTCGCCGGCTTCCCAGTGCAGCCCGCCGATCTTGCGCAGCGCGCGCGCGGCCCGCACCGGGTCGTGCTGCTGTTCGGCGCCGCGCTGGACGAGGTCGTACTGCGCCAGCGCCTCGGCGCGCCGGCCCTGGAGCCCGAACAGGTCGGCCAGGCGCTCGCGCGCGTCGAGCGTCGCGGCCTCGATCGCGGACACGGCGGCCGGCGTGTCCGCCGGGGCCTCGGCCAGCGTGCGCAGCGCGCGCTCGTAATGGCGAATGGCGTCGTCGTTGGCATAGACGGCGCGCGCGCGGTCGCCGGCGGCCAGCAGGTAGTGGGCGCCGCGCGCCTTGTCCGGCGACAGGCTCCAGTGGTGGCCGAGAGCCTCGAGTTCGGCCAGGCGGCGCGGGCTGCGGGCCTCGCCATCGGCACTCGGCTCCCGATCCGCAAGAAACGTCGCTTCCAGGGCCTGGCCCGCCCGCTGGTGCAGCGCGGTGCGCCGCGCCAGCAGCAGGTTCTGATAGGCGACCTCGTGCAGCAGCGCGTGCGTGAAGCGCCAGCGGGGTCCGCTCGCCGCCCCGGCCCGGATCAGATCGGCCGCCGCCAGCCGGCCCAGCGCTGCTTCGGTCGACGGCGGGTCGCTCGCGATGCGCTGCAGCAGCCCGGCATCGAACTCGGCGCCCAGCACGGCCGCCTCCTGCAGCATCCGGCGGTCCTGCGCGTCCAGCCGGTCGATGCGCGACAGCAGCAGGCCGTACAGCGTCGACGGGACATCCACCGCCTCGTGCGTGGCCTCGCAGACCCAGCGCTCGCCCTGGCGCACCAGCAGGCCGCAGCCGGCCAGGCTGCGGACGATCTCCTCGACGAACAGGGGGTTGCCGCCGGCGCGCGCTGCCACCAGTTCGCGTACGGGCGCCAGGCCGTCGTCGGCCGCGGCGCCCAGCAGGTGGCTCACCAGCGCGCCGGCGTCTTCATCGTTCAAGGGGCCCAGCTCGACGATCGAATGCTCGGCCCGCAGCGGGCGCAACGCACGGGCGTCGGGGCGCTGCGCGGCCAGCAGCATCAGCGGCCGGTCGGCCAGCTGGTCGATCACCTCGCGCAGCAGGTCCATCGACGCCGCATCGGCCCATTGCATGTCGTCGATCACGATCATGACCGGCTGCCGGGCCAGCCTTCGCTCGAGCAGCGCGCGGGCCGCCAGCGTGATCTGGCGCTGCAGCTGCTCGGGGTCGATGTCGCGCGGCCCCGGGTCCTCGATCCCGAGCAGGTGGCCCACCACCTGTTCGACCGCATCGACCTCGTCGGTGTCGGCGCCGAGGGCCTTCAGGCCCTCGTTCAGCTTGCGTCGGGCGACTTCCAGCGAGTCGGCGGCGTCGACCCGGTAGACCTCGCGGAACAGCGCGCCGAAGGTGCCGTAGGTCGGCTCGCCGTGCGACGAGCAGGTGGTGCGGCGCACGCCCGTCGCCGCCAGCCGGGCGTCGCTTTCGAGCCGCTGGAACAGCTCGGCCAGCAGGCGCGACTTGCCGGCGCCGGCTTCGCCGACGATGCTGACGAACTGGGCCCGGCCGCCCTGCATGCGGTCGAACGCGGCCACCAGGCGATCGATGTCTTCACCGCGCCCGACCAGCGGCGCCACCAGCCCGAGTTCGGCGAGGCCGCGCGCGGAAACCGCATCGGTGCGCAGGCCGCGCAGGCAATGGACCCGCATCGGCCGCGCCTTGCCGCGCAGCGCCAGTTCGGCGGCCGGCTCGAAGTCGAAGCGGTGCCGCACCATCGCGTGGGTCGCTTCCGACACCAGCACCGTGCCTGGCAACGCGGCGGTGAGCAGCCGCGAGGCGGTGTTCACCGTGTCGCCGGTGACCGCATAGGCCCCACCGGCGCCGCTGCCGAGGCTGCCGGCAACCACCGCCCCGGTGTGGACGCCGATGTGCAGCGTCACCGGGCGGCCGAGGCGCGCGGCCCACTGCAGGCTCAGCCGCTCCACGCGCTGCATCATGTCCTGCGCGGCCTCGAGGGCGCGCAGGGGGTCGTCCTCGTGCGCGCGCGGGGCGCCGAACACCGCCATCACGGCGTCGCCGACGAATTTCTCGACGAAGCCGTCGCAGTGTGCGATGGCCTGCGCCAGGGTCTCGAACAAGGCGTTCTGGAAGCTGCGCACGGTCTCGGGGTCGAGTTGCTCGGCCAGCGAGGTGAAGCCCGTCAGGTCGGCGAACAGCACGGTGACCTGGCGGCGATCGGCCACCGGTTCGGGCTCCGCCGGGCGAGGATCCGCCAGCCGCTGCCCGCAGTGCGGGCAGAAGGACGAGGAGGGCGGCACTTCGGCGCCGCAGCCGGTACAGGTCGTGGTCATCGCGAGTCCCGAGCCCGGATGCTGCGCCAGTTCGGGCGCGCGCGCCMCCGGGGCGCCCCGGTGGCGGCGTTCCCAAGGCCGGCGGAATCCGCCATGATGACCGCCCGCCACCATGGAATTCCTCAAGTTCATCCGGTCACTCGAAGCGCTGCTGTACGAGGCGATGGCATGGCTGGTCTTCTATCCCCGCACGCTGTGGCGCGTGCTGCGCCATCCGCTGGGGCTGGCGGCGCGGGTGGAGACCGAGATGAGCGAGAAGGCCGAGGACCCGTTCGACGACCTCGTGAGTCCGCCGCTGTTCCTGGTGCTGTCGATCCTGCTGGCGCACGCGCTCGAGATCAGCCTGTACGCGAGCCTGGCGCCGTTCACTTCGGGGATATCGAAGGAGCTGCCGTCTTCCGACACCAGCCTGCTGATCTTTCGCGCGCTCACCTTCAGCCTGTTTGCGCTGCAGATGGCGTGCGGCCTGCTTCGGCGGCAGCGGCGGGAGATCGATCGGCAGACGCTGCGGCAGCCGTTCTTCCTGCAGTGTTTCTTCGCTTCGCCTTTCGTGGTGACGCTCTCGATGGCGTCGGTGTCCGGCCGGCTCGGCTTTCAGCTCCCGGCCGCCGTGCTGGCGATCGGCGCGCTCGCCTGGTACCTCGGCGTCGAGGCGGAATGGTTTCGCACCCGCCTGGGCATCGGCCGCCTGCGCGCCTTCGGCATCGCCTGCAAGCTCGCGCTCTTCGTCTTCCTTCTGGCCTTCGGCATCGCGTTCCTGACGCTGGGACCCGCGGCGCAGTGAGGGGTGCCGATGTCCGCACCCGAGGCGCTCATCACGATGGACGGTGCCCTGACGCCGATGGTGGTCGGACCGTCCAGGGCGACGTCGTTCAGTCAGTGAAGCAATGACGGGTTGCCCATCGCTTGACGTGACCTAGGCACTCCTGCATCAACTCCGGCTGTCCCAGGTAGTAGTGGGTAGCACCCTGGATCTGGACGAACTCCTTGTCGGGTGTCGCGAGCGCACTTCGGATGATGGGGTTGTGGGTGGCCGGGACAGCGTCGTCGGCCTGGTTCTCGATCTGGAGCACCGGCGTGCGGTGGATGCGCGCCGCGTTGACCGCGCCTTTGATGTTGGAATGGTCGAAGGACCATTGCGACAGCCAACTGCGCAAAGTCGAGAAGCGTGCAATCCCCGCCGGTCCGTTGTTGACCACCCGCGGATCGCCCAGGTAACACCAGTTGGCTCGACGCCCGTTGGGATCGACCTTGGGGTCGAGCCAGCGCACGTCGCACATGGTCCGGTGCACCACGAAGCCACGCTCCTTCTCCACGCCGCCTCGGTTGAGGCGCTCCAGCGTCTCCAACACCCAATGGCTGATGCGCCGATTGCGGTCGATCTGGGCCTGGCGAAAGCGGGCCACGAACTCGCTGT
Organism: Variovorax sp. P2_H12; assembly: GCF_056403395.1. Lineage (NCBI taxonomy): Bacteria > Pseudomonadati > Pseudomonadota > Betaproteobacteria > Burkholderiales > Comamonadaceae > Variovorax > Variovorax sp. P2_H12. Next base: position 87,060 of record NZ_JBFUFO010000015.1, on the reverse strand, counting down.
CGTAAGACGGCTGGTGCGGGCATTGCGGATCGTAGATGTCCATCTCCAGCAGGCGATGGTCCGGGTCCAGTTCGTCGGTGATCGAGGGGTCCAGCCATCCCGTGAGCGTCTCGGCCCGACTCAGGTGAGCTGCGATGAAGATCACACCGTCGGCGGGCGGCAACCGGGCGCTTGTCAGGTCGTAGAGGTCGCCGGCAGGTGTGTGGGTGACCGTGGGAGACTCGGCCTGCGCCTGGTAAAAAAGCGACAGTGAACCGCCGCCGGACCAGCCGACCAGGATCACTTTCTCGTAGCCCCAGACCTCGCGTGCTTCGCGAACGTGCACGCCCATGTCGAAGGCGACCTTCTCCATGATCAGCGCAGAGTCGTTCTTCGGGTAGCGGCTGCCGGCGCACAACACGTGCATGCCGGCCTCGGCCATGGCGATGGGCATCTGCAGCATCTCGCAGGTGGCAGCGGGGTGCATGAAGACGTACAGCACCTTGGATTTGACGCCGCGCGGAATCATCAGCTGACTTTGCAGGATCACCTCGCCCTGGGTGCCGCTGAAGCCATAGGTCTCCGCCATGACGATCGACTCCTTGAAGCGCAGGATCACCGGGATGCGATCGAACGCATGGCGGGCCTGGCCGTCGGGCTTCGTTGCGGCGCCATCGTGAGGCGCCTTCGGAGCGGCCGGGGAAGTGGTGGTAGCTTGGTCCATGGTGTGAGGTCCTTGAGGGCAAAGAGCAGCCTTGCAGTCGGCGCCACCTTCAATTGGTCGCAGCCACCGGGTTTCGGGCACGCCAGTCGCTTTTTTCTCGGATCCAGTTGGCGTGATTCGAATGCGCGGACTCGCGTTCGCGACGGGCGAATTCCTCTGTTTCCGTCGCAGTCGTCAGCTCGAGGCGAAGGCCATTGGGGTCCATGAAGTAGATGGATTCGACAAATTCGTGATCGATCGGCCCCATCACTGCCACGCCGGCGGCCTGGAGATTGGTTTTTGCCGTCTGCAGTTCCGCCAGCGAATCCACGCGAAGCGCGAGATGGTTGGTCCATGGCTGAGGTGTCACCAGCGCCGGATCGTCGGGCGCCTCGAGCAGATCGAAGAAGGCGAGGAACGAGCCGTCCGTCATCTGGAAGAAGAAATGGCTGTAAGGGCAGCGCGCGCCGCTGCCGCGCAGGTTTTCGACTCGGATCACGTGCACCAGCGGGCAACCCAGAATGTCTTCGTAGAAGTGGCGGGTTTCTTCGGCATCTCGGCAGAAGTATGCGAAGTGGTGCACGCCTTGGATGGGTACGCCGAGACGAGACGTGGGCGTGGGGGTATTGAGTGACATGTTCGTGTCTCCGCGTGTTGTGCCGGTCAAGGTCGGCGTTGTGGTTGAACTTCCCGTCGCTGGCGCAGCCAGCGAATGGAGCGCCCGCCCAGCGGGCGCTGCAGTTGCGCCTCGGCGTAACGCACGGCATCCAGGAGCCCGTCCGTGGCGATGCCTGTCGCAAAGCCGCTGCGCTGCGCCATGAGCACCAAGTCCTCGGTGGCGACGTTGCCGGCGGCGCCGGGCGCGAAGGGGCAACCGCCGATGCCGCCAACGCTGGCATCGAAGCGGCGCACTCCCGATTCGAGCGCGGCCCAGGCGTTGGCGACGCCCATGCCGCGCGTGTCGTGGAAATGGACGGCGAGCTGCTCCACCGGCACCACGTCTCGCAGCGCACGCAGGCGCTCCTTCACCTGTCCCGGCGCGGCGGACCCGATGGTGTCGGCGATCACGATTTCGCCGGCACCTGCGGCGTGCATGCACGCAGCGAGTCGCGTCACCTCCGACAGGGGGGTCTCGCCCTCGAAGGGGCAGTCGAAGGCCACCGCCACGTAGGCGCGTGTGCGCAAGCCGAGACGCTGGGCCTCTGCGAGGGTCCGCGCGCTGACCTCGGTGGCTTCCTGCAGCCCCATATGGATGTTCCTGCGGTTCATGGTCTCCGTGGCCGAGAGCACCACGGCGATCTCCTGTGCCCCGGCCGCATGCGCGCGTTCCAGGCCTTTCAGGTTTGGCACCAGCACCGAGCTGCGCAACTGCGGCAGCGCTTCATTCAACCGGCAAACCAGTTCGCTGGCATCGGCCATCTGCGGCACCGCCTTGGGCGACACGAAGCTCGTGGCCTCCACGCTCTGCACGCCAGCGGCTGCCAGCAGGCGGATCAACTCCAGCTTGGATTCCGTGGAGAGGTGCAGCTGCTGGTTCTGCAACCCGTCTCGCGGGGCGACGTCCGTGATGTGGATTCTTTCCATCGCGCGGCCCCTCAGGCGATCGCGCCGTCGCGCCGCAGGCGATCGAGTTGTTCCGCCGAGTAGCCGGCGAGTTCGGACAGCACGCCTTGCGTGTGCTCGCCCAGCGCGGGCGGGCAGGAAAAGGGCTTCGCGGACGCGGCGGAGAGTTTGATGGGATTGCCCGGCATGCGCAGGGTCTCGCCGGTCTTGAGCGGCACCTCGACCACCATGTCGCGCGCACGCACCTGCACGTCGTTGAGAGCCTGCTCGAAGCTGTTGACCGGGCCGCAGGGAATGCGAGCGGCATGCAGGCGCTCGAGCCAACAGGCGGTCGATCGCTTCTGGAGTTCGGCGCGGACCAGCGCATCGATCTCTGCCTTTGCCGCGTAGCGCGCAGGCTGCTGCAGGTACTCGGGCTTGCGCAGGGCCGGCAGGTCGATGAAGTCGACGAAGCGTTCGAAGAACGGATCGCCGATGCACGCGATGATGATGTGTCCGTCGGCCGTCGGATAGCTGTTGTAGGGCACATGCACGAAATGCCCGTTGCCGATGCCGGCGGGCAGATGGCCGGACATCAAATGCATGGTCGCCATGTAGTTGAGCAGGGAGATCTGTACATCCAGCATCGAGATGTCCACATGCTGGCCGCGGCCGGTGTGCTCGCGCTCGGCCAGCGCCGCCAGCACGCCCATGGCCCCGAACATGCCGCCGCCGAGGTCGCCGATCGGGATGCCACTGCGCGTGGGGCCGGTCTCGGGGGTGCCGGTGATCGACATGCCACCGCCCATGGCCTGCACCACCTGGTCGAAGGCCGGGCGGTTGGTTTCGGGGCCGGTCTGGCCGAAGCCGGTGACCGAGCAGGTGACGATTCGCGGGTTCACCTGCGCCAGCGACGCGTGATCGATGCCCAGCCTTGCCGTCACGCCGACGCTGAAGTTGTCGAACACCACGTCGGCCTGCCGCACGAGGTCGAGAAACACCGCCTTGCCAGCCTCGCTCTTGAGGTCGACGCACACGCTTTCCTTGTTGCGGTTGAGCGTCAGGTAATAGGCGCCCATGCCGTCGCGGGCGTAGTCGGGGTCCTTTTCCAGCAATCGCCGCGTGCCCTCGCCGGCGCCGGGTGGCTCGACCTTGATGGTGCGCGCTCCCAGGTCTGCCAGGAGCATGGTGCCGTAGGGGCCCGAGAGCATGTGGGTCAGGTCGAGGATGGTGATGTGTTCGAGTGCCAAGGCGATGTTTCCAAAGAGCGCAGTCCCTCTTCGTGTTGCATGAGGCATGCCAACCGCTGATGAGCCCGTAACGTGTTGATTTTCAAAGACTTGTTGAAAGTGACGCTTTGATTGAAGGTTTCATGCGACATTAGTGAAACGCTTGAACGTTTCATTGAGACACCGAATCCCATGGCCGCCAAACCCCTTCATCGAACGCGCCTGCCCCGGCTGTGCTTTCTTGGCTACCGGCAGATCCGTGAACTCGCCATGCCCGTGGTCATGGAATACGTCGGGCGCGCGGACATCGAAGTGGTGGACGGCACCTTTGACGGCGCGTTGGCGATCGCGCGAGATCGCGTCGAGCGCGGCACGGTCGACGCGTTCGTCAGCGCCGGCTCCAACGCCAGCATCCTGCGGGCGGGACTGGAGGCGCCGGTGGCAACGATCCAGCTTGACGGCTTCGATCTGTTGCAGGCGCTGATCAAGGCGCGCCGCATCTCGAGCCGCGTCGGCGTGGTGACGTACGGCCAGATCATCCCTGAGCTGGACGCAATCAAGGATCTTCTCAACCTCGAGATCCAGCAGCACGCCTACCAGACACCGGAGGACGCCCGCGAGCAATTCGAGCAGTTGCGCCGCGACGGATTCGACGTCATCGTGGGCTCGAGTCTGGTGGTCGAACTGGCCGAAGAGGCCGGGTTGCATGGCTTCCTGGCCTATTCGCTGGCCAGCATCCGCAAAGGATTCGAGGATGCCGTCGAGCTGGCGCGGGTGGCCCAGCTCGAGGCAGGTCGCTACGAGCAGCTCAACAGCGTGCTGCACAACCTGCAGGAGGCCGTGCTCGCCGTCAACCGGGACAACTGCATCATCGCGGTCAATCCGCCCATGCAGCAGCTGCTGGGCACGCCGCATCGCCCCTTGCTGGGCCAGCGCCTGGACCTCCTGGAGCCCGAACTGTCCCTCCAAGCCACTTTGGATACGGGCACCGAAGCGCGTGCCGCGGTGCAGCGCTATGCCCGCCGCGACTGGATCGTCAACCGCACCCCCATTCGCGAGCATGGCGAAATCGTGGGCGCGGCCATCACGCTGTACGACGCGCGAACCATCCACGAGGCCGATACCAGCCTGCGGATTCAGCAGCGTCGCCATCAGAATGCCGCGAAGTACGGCTTCGCAAGCCTGGTCGGTCAAAGCCCCGTCTTCGTTCGCGCCGTCGCCACGGCGCGCCGCTTCGCAAAGACCGATCTGGGCGTGCTGATCGTTGGCGAGAGCGGTGTCGGCAAGGAGCTCTTCGCCCAGGCGATGCACAACGAAAGCGCACGCGCCGACCGGCCTTTTGTCGCGGTCAATTGCGCCGCCTTTCCGGAAACGCTGCTGGAGAGCGAACTGTTTGGCTATGAGGAAGGTGCGTTCACCGGATCGCGCCGCGGCGGCAAGCGCGGACTCTTCGAGACAGCCCACACGGGCACCTTGTTCCTGGACGAAATCGGCGACATGCCGCTGTCGCTGCAGACCCGGCTCCTGCGCGTGCTGCAGGAGCAGGAGATCACCCGCCTTGGTGCGACGGCCCCCGTTCCCGTGGATGTGCGCGTGATCGCCGCCACGCATCAGCCACTGGAGGAGATGATCGCAGCGCGGCGATTTCGGCAAGACCTCTACTACCGCATCAATACCCTGCGCCTGAGCATTCCGCCCCTGCGAGAGCGTGGTGACGACATCGCCGAGCTTGCGCAGGCCCGCGTGGAGCGTTGCCTCCATCGACTGGGCTCTCGCATGGACGCCGTGGGCGCGCTCGCACCGCTGCTGCCCCGCTTCGTCGCGTGCGACTGGCCGGGCAATGTGCGAGAGCTGGAGAACATCTGCGAAAGAGTCGCCGTCTTCCTGCTGCAGTTCGAGCGACTCGAAGACATTCCCTATGACGAACTGCGGCTCGACTGTCCCGAACTGTTCGAGAAGCATCCGCCTGCGACACAGCCACTGCGCGAACGCGTTCAGGAGGCCATTCGCATTTGCGAAGGCAATCGCCAGCGTGCTGCTCGGCATCTCGGCGTCAGTCGCTCGACGCTGTGGCGTTGGCTACGCGAATTGAAGCTCGATGCAAAGCCGCATGAAAGCGCCTGATGGCGCTTGGAGGATCCGTCGCCAACTGGCTGCTTCGAATCAGAAGTTGTGCCGGATACCGAAATCGTAGCCGGTCGAGCTCTTTGGCTGGGTGCTGAACAGGCCCCACACAGTCATGGCACCGCCATCCTTGTCGTGCACATAGCCCACCGTCGCATACAAGGCCGTACGCTTCGACAGGTTGTACACGTAGCCGAGGGCCCATTTGTAGGCGGACGGGTTGCTGACGCCGACGCGGTTGAAGTCGTATTTGACCTGGGCGTAAGTCGCGCGAATCAGGCCAGGACCCACGGGCACGGTCGCACCAATCAGATAGCCCTTCAGATCGATGTCATGCACGGGGTCTGTCGGAGTGACCTTGTAATCGACGTGGGCCTTGGAGTCCGTGTATTCAGCGGAGAGCTTCACGACGCCGAAGTCGTACGAAGCGCCGAGGTTGAAGTTGTCCACCGAGGTGGTGGTGCCGACGAAGAAGTTGTCGCCGATGGTGTTCTGGCTGTAAGAAGCAGCAACGTCCAGCGGGCCGCTGGTGTACCCGAAGCGGCCGCCGGCGTAGCGGCCAGCGCGCTGAGTGTTCGGTGTGTTTGGCGTCAGGGCGCCAGGATCGAACTTGGTGGCTTCGGGGAAGGAGTACATCAGCTGGCCATAGAAACCACCGAGACCCGGGGGCAAAAAGTAGCCGACGCTGTTGCTGGCGCGAATGTAGTTGTTGCCGCCACTGCCGGCGATGCCGTTGTTGTTGAACGGGGTGTTGGCCATCAAGAGCAGGTTGCCTCCCGACCCGATGGTGTAGAACGGATCGAAGACCACGTCGTTCCATACAGTCGGCGTGTAGTCACGGCCGAGGCGGACTTCACCGAGGATTCCCGACAGGCTCACCGTCGAACGACGGTTGAAGAACTGGACCGCCGATCCGGCGCGGCCATCGTCGTTGTTCAGTTGCGACTCGAGCCAATAACTGGCGGCCAGGCCGCCACCGAGGTCTTCCGTGCCACGAAAGCCCAGACGGCTCGAACCGAGGCCCGAGTTCGACAGCGCCCACTGGCTGGTTGTCACGCCGGAAGTGCTTTCGTTGCGGTAGTAGCTGACGGCAGCGTCCAGAGTGCCGAACAAGGTGACGGACGACTGAGCTGAGGCGACACCCACGAGGTTCAGTGCAGCCAGAGCAATTAGCGTTTTTTTCATTTCAAGTTCTTCAAGTTTGGATAGAGATGCCTGGCACCCTTGTCTCCCCCTGTCCGCCGAGCCGGCTTCCTCATGGGAAGCTGGCGCGATGGCACGCCAGACTTGTTTCATCTGGACTCCAAAGCCCTGTGAACTGCGACTGAAGTCGCTGTTCGTTGCAGGTCTCAATGGGATGGCGCTGCTGACGGGGGACTCTAGGCGGGGGCCTTCCCGCTGGGCATCGTCGGTTCAGACGGATTCCATTGCCTGGGTCCGCGGTGCAATTCGTCGCATGCGACTAGGTGTTTTTCCGAGGGCGCGCTGGAGCGGCTTCCAAAAACGATTAGAGGCCTTAGAATCCGACGCCACTCTTCGCCAGCAGTTGTCCATGTCGTCGCCCCCATCTGCCACTCTGGCTCGCGAGCGTGCGTTGGCGCACGCCGGCAAGTTCGACCTCCCGGGTTCCAACGCCTCACTGGTGCATCGCCAAGTGGTCACCGACCGCGTCGAGCGCGGCGCCGCTGCCAAACTGGTGCTGGTGCGTGCGCCCGCTGGCTTTGGCAAGACCACGGCATTGCGCCAGATTCACGAACAGCTGCAGGCGCGCGGCATCGCGACGGCATGGATCACGCTCGACGCGGCCGACAACGACGTGCCCCGCTTCCTCAGTTGTCTGGCGGAAGCCGTAGCCCGTCTGCAGATCGCCGACGATGGGCAAACCAGAGGCGATGCTGATGCGGTTGCGCTGCTCGAGCGAGAGGGGCCCCCATTTGCACTGTTCCTGGATGAATTCGAGGTCCTGCAGTCTCCCGCCGTGCTGGCGCTGCTGCGCGAGATCGTCGCGCGCTTGCCGCGCAACGGGCGGCTGGTGGTCGGTTCGCGCCACCTGCCCGATCTGGATCTCGGCCGGTTGCGCGTGCGCGGACAGTTGATGGAGATCGACGTCGAGGCATTGCGTTTCAGCGTGGAAGAGACGCGCGAGTTCCTGCAGGCGCGTGGCCTGCCGGCGCTATCCCACGACGTGCTGGAGACACTGCACGCACGCACGGAGGGTTGGGTCGCGGCGCTCATGCTTGCTGCCATCACGCTCGAACGCCACGACGATCCGGCCAGCTTCGTGCACCGACTGTCCGGCGGGAGCGGCGTCATCGCCGAGTACCTGGCCGAAGACGTGCTCGGCCGCCAGCCACCGGAGGTGCGCGATTTCCTGATGCGCACCAGCATCCTGCGGCAGTTGAGCCCTTCGCTGTGCCAGGCGTTGCTGCCGCGTACCGACTGCGCACGCATGCTGGCGCACCTGCATGCATCCAGCCTGTTTCTGCTGCCGGTCGAGACCGATGCTGTCGAGCCTCGTTACCGCTTCTACAGCCTGTTCGCCGCATTCCTGCGGGCCCAATTGGCCCGCGAACATCCGGATGAAGTCGTGCGGCTGCACTTGGCCGCCTCTGCATGGTACGAATCGGCCGACCGACCGGTATCCGCCATCGATCATGCGATCGAAGGCGGGGATTTTCCGTATGCGTTGACGCTGCTGTCACGCACGGCGCAGGGCTTTCTGGAAGAAGGGCGCATGCGGTTGCTGGCGCGCTGGTTCGCTGCCATCCCGCGCGCTCAGTTGCGCCAGCATCCGCTGATGCAGGCCATGGAAATCTGGGCGGTCCTGTTCACCCAGGGTCCGGCCGAGGCCCACGCCTTGCTGTTCGACAGCGGCATCGCGACGAGCGACGACACCATCATCGGTGCCCACGTGAATGCGCTGCGTCCACTGTTGCTCGCCATGGCTGACCGCTATCCCGAGGCCAACGATCTGGGCCGCGAGGGCCTGGCACGGCTGCCGACCGCGGTGCGCTTTGCAGACACCGTCTTGATCAATTGCATGGCGCACGTCACGGCGGTGTTGGGCGAGACACGCGAGGCCCAGCGGCTGCTCGATTCGGCCCGCAGCGCGCAGTACGGCAGTGGTTTCAACCGCATGTACACCGAGTCGACGGAGGGCATGCTGGATTTCCAGCGCGGCATGTTCCGCCAGGCCATGGCACGCTTTCGGATCGCGGTGGGCAGCACGCGCTCCAGCTCGTACCGCTATACCGGCGGCAATGCGTGGGCGGGCGTTCTCTACGCGAGCGCGATGTACGAGGCCGACGACCTGGAGTCGGTCGAAAGTCTGCTGAACGTCTACTTGCCTCTGGCCCGCGATGTCGGGCTGCCGGACCACATGATCGAGTGCCACGCGATCCGCTCGCGACTGCTTTTCGGGCGCGGCGACGTCGATGGCGCGTCGCGCGTGCTGACCGAATTGGAGTCCCTGGGTCACCTGAGAAAACTGCCGCGGGTGGTGGCGTCGGCCAGACTCGAGCGAGCCTGCATGCTCATGCGTCAGGGCAATGCGTTCGGCTCGCGCGCCGAACTGGAGCGCAGTGACGACCGTGAAGTATGGGATCGGGTGGCGCGTCAGCGGCTCCCGGCGCACGAGCTGCTGGACATCGGCATCGGTTGGTTGCGCTGGGAGGTTCAGTTCGGCGATGCGGCTGCGGCAGCCCGGCGCATCGAGGCCGAACTGCCGATGGCGCACGCCGAGTCGCGCATCCGTCGAGCGCACAAGCTTCGGGTGCTGTGGGCGGTGGCACTATGGCGCCAGAACAACGCCCAGGCTGCCGCCGACGCGATGGCCGAGGTGCTGCTGGCGGGCAGCCGCGAGGGCTTCGCGCGATTGATCCTCGATGAAGGCGCGGCCGTCGTGGGCCCCATTCAGGCGGTGCTGCAGAACCTGAGCAAGGCCTGCCGGCCGGAAGATCCTATCCTGCTGGAGTACGTGCAGCGCTTGCTCGCATCGCTGGGCGGCGACGCGCTGGCTGGTGAATCAGGCCCGGCACCAGCGACGCAAGCCCCTTGGCGGGGAGAGCCCATTACCAACAAGGAGTTGCGAGTGCTCAAACTGGTGGCGGAAGGCTACTCGAACGGTGCGATGGCCGAGAAGCTCTTCATCGCCGAAAGCACCGTGCGTACCCACCTTCGCAGCATCAACATCAAGCTGGCGGCCCAGAATCGCACCCAGGCGGTGTCGATCGCGCGCCGGCACGGCCTGATCGGCTGAGAGGACCGGCGCGGCGATACGCCACGCCGGTTCAGGCGCGCCGACTTACGGCTGCGGCGCCATCGCCGTCAGCACCGCCAGGCTCATCGCCACCACGCTGGTCTTGATCGAGGGCTCGGGCACCGGCGCGAAGGAGGGCGAGTGGTTGTAGGGGACCGGCTTGCCACCGGGCTTGCGCGAGGCCGCCAGGTCATCCGGCGAGGCGGCGCCGACAGAGAACATCATGCCCGGAACGCCGGCGTTGAGGAACTCCGAGAAGTCCTCGCTGCCGCCGAACGGCGGTACTTCGACCACGTTGGCGTTGCCCAGCGCCGCCTTCAGCGCGGCCGCGGTGCGGGTAGATACGGCGGGATCGTTGATGACGGCCTTGCCGCCGGACACCAGCTCCACGACCGGCTCGGGCGCGTCGCCCATCATGGCGGCGGCGTTCGCCGTGCGGCGGATGCCGGCCAGCACCTTCTCGCGCACCTCGGGCTTGTAGGCGCGGATGGTGCCGCGCAGCACCACCGTGTCGGGAATGATGTTGCCCACGGTGCCGCCCTGGATGGCGCCGACGGTGACCACGCCGAACTCGGCCGGGTCCTTCTCGCGGCTGATCACCGTCTGCACGTCGGTGACGAAGCGCGCGGCGATGGCGATCGGATCGATCGTCTTGTCCGGCGCCGAGCCATGGCCGCCGCGACCCTTGAAAGTGATCTCGAGCGAATCGGAGTTGGAGCTGCCCGGGCCGATCATGTAGCCGATGGTGCCGTAGGGCAGGGGCGAGACGTGCAGCGCCAAGGCGTAGTCGGGCTTGGGAAAGCGCTTGAACAGTCCGTCGTCGATCATCGCCTTGGCACCCGACACCGTTTCCTCGGCCGGCTGGGCGACGAACATCAGGGTGCCCTTCCACTGGTCCTTCATCGCCAGCAGGGTGCGCGCGGTGCCGACCCAGCTGGCCATGTGCACGTCGTGGCCGCAGCTGTGGGCGACGAAGGTCTCGCGGCCGTTGAACTGGGTCTTGGCCTTGCTCGCGTAAGGCAGGCCGGTCTTCTCTTCAATCGGCAGGGCGTCGAGTTCGGTGCGCACCAGCACGGTGGGGCCGGCGCCGTTCCTGTAGATGGCGACGACGCCGGTGCCGCCGACCTTCTCCGTCACCTCGAAGCCGAGCTTGCGCATCTCCTCGGCCAGCTTGGCGGCGGTGCGCACTTCCTGGAACGCGAGTTCAGGGTGGGCGTGGATGTCCTTGTAGAGCACCTCGAGCGAGGGGTACATGCCGGACACGATGGGCGCCACCTGCTTGTGCAGGGAAGAAGCAGTCTGGGCCCCGGCCCCGGCGGTGACGCACAGCACTGCGCTGGCGACGGCGCAGCGACGGAAAAAGGAATTCCATAGCATTCTGTAGTCTCCATGTGTTCCCGCTACGCAACGGGTTGTCGATCGAAGCGGCTGGCTCAGAGCGACCGCGCGATCACTTCCTTCATGATCTCGCTCGTGCCGCCATAGATTCGCTGCACGCGGGCGTCGGTGTAGAGGCGGCTGACCAGGTACTCGTCCATGTAGCCGTAACCCCCGAAGAGTTGCACGCACTCGTCCACCACCTGGCCCTGGGCTTCCGAGGCCCATAGCTTGGCCATCGAGGCGGTGGCGGTGTCCAGGTCGCCGGTGAGCAGGCGCTGGACGCACTGGTCGACGAAGGCCCGGCCGACCATGATCCGGGTGGCGATCTCGGCCAGCTTGAAGCGCGTGTTCTGTTGCTCCACCAGCAGCTTGCCGAAGGCCTGCCGCTCTCGCACGTAGTCCAGTGTGGCCTGGTAGGCGCCCTCCATGGCAGCCAGCGCGATCACGCCGATCGCCAGGCGCTCGTAGGGAAGGTCACCCATCAATTGGTAGAAGCCTCGGCCCTGAATTCCGCCGAGCAGGTTCTGCCCGGGCACCTCGACGCCGTCGAAGAACAGCTCCGAAGTGTCTTGGGCCTGCATGCCCATCTTGTGCAGGACGCGCCCGACGCGGTAGCCCGCCGCGCCTTCCGTTTCCACGATCAGGATCGACATGCCGCTGGCGCGCTGCGACGGGTCGGTCTTGCAGACCACCAGCACCAGCCCGGCCAGCAGGCCGTTGCTGATGAAGGTCTTGCTGCCATCGATGCGCCATCCGGTGGCTGTCGGCGTGGCCCGTGTCCGGATGCCCTGCAGATCCGAGCCGGCGCCCGGCTCGGTCATGGCGATCGCGCCCACCAACTCGCCTCGCGCCATGCGCGGCAGATAGCGCCGCTTCTGGTCGTCTGTGCCGTGGTTGAGGAGGTAGTGAGCGACGATGCTGTGCACCGAAATGTTCATGCCGCTGAGCGCTCGGCGTGCCAGTTCCTCATAGACGACCGCCTCATGGCGGAAATCGCCACCCCCGCCACCCCATTCCTCCGGGATGTCGGTACACAGCAGGCCGAGCTCGCCGGCCTTGCGCCAGACCGCAAGCCCGACGTTGCCGTCGCGCCTGGCCTGGGCGTCGCCCGGCGCGAGTTCGGCATGGATGAAGCGTACGACCGTGTCGCGGTACTGTTCCAGGTCCGGGTCGGACCAACTGCGCTGGAGATCGATGGGCATGATCAGGCGCCTGCGCAGGCGGCGGGTCGCCGCGCACCCCAGTCGTCCAGCGCCACGGCCAGGTCAGCGCTGCGGCCGGCGCGCGGCGTTTCCGCGGGCGTACGCGAGAAGCGCGGCGCCGGGGCCGGCTGCACGACGTCGCCTAGCGTGACGAAGGTGCCGCGCGCACGGTTGTGCGGATGGGCCGGCGCCTCGTCCCAGTCAAGCACCGGCGCAAAGCAGGCATCGCTGCCTTCCAGCACCGAGCACCACTCGTCGCGGGTGCGCGTGCGAAAGACATCGGCCAAGCGCAGCTTCATCAGCGGCCATTGCGAGCGGTCCATTTGCTGCGCGGCGAAGGACTCGTCCAGCCCGCACAGCTCGCACAAGCGGCGGAAGAATTGCGGCTCGATGGCGCCGATGGCGACGAACTTGCCGTCGGCGCATGCGTAGGTGTCGTAGAAGTGCGCCCCGCCGTCCAGCAGGTTGCCACCGCGCTCGCCAGACCATTGCCCGGCCGCCTTCAGGCCATAGAACAACGAGGACAGCAGCGCGGCGCCGTCCGTCATTGCCGCGTCGACGACCTGGCCGCGGCCCGAGTTGCGCGCTTCATTCAGGGCGGCCAGCAGGCCCACCGCCAGAAGCATGGCGCCCCCGCCGTAGTCGCCGATGTAGTTGAGTGGCGGGGGCGGCGCCTCGCCTGGGCGGCCGATGGCATGCAGCGCGCCACTCAGGGCGATGTAGTTGATGTCGTGGCCGGCGGCGGCGGACAAGGGGCCGGTCTGGCCCCACCCGGTGATGCGGCCGTAGACCAGGCGCGGGTTGAGGGCGTGACACTCGGCAGGGCCCAAGCCCAGGCGCTCCATCACTCCCGGTCGAAAACCTTCGACCAGAAAGTCGGCCTGGGCAATCAATGCGAGCGCATCTTCGCGGGCTTCCGGCTGGTGCAGGTCGAGCGTCAGGCGGCGTTTGCCGCGTCCGGTCACTTCGCCCGGGCCTCCCGGGCCTCCCGGGCGGTCGATGGAAATGACGTCGGCACCGAGATCGGCGAAGAGCATGGCGCAAAAAGGCCCCGGCCCCAATCCGGCCATCTCGACCATTCGCAATCCTGTAAGCGGTCCAGCCATCCATCCCTCAACATGTCAGTCGTTGTTGCCTGGCACGCGCGGCAGCGCACCAAGGTCGGCGTGAAGCTCACGTCGCAGGTACGGATGCTCGCCGCGCGCTCCGGCGGGCGCCATCGTCGGATTCGACGAATTTGGCCGGTCGGATCACGGTGATCGAATACGTCGCAACGGACGATGGGTTGCCGAAAGGCGCGGTCCTACACTGAATGCAGCCGGGTCAACCCTTGGCGGTGTCCTGGCGCTACTCGGCCTTCTTCACTGCCATTGGCTCACGATTGACTTTGGAGAAGGAGACGCTGAATGAGAAAACGCACTTTCGTCAAACTGTTGGGCGCATCGGTCTTGCCAACCATGACATCGCTGACGCGTAGCCAGGAGCGCTGGCCCGTGCGCCCGATCAAGATCATCGTTCCCGTGACGCCCGGCGGCACGGCCGACGTCATGGCGCGTGAGTTCGGCCGACGGCTTGGTGAACGTGTCGGGCAGCCTGTCGTGGTGGAAAACCGACCCGGCGCGAATGGCATTCCGGCCACGGTGGCCGTGGCGCGCGCGCCAGCGGATGGCTACACGCTGATGCTGACCTTTACCCAGCACGTCCAGAATCCGGTGCAGTTCAAGGATGTCGGATACGACCCGATCGCCGATTTCACGCCGTTGTGCCGCATTGGCGCGGCGGCGACGGTGCTGGTCGCCCGCACCGCCCTGGGGGCCAACTCCGCCACGGAGCTGGTGCGGTTCGCGCCCGGCAAAGGACTGACTTTCGGCACCACGGGGCTCGGTCCCCAGGTGATCCTCGAGGTGTTCAACAAGTCGTCCAAGCTGGGCATGCTCAACGTGCCCTACAAGGGCGAAGCGCCGGCGCTGACCGACCTGGTGGGTGGCCAGATCGACTTGGCGCTGCTGACGGTAGCCACCGCGCGCGCGCACATTCAAAGCGGAACGCTCAAGGGCTTGGCCGTCATCGCGCCCGGGCGCGCACCCTCGCTGCCCAGCGTGCCCACATTCTTGGAACAGGGTTTCAAGGAGGTCAACTGGACGGGTGGATGGTATGCCTTCATGGCACCCGCCAAATTGCCGCCTGACATTGCCGCCAGGCTGGTCAAGGAGCTTCACGCCATTGGCGAGGATCCCGCCATGCGCAAGACGCTGGACGACCTGAATATCACGATGAACTGGATGGACGGCCCGGAGTTCCAGCCGGCCATGAAGCGCGACATGGAGACCTGGCGGTCGATGGTCCAGCGCTCGGGCGTGGTGATCGAACGATGATGCAGCGCGCCATGGCAATCGCATCGAGGGCGCCGCGAAGATGCTGCCGGACGAGGACGACGGATGTGAACCTTCGCGGCGTTTGGCGCGCCGCGCAGGCCATGGACTCCGGCCATACTGCTGCACAGGCGCAGCGAATTCAGATACTTTGACGAGGACCCCATGACTGCTTCCCGACTGCTTTCCGCCACTTACTGGCGCGCCAGCTGGATTCGCTTTCGCGAGCCAGTGAACGAGTTCGCCCAATGCGAACCTGTGCTCCTGAACACCCACGATGGCGTGCAGGTGAGGGGACTGCACTGGACACCCCGGTCGAACCCGCGGCCCAAGGTGGCCGTGATCGCGGCGCATCCGCGGGTGGACTTTTCGCAGCACTATGCCTTCCCGGCGTTGCTTCGCGCCGGCTACGCCTGCGTCGGCGCCAACCTGCGATCGATCAACAACGACCTGAACTGCGTGCACGAGCAACTGCTCATCGACCTGGCGGCTTACGTCAACTGGCTGCGCGACGAGTGCGGCGTGGAGAAGGTCGTGTGGCTCGGCAATTCGGGCGGCGGCACGCTGGGCTGCTTCTACCAGCAGCAGGCCAAAGCCAAGCCTTCCGAGCGCCTGCGCAAGACGCCGGCCGGGCGGCCGGTGCCATTGGCCGATATCTCGATGCCTGCGTTCGACGCGATGATGATCTCGGCCGCGCATCTAGGCCAAGGATTGGTGCTCAGCCAGACCATCGATCCGTCAGTGGTCGACGAGCACAACCCCATGCTGACCGATTCGTCGCTGGATATGTATGACCCGATCAACGGTTTCCAGCCGGCCCCGCAGTGGACGCGATACGACCCCGAATTCGTGCTTCGCTACCGCCGCAAGCAGCTGGAACGCGTGGCGCGGATCGACGCACTGGCCCATTCGCTGATCGACGAGCGCAGCCGCGGCGAGGATCTGTGCAACTGGCCGGGCTTCGAGAATGCCCCGCAGCATTTGCAGCGTTCTGCCGTCCAGCAAGCGACGTTCACGCCGGTGATCACGACCTACCGCACCATGGCCAACCTGAACTACGTGGACAACAGCATTGATCCGAGCGAGCGGGGCTACGGCAGTCTGTTGAGCGACCGGCCCGACATCATGAATTTCCAGCTGCTCGGCTTCGGACGGCTGCAGACACCAGACGCGTGGCTGTCCACCTGGTCGGGGCTGAGCAGCAATGCCAATGTCCTGAAAACGGCCCCGTCCGTGACCGAACCAGTCGCTGTCGTTCATGCCGGCCGCGACCTCGATGCGTACCCGCAGCACACGAAGGGCATCATGGATTCGCTGGCGAGCACCGACAAGACCTTGTTTGAATTTCCCCATCGGCTGCACTATTTCGAGCCGGATGGCGACGAGCCGCAAGATGCCGGCGCGGCCGAGCAATTGGCAAAGCTGCTGCCTTGGCTCCAGGCGCGTTTCCCGCTATGAGCGCCGACGCTGCAAGCTGATTTTCTTCTCGGGAGCTCGGCCGCGCACGTGGCCGGGCAGGGTCCGAAAATCGCGCAACAGTGAATCGCGCCAAGCCATGGCCTGCGCGCCTCTGAGAAAATAGCGCGCATGTCCAAACTCACAGCGGCGCGTGAAGCCGAAATCTCCGGTCGATTGCTCAAACATTGGCATGAGGCGGTTCCGAATGACCGAATGGCGCACTTGGTCAAGGACACCACTCGCAGCTTTCTGAGATCGCTGCAAGCGCGGCTGGTCACGCACGGCGTGTCTCTCGGGCACTGGACCTTCCTGCGGATTCTCTGGGAGCACGACGGCCTCACTCAGCGCGAGCTCAGCCAGGAAGCGGGCGTCATGGAGCCGACCACGCTCATCGCGTTGCGCGCGATGGAATCACTGGGCTACATCCGGCGAGAGCACATGGCGGGAAACCGGAAGAATCTGTACGTCTACCTCACCCCGGCCGGCAGAGCCCTGAAGAAGAAGCTGGTGCCGCTGGCCGAGGAGGTCAACGGCCTGGCGATGCGCGGCCTCGACGAGGCGGCCATCGCAACCACGCGTCGCGCCATGCTTGTGATGCTGGACAACCTTGCCCGCGACGACCTGGTGTCGGATTCTCATACCGACAACGGAGCGCCGTAAGCAGCTCAGCCGATCACGCGCATCGAGATATCAACGGCACGCACGTCTTTCGTGAGATTGCCGATCGAGATGCGGGCACGCTGGCTGCAGGGCAGAGCCCCGCCCTTTCGTGCTGCTGTCGGCCTTACGCGCTTTGCGGGATGCCGAGGCGAGTCAGAATCCGCTGCGTGACATCACGCTCATAGGATTCGTCGAGATCACGCGTCCAGGCTGCAAACTCCAGGCAGGCACCGTCAGGATCGAAAAAGTACACCGAGCGAACGTAGACGTCATCCGTGAGGGTTTCGGTGGCCCCTTTGGCAGAGTTGTCGTGATTGAGGACGCGGGAAACCTCGACGCCCTTCTGTGCAAGGCGCGCGACATAGGCATCGAACTTGTCCGCCGGGACGTTGAAGGCGATGTGGTTCATCGAGCCGTGCGCCGAAAGCCACGATCCCTGACCTGGCAGCGCAGCGGGTGCAGCGACTCCCGGATGCGCCTCGGGCGCCACCGGAAACCAGAAGAAGGCGATCTTGTCGCCGTTGCCGATGTCGAAGAAGAAGTGAAGCCCTCCGTTGGGCAGGTCGATGACCTTGACCAGCGGCATGCCAAGCACGTCGCGGTAGAACTCGACCGTCCGGCGCATGTCCTTGCAGACCAGCGCCAAGTGATTGACGCCGCGAATGTCGAACTCAGTGTTCCCATTGGTTGTCATGTGATGTTCCTCTTGATATGGCCGATGTCTCGGGGTGCAATCAGCCGGATTATTATGTAGTCGACTAAGCAAACTTGCAATAAACTTAGGACTCTATTGATATGGGTGAATCGATGTCGACAGTTAAGTTGCTCTCCTTTTCCGGCAGCCTGCGAGCTGGTTCGTTCAATCAGACGCTAGTCAATCGCGCGGCAGATGTCGCGCGTGAGATGGGGGCCGTCGTGACGCAGATCGACTTGGCGGACTTCCCGTTGCCGCTGTACTCGCCCCAGATCGAGGCGGCCGGCTTTCCGAGCGCTGCGCGCGAACTCAAGGCCTTGTTCGTCAGTCACTCGGGATTCCTGATCGGATCGCCCGAATACAACGGATCCGTTTCCGGGGTTCTGAAGAACGCGATCGACTGGGTGTCCCGACCCACTGATGGCGAGGGACAGACGGCGTGCCGCGCATTTCGAAACAAGATCGCTGGCGTCATGTCTGCATCGGTCGGCCCCTTTGGCGGCTTGCGAGGCCTTCAGCATCTGCGCCAGATCCTGGGCATCCTGCATACGCTCGTGGTTACCCAGCAGGTGTCTGTTCCTTTTGCCGACAAGGCATTCAATGGCGACAAGCTCATTGATCCGCTCCCGGAACAACTCCTGCCGATCCTCGTGGGGCAAGTGACCCAGTTGGCTCGCGCGACGGCCCAGGTGCCTGCGTGATGAATCTGCGGGCATCCCGCTGCGAGGCGAGATGCCCTTGGTCAAGTTGCAGCATGGTGTGTTGCCGCGGCCTTCCTCATCCCGCAAGGCTTGCGTAGCGTTCGCGCAAGCGCTTCTTGTCGAGCTTGCCGACACTGGTCTTCTCGATCTGGTCGACGAACTGGAAGCGCTCCGGAATCGCATAGGACGGGAGGGCGCCGGTAGCGACCAGCGCGCGCAGGTGCCGCCGCAGCTCGGCGCCGTCGAGCGCACCCGCCTGCCGGGGCACCACCAGGGCCAGCGGCCGTTCACCCCATTTGGCGTCAAACACACCGATCACGGCCACCTCGTACACGCCGGGGTGCCCGCTGATCGCGTTCTCCAGCGCGATCGACGAGATCCACTCGCCGCCGCTCTTGATCACGTCCTTCTGCCGGTCGACCAGGTGCAGGTAGCCCTGTTCGTCGAACTGCCCGATGTCGCCGGTGTGCATCCAGCCGCCTTCCCACAGCGCTGCGCCAGCGTCGGGATTCTTCAGATAGCCCTGCGTCAGATAGGGCGCGCGCACCACCACTTCGCCAACGGACGTGCCGTCCACCGGCACCGATTTCATGCCGGCGTCGACCACTCGCACCTGCGACAGGAGGACCGGCATGCCGGGCGTCAGGCGCACATCGATCTCGTAGTTCCGTCGGGCTTCGTGGTCGGCCATGTCCTCGGCGGCGTCCGTCTTGATCTGCGCCAGGGTCAGCAGCGGGCAGCTCTCCGACATGCCGTAGCCGCTGTACACGTCGATGTTGCGTGCCAGCGCTTGCTGGCACAGCGCACGCGACAGGGCGCTGCCGCCGATCAGGATCTTCCAGCCGCCGAAATCTGCGTCCTGCGCCTCGGGCGCGGACAGCACCATGTGCAGCACCGTCGGCACACAGTGCGAAAAGGTGACGCCTTCCTTCTTCGCCAGGTTGACGAGCATCGAGGGCTCGTACCGGCCTGGGTAGACCTGCTTCCACCCGCACAACGTCGCGATGTAGGGGTAGCCCCAGGCATGCGCATGGAACATCGGCGTCAATGGCATGTACACGTCATTGCGCGAGAAGCGGCCATTCTCGCCGGCCTGCGACACCGTTGCCAACACGGTCAGGCAATGCAGAACGAGCTGGCGATGGCTGAAGTACACGCCCTTGGGCAGCCCGGTGGTGCCGGTGGTGTAGAACAGCGTGGCACGCGTGTTTTCGTCGAAATCGGGAAACTCGTGCGTCGGATCGCCCTCGGCCAGCAACGCCTCGTACTCGCCGGCCCAGTCGAACTGCGGCGGCACCTGGCCGTCGTCGGCCAGGCAGATGAAGCGCTTGACGCGCGGCAACTGCGCGCGAATCTCCTCGATCAAGGGGATGAAGTCGATGTTCAGCAACACCGTGTCTGCCTCGGAGTGGTCGAGCGTGTAGGCGATCTGCTCGGGCGACAGGCGGATGTTGGTCTTCATCAGGGTCGCACCGAGCATGGGCACGGCGAAGTAGGCCTCCAGGTAGCGATGGCTGTCCCAGTCGAGCACCGCCACGGTGCTGTCAGGCCCGACGCCCAGGCGCGTGAGCGCGCTGCCCAGCCGGCCGATGCGTTCGACGAGGGTGGGGTAGCCGAAACGCAGGCGGTCGCGGTAGACGATCTCCTTGCGCGAGCGCTGGGCGATCGGCGTGACTAGAAGTTGCTTGATCAGCAAAGGAAATGCGTACGGATTCATGGGTCTGCGCTCTTGTGCTGCCAGGGCGGTCCATTGTGCTGCCCTCGAACGAGCGACTGTAGGACTGGTCGTTGCGCGGCGGCATCGTCGGATTCGACGATTCGAGCCGGCAGGAGTGGCGCGTCAGCGGGTGGCCTCGGACGGCCCTGGCGGCTGAAACATTCGGCGGAACCGTCGGAAGCGACGACCGCATTTGCTGCTGGCAAACCTATAGTCATCTCGGATGAATTTGCAAGTCGGCGAGAAGCGGCCCTTCCCCCTTGGGCTGGCCGCCGCGAAGCTCGGCGGAAGTGCCCAGGCGCTGGCTCGTCGCATTCGAAAACCGGGATCGACCGGTCGACACCCACAGTGAACCCATGAACAACGTCTTTTTGTATGACCACGTGCGCACGCCGCGCGGCAAAGGCCGCCCGGACGGCGCATTGCACACCGTCGCCCCGGTGCACCTGGCGGCAGCCGTGCTGCGCGCGCTCAAGGAGCGAAATCGCATCGAACCCGAGGACCTCGAGGACGTGGGTCTCGGGGTCGTCATGCCCGTCGGTGAGCAGGGCGCGGACATTGCCCGCGCCGCGTTGCTGGCGGCCGGCTACGGCGAAAGCGTCGCCGGCTATCAGATCAACCGCTTCTGCACCTCGGGCCTGGACACGCTGAAAATGGGCTTCGGCCTGATCGCTTCCGGGCAGGCCGATGCGGTGATCGGTGGCGGCGTCGAATCGATGTCGCGCGTGGCCATCGGCTCCGACGGTGGCGCGGCCTACACCGACCCCAGGCTTGGCCAGCAGTACCCGTACGTGCCCAACGGCGTGTGTGCGGATCTGATGGCAACCCTCGACGGCTTCACCCGGGAAGACCTCGATGCCTATGCCGTGGAAAGCCAGCGCCGCGCCGCGATGGCACGGGAGCAGGGCTGGTTCGACGCTTCGATCCTTCCGGTGCATGACGCCTTCGGCGGATTGCTCCTGCAACGCGACGAAGCACCCAGACCCGGCATCTCGATGGAGGACCTTGCCAAGCTCAAGCCGAGCTTCATTGCTGCGGGCGAGGCCGGCTTCGACGCCATCGTGTTGCGCCGTTATCCCCATCTCGAGGCTGTCCGGCACATGCACACCGGTGGGTCATCCAGCGGCATCGTCGATGGCGCCTGCGCGGTGCTGCTGGGCAGCGGGGCGTACGGCGAGCGGCGCGGTTTGCGGCCCCGTGCGCGCATCGTGGCGACGGCAACCTGTGCTTCCGAGCCCCTGTTGAGCCTGGGCGGCCCGATCCCCGTCACCGACAAGGTGCTCGCGCGCGCCGGTCTGCGGATCGACGACATCGACCTGTTCGAGGTGAACGAGGCGTTCGCGGTCGTGCCGATGCGCTACATGCGCCACTTCGGCATCCCGCACGAACGCATGAACGTCAACGGCGGCGCGATCGCGCTGGGCCATCCGCTCGGCGCCACCGGCGCCATCTTGCTGGGGACCGTGCTCGACGAACTCGAGCGGCGCGGCCTCGCCCGCGCACTCGTGACGCTGTGCGCGGCAGCCGGCCAGGCCACGGCCGTGATCATTGAACGTGCTTGAGGCGGCAACCATGACGAGAAACATCCATCTCGAAATCGACGGCGACGGTGTTGCGCTGGTCACGCTGGACGTGGCGGATCGCACCATGAACGTCTTTACTCCGGCCTTCACGCGGGAACTGCAGGACGTCGTGGTCCAGCTGACAAGCCGGGCAGACATCGTCGGTGCGGTCATCACCTCCGGCAAGAAGAGCGGCTTCATGGCGGGCGCCGACCTGCTCGACTTCGTGCATGTGCACGACCGCGGACTGTCGGCGCGGGAAGCCGGTGAATGGGTGGCGCCTTCGGCGAACGCATTGCGCGCGCTGGAGCGTTGCGGCAAGCCGGTGGCCGTGGCGATCAACGGGCTGGCGCTGGGCGGCGGCTTCGAGCTGTGCCTGGCCTGCCACTACCGGGTGCTGGCTGACGACCACAAGGCGGTCGTCGGTCTGCCCGAGGTCACGGTCGGGTTGCTGCCCGCCGGGGGCGGAACGCAAAGGCTGCCGCGAATGATCGGGATCCCCAAGGCCTTGCCCCTTCTGCTGAGCGGCCGGCACGTTGGCGCAGCGGAGGCGTTGCAGCTCGGACTGGTCGATGAATTGCGCCCGGCCGCCGGGGTGGTCGAGGCGGCGCGACGCTGGGTGCTCGCGCATCCCGACTGGCAGCCCGCCTGGGACCGCAAAGGCTTCACCGTGCCCGGCGGAGCGGGCGCGATGGCGCCGCACGCCATGGAGAGCTTCAGCATGGGGCTGGCGAAAATCCGGCGCGACTCCCAGGACAACTACCCGGCACCCGCGGCCATCCTGACGGCCGTGTACGAGGGCACGCAGGTCCCGATGGACCTTGGCCTTGCCATCGAGCGCGGCTGCTTCGGCCAGTTGTTGGCGGGTCCCGTGGCGCGCAATCTGATGCGCACCCTGTTCATCAACAAGGGGGCGGCACGCAAGCTGGTGCGCCGGCCCCGCGACGTCGAAAAGCAGCCGGTCCGGCGTCTGGGCGTGCTCGGCGCCGGCATGATGGGCGCGGGCATTGCACAGGTGGCGGCGGCTGCCGGCATCGACGTGGTTCTCATCGACACTTCGCAGGCCGTGGTCGACGCCGCCAAGGCCAGGGTCGCCGCCGGCTATGCGCGCGATGTGAAGGCCGGGCGTTGCACGCAGGAGAATGCCGACGCGCAGTTGGCCCGGATCCATCCCAGCGCCGACTACGGGTCGCTGCGTGGCTGCGATTTCGTGGTGGAGGCCGTGTTCGAGGACCGTGACGCGAAGGCGACCGCCTTCCACCACGCCGAAGAAGGCCTGGCCGCGCTGCCCGATGGCTTCGTGATGGCGACCAACACGTCGACGCTTCCTGTCACGGGCCTGGCGGCCCTGTGGCCGCAACCCGAGGCGTTCATCGGCCTGCACTTCTTCTCGCCCGTGGAGCGCATGCCCCTGGTCGAGGTCATCGTGGGCCAGTGCACTTCGCCGCGTGCGCTCGCGCGTGCACTGGACCTGGCGGCGCAGCTCGGCAAGGTGCCCATCGTGGTCAATGACAGTCCCGGCTTCTACACCAGCCGGATCTTCTGCGCCTACGTCGACGAAGGCATGGCGATGCTGGCCGAGGGCGTGGCGCCGGCGCTGATCGAGAACGCCGCCCGCCAGGCCGGCTTTGCAACCGGTCCGCTCGCGGTCACCGACGAGGTGTCGCTGGACTTGCAGGCGCGGGTGATCAACCAGGCGAGGGCGGACGGTTTGCCCGGCAAGTTCCTGCGGCAGCACGCGCAGCCGGTGGTCGATGCGATGCTGGCGCGCGGTCGGCTGGGTCGCAAGAGCGGGGGCGGCTTCCACGATTTCGCACCCGGACAGCCCAAGCGCCTGTGGGATGGGCTGGCGCAGCTATTTCCATCGGCGGCCGTGCAACCCGACTTCACCGACGTGAAGCACCGGCTGCTCTACATCCAGGCGCTCGAGTCCGCGCGCTGTGTCGAGGAGCAGATGGTACCGGAAGTCGCGGATGCCGACCTGGGCGCCATTCTGGCGTTGGGCTATCCGAGCTGGACCGGCGGCACGCTCTCGTTCATCGACACGGTCGGTCCCGCGCGGTTCGTGGCGGAGTGCGAGCGATTGGCGGACAAGTACGGCGAGCGGTTCCGCCCCTCGCCATGGCTGCGCGATCGCGCGGCCGGGCGCCGGGCCTTCTACCCGGCGCCGGCGCCACGGTGACGCGGTTCCCAGTGCTCCCTCTTTGATTCTCATCAGACACGACATGGACTTCACGATTTGCCCCTCTATCGAGGAACTGACGATCGCCACCCGGCGCTTCATCGCTGAACAAGTCATCCCGCTGGAGAACGATCCGCGCCAGTCCTCGCACGGGCCCGACGAGAGCCTGCGCCTGGAACTGGTGGCCCGGGCGCGATCGGCCGGGCTGCTGACGCCCCACGCCTCGGTCGCCATGGGCGGCAAGGGACTGAGCCACATCGCCAAGGCGATGGTCTTCGAGGAGGCCGGCTACTCGTGGCTCGGGCCGACGGCACTCAACATCCACGCACCCGACGAGGGCAACATCCATCTGATGGAAGAGGTGGCGACACCGCAGCAGAAGGAGCGCTGGCTGCGGCCGCAGGTGCAAGGGCACACCCGCTCTTGCTTCGCGATGACCGAGCCCGACGGCGCGGGGGCCGATCCGTCGATGCTGGCGACCACCGCCCGGCGCGACGGCGACCACTATGTGATCAACGGCACGAAGTGGTTCATCACCGGCGCCGAGGGCGCCGACTATGGCATCGTCATGGCGCGGATGGAGGATGGATCCGCCACCATGTTCCTCACCGACATGAATCGCTCCGGCATCACCCTCGAGCGCAGCATGGAGGCGATGGACCGCTGCTTCACGGGCGGGCACGGCGTGTTGCGTTTCGAGAACCTGCGCGTTCCCGCTGAAGACGTGCTCGGCGAGGTGGGCCAGGGCTTCCGCTACGCCCAGGTGCGCCTGGCGCCGGCGCGGCTCACCCACTGCATGCGCTGGCTGGGGCAGGCGCGACGCGCGCATGACGCGGCCGTCGCCTATGCGGCCCGCCGCCACGCCTTCGGCAAGCCGCTGGCGCAACACGAAGGCGTGGGCTTCCAGTTGGCGGACAACGACATCGACCTGCAGACCGCGCGCTTGCACATCTGGCATACCGCCTGGCTGCTCGACAAGGGCGAGCCCTGCAGTTTCGAATCCAGCCGCGCCAAGGTCGTGTGCTCGGAAGCGCTCTGGCGCGTCGTGGATCGTTGCGTGCAGATCCTGGGCGGACAAGGCGTGACGGCAGAGACGCCGGTCATGCGCATCTTCACCGACATGCGCGCGTTCCGGATCTATGACGGCCCGAGCGAGGTGCATCGCTGGAGCATGGCGCGCAAGATCGTCAAGGCGGCCGGGACCGGCGCATGACGACCGCGGACACCGCCATCGACGTGCGCAAGCTGGGCGAGTATCTGCTGGCGCAGGGGTTGACCCCGACGCCGGAAGTCCAGTTGATGCCCCTGTCCGGAGGCCAGTCCAATCCGACCTACGTGCTGACATCGGGCGACCTGCGCCTCGTCCTGCGCACCAAGCCGCCCGGCCAACTGCTGGCGTCTGCGCACGCCATCGACCGCGAATACCGGGTGATGGAGGCGCTGATCGACAGCAACGTGCCGGTGCCGCAGATGGTGGCCTATTGCGCCGACACGGCCTGCCTGGGCCGCGAGTTCTATCTGATGGAACTTGTCGCGGGGCGTGTCTTCGTCGATCAGTCGTTGCCCGAGTGTTCGCGGACGGAGCGCGGCGCCATCTACCAGGAGATGGGCCGGGTGATCGCGGCGCTGCACGCGGTGGACTTCCAGGCGGTGGGCTTGGCGGATTTTGGCAAGGCCGGCAACTACTTTGCCCGACAGATCGCGCGCTGGTCGCGCCAGTGCCGGGACGCACGGCTGCCGGTCGGTCCCGCGATGCGCGAGCTGATGGACTGGCTGCCCGAGCACGTTCCGCCCGATGACGAGACCACGCTCGTGCACGGAGACTACCGCCTGGACAACCTGATCTTCCATCCCACCGAGCCGCGCGTGGTGGCGGTGCTGGACTGGGAGCTCTCCACGCTCGGGCATCCGCTTGCCGACCTCTCGTACCAATGCATGGCCTGGCGCATTCCGGCCACCTTGTGGCGCGGCGTGGGCGGCCTGGACCTGGAGGACCTGGGCATTCCCGATGAGGCGGCCTACCTGCGCGCCTACACACGGCGCACCGGACGCGAGCCCTTGGAGCACTGGGAGTTTTACATGGCCTACAACCTGTTCCGCATGGCTGCGATCCTGCACGGCATTGCGGAGCGCGCAGCTTCCGGCAATGCCGCGGCGGCCGACGCCGTCGAGACCGGGCGCAAGGCCGAGCCGTTGGCGCAACTCGGGTGGGCCAGCGCGCAGCGCTACCAGCGCTGACTATCCGACCTTGAAGTCAGCGGGCGTCGATGCGATTTGATCGACAAGGAAAAGACATGGATCTCGGGGCAAAGCTGAAGGGAAAGAAGGTGCTGATCACCGGCGCGTCGTCTGGATTCGGCGCGCATTTCGCACGGCTTGCCGCACGCTGTGGTGCGGCGGTGGTCATCAGTGCGCGGCGTGTTTCGCGGCTGGAGGCGCTGGCCGTCGAACTGCAGGCGCTCGGCTCACCGCTGGTGACGGTGGTTGAGTGCGACGTGACCAACGAGGCTTCGGTGACGCAGGCCTTCGAGACCATCTCGGCGACCGGGGCGCTGGTGGACGTGGTCGTCAACAACGCTGGGATTGGGGGCGGCGCCGCGTCGATGGAGCAGCCGATCGCCCAATTCGACGCGGTCATGTCGACCAACTTGCGCGGCGTCTGGCTCGTTGCGACCGAGGCAGCGAGGCGCTGGAAGGCGGCCGGGCGAGGCGGGTCCATCGTCAACATCGCGTCGATCCAGGGCGAGCGGGTGTCGCCCGGCGTCGCCGCGTACTCGATCTCGAAGGCCGGCGTCGTCCACATGACGAAGAGCCTGGCCCTGGAATGGGCGCGGTACGGCATCCGGGTCAACGCCATCGAGCCCGGCTACGTCCGCACCGAGATGACCGACGACTTGTGGGAAACCGACTACGGAAAAGCCATGATCAAGCGCATTCCCATGCGCCGCCTGGGGCAGCCCGAGGAACTCGACGGCGTGCTGCTGCTGCTGGCCACCGATGCCGGTGCCTGGATGACGGGGGCCTGCATCCCGGTCGACGGGGGACACCTTTGCTCCACGCTCTAGGAACGGTCCGGCCGGACGTGGTGCGCACATCAGCGAGGTGCAAGACACCCTCGTCGTGGCGCGGGACTCACCCCTTGCCGGCGGGTGCCACCAGGGGGGACGTGACCTCTCGGGAATAGCTGAAGGTGCGCTGAATATCCAGTTGTCGGATGCGCCAGGCACCGTCCGACGCCTGTGCCAATTCGCACGTGACGTCGACGAGCAGAAATGGTGTCGAGCCCGGCACCGGGAGGCTGGCGGGCGAGCCGCTGTCGTACAGATGCAAGGCCAGACCATAGACCGCGGTGGCACTCTCGGCGTCCTGCCTGAGCAGGGCGAAGTTGTTGACGATGTGCCGAGCCACCTGCGTTGCCGACCGCTTGCGCAACGATTCCTCGATCTGCTGTCGATTGCGTAGCAAGACGCCGCCGCGCTCCCACAGGCATTCGGGTGCCACTTGTTCCATGGCGAGGGCGTAGTCCCCTCGGTCCACGCCATAGTAAAAGAGGAGAACGCTCTGGTGGCAGGCAGTCAGCCTTGAATGGAGTGCGGAAAAGCTCATGGTCGGGTTCTCAAGGTGAGGCATGCAACTCAGTCGCCCAGCACCTTGCCGAAATGCTCGAAGCGGGTGCCGTTGAAGCGCACGAGCTGCATGCGCTCGATCGGGAAGAAATCGGTCGGCGAGGTCTTGACCTCGATGCCCGGGAGCAGCATCGGCGGGGTGTACTGAAGGTTCGCGGCCTGCTTCATGATGTTGGCGCGCGTGAGGTCGTCACCGGCTTTGCGCAGCACCTGTTCCATCGTCTGAGCTATGGAATAGCCCAGCACGTTGAGCGAATCGCTCACGTCGCCCGCAGGGTAGTACTTGGTCATCCAGGCCTTGTAGTCCTCGAATTCCTTCGCGCCCTTCCACATGGGGTCGACGGGGTCGCGAATGTACATCGCCGAGATCACGCCCTTTGCGTTCTCGGGACCGGCCGGATTGATCACCGTCGAGACCGACACCGAGGCGCTGAACAGGTACTGCGTGGGCTTCCAGCCGATCTCCGCAGCCTTGCGAATCGCCTGGGCCGCAAACTTGGGGATCGTGAAGTTGATGAAGGTGTCGGCGCCGGAGGCCTTGAGGCTGATCATCTGGCTGTCGATGGTCGGGTCGGACATCTCATAGGTGGTCTGCGCGACGATCATGGTCTTGGCCTTGTCGCCCAGCACGTCGGTGAAGCCCTTGAGGAATTCCCTGCCGGAGTCGTCGTTCAGCGTCAGAACGGCGATCTTCGCGTTGGGACTGGCGCTCAAGATGTGTTGCGCGTAGATCTTGCCTTCGGTCAGATAGGTGGGCTGCCAGCCCATGGTCCAGGGGAAGGCCTTGGGGTCGCCGAAGCGCGTGGCGCCGGAGGCGATGAAGAGCTGCGGCACCTTCTTCGCGTTCAAGTAGCGCTGGATCGCCAGGTTGTTCGGCGTGCCCGGCACGGCGAACATCGCGAGCACCTCGTCGCGTTCGACCAGCTTGCGCGTCTGCTCCACCGTTTGCGCGGGATTGAAGGCGTCATCGAGCGAGATGAAATTGATCTTGCGCCCGTTGATGCCGCCTTCGGCGTTCACCTTGGCAAAGTAGGCGGCTTCCGCCCTCCCGATGGTGCCGTAGGACGAGCCGGGCCCGGAATACGCCATGACGTGACCGAGCTTGATCTCGGTGTCGCTCGCGCCCGTGTCATAGCGTTTTTCGGCCTGGGCCGTGAAGGCGGCGGCGAGCCCGAGCGTTGCCGCGAGGCCTGCGCTCAGGAGGCGGTGTCGCGACGCGTGACGGGGCAAATGGATGGCAGATGTCATGGTGTTGTCTCGGTTGTTCTCAAGGGAAGCGGCTGCCCACGGACCTCTCGCTGGGTCTCGTTCGGCGCGCGTGCCGGATGTTAGGTAGCTTCTCTCGCACATCCCATCGTCGGAACGGACGGTTGAGAGCGCCCGAGCGAGAGGCCATCCGTTCTCGTCGCTTCCGACGATCCGGGCTGGACGCGTCCGCCTCATACTTGGCAGACAACGACGATTCGACGGAGACACGCTGTCCATGGACCTCACCCAGCCCTTGCACAAGGCCTTGCAGGAACGCCCGAACGCCACCGCCCTCGTCTGCGGCGAGCGCCGACACACCTTCGCCCAGTTCGCTGACCGCGTGGCGCGGCTCGCGGCCGTGCTGCGATCGCTCGGCCTGCAGCCGGGCGACCGCGTGGGCCTGCTGGCCCTGAATTCCGACCGCTATGTGGAATACCTCTACGCGACCTGGTGGGCGGGGGGCGTGATCAACCCGGTCAACGTCCGATGGAGTGCGCGCGAGATCGCGTACTCGCTGGACGATTGCGACACCCGCATCCTGCTTTCCGATACGCACTTCGGCGCCGTCGCGCAGCAGCAGCGCGAACTGTCTCGCTCGATGAAGCACCTGTTGCACTTCGGCGATGGCCCCGCGCCGGAGGGCATGGCCGACGCCGAAGCGCTGATGGCACAGGCGCAGCCCGTGTCCGACGCCAGGCGCAGCGGCGCCGACCTGGCCGCGGTGATGTACACCGGCGGCACCACCGGTCTGCCCAAGGGCGTGATGCTCACGCATGGCAATCTCTACGCCAGCCAGCTCTCGACCAACATGGCCGCCGCGCGCCCGGCCGAATCCGTCGGACTGAACATGGCGCCCATGTTCCATGTGGGCGGCGCCGGCCTCACGCTGCAGCTGATGATGCGACTGTGCACCCAGGTCATCATCCCCGCCTTCGACGAAGTGAAGGTGCTGGAGGCGATTCAGAACGAGCGCGCCAGCGAGACCTTCATGGTGCCCACCATGATCAAGCGGCTCATCGAGCACCCGCGCTTCTCCGAGTTCGACACCTCCAGCCTGCAGCTGGTGCTGTACGGTGCGGCCCCCATCGACGACACCTTGCTGCTGCAAGCCATCGAGAAGCTGCCGCGTGCCGGCTTCTGCCAGCTCTACGGCATGACCGAGCTGTCGCCCGTGGTCACGGTGCTGCCCACGTGGTGCCACCACCTCGACCAGCCGTCGGGCCGCCGGCGCTCGGCCGGGAGGCCCGTGCCCATCGCAGAACTTCGGATCGTCGATGTCGAAGGCCGTCCCGTGCCGAACGGCGCCGTCGGCGAGATCGCCGTGCGCGGACCGATGGTGATGGCCGGCTATTGGAACAAGCCCGCGCAGACCGCCGAGGTGCTGCGCGACGGATGGATGCACACCGGCGATGGCGGTTGCATGGATGCCGACGGTTTCGTCTACGTCGTGGATCGGCTCAAGGACATGGTCGTGAGCGGAGGCGAAAACATCTACTCGGCCGAGGTCGAGAACGCGATCGCGCAGCTTGCGCAGGTCTCGGCGTGCGCCGTGGTTGGCGTGCCCGATGACAAGTGGGGCGAGCGCGTGCACGCGGTGTTGGTGCTGCGCGCCGGCGAAACCCTGAGCGCCGAGGCGCTGATGGCTCACTGCAAGACCCTGATCGCGGGCTACAAGTGCCCGCGCAGCGTGGAGTTCCTCGAAGAGATGCCGCTGTCGCCGGCGGGCAAGATACTGAAGTACAAGCTGCGTGAGCGGCACTGGCAAGGGCGCGAGCGGAAAGTGGCCTGACAGGAAGGCCCTGCCGATGGGCTACCCCGGCGAGTGCCACGCCCTCATGGCGGTCGTGGTCAGTCGTCGGAGAAACAGTTCAGTCGGCAGTGGCGACGCGGTTGGGACCCATGTAGCCGAAAAGGTGGCCCGCCACCTTGCGCATCTGGATCTCCTCGGAGCCCTCGGTAATGCGGTAGCGGCGGTGGTGGCGGTAGATGTGCTCGAAGGGCTTGTGGCGCGAGTAGCCGATCCCGCCGTGCACCTGCATCGCACGGTCGGCGGCTTCGCACACCAGGCGATTGGCCCAGTAGTTGCACATCGAAACCTTGTCGGAAAGCTGCTTCTCGACCTGCGGCTTGGGCATGTGATCCATCTGCCACGCGGTCTTGCGGATCAGCAGGCGCAGCATCTCGATCTGCGTGGCCAGCTCGACCAGCGGAAACTGGATGCCTTGATTGCGCGCCAGTTCTTCGCCGAAGGGCCTGCGCTCGCGCGCGTATTTCACGCTCTCGCGCACGCAGAAATCGGCCGCGCCAAGGCTCGACGCGGCCTGACGGATGCGGTTCTCGTGCACGAAATGCTGGGCGATGGCCAGACCGCCGTCGAGCGGGCCGAGCACGGCGTCCTCGGGCACCCACACGTTCGTGAAGCTCACGCGCGGATGGTCAGTGGGCATGTTGAAGGTCCAGAGGTATTCTTCGATCTTGAGGCCCGGGGCCTGGGCCGGCACCAGCAGCGCGCTGATGCCACGCGCATCGCCATCGCGACCGCTGGTGCGCGCGAACACCACGCAATGGGTGGCGATGTGCATGCCGGTGGCCCACATCTTCTCGCCGTCGATGCGAAAGCCCGCGCGGCCGTTGCGCACCTCGGACACGGCACGCGTCTCCATGTGGGTGGCGTCGGAGCCGTGGCGGGGCTCGGTCAGGCCGAAGGCGAGGCGCAAGCGCTCGTCGAGCATGCCCAGGACGAATTCGTCGCACTGTGCGGGCGTGCCGAAGTCGCGGATGGCCAGCACGAAGGGGTTGTTCGCGACGATGGAGTGTTCGTTCTGCAGGTCGTTGTGCAGGCCCAGGCCGCGCGCGGCGAAGTGCTCGCGGATCACGGCCATCCAGAGGTTGCTGCCGTTGCGCCCGCCGAACTCGGCCGGTAGGCCGAAGCGCAGATGGCCCGCGCGGTCGGCACGGTGACGCGCTTCGGCCAGCAGGGCTTCCCACTCGGGTCGCGGCAGGCCGCCGTTGTCGAAATCGGTGCGCGCCCATTCGCGACGGTGGTCGAAGAAACGCTCGTTGTCGTCCTGCGCCTGCAGCGGTGCGATCTCGCGGTCGATGAAGGCGTCAAGTTCGTTCAGGTAGTCGACGAGGTCGCGGGGCAGGTCGAAATCCATGGCTCAGTCTCCCTCCGTGCCGGCGGCGTAGCCCGGCTGGTCGATGGCAAGTTTGTCGCGTGTGGTCTGGCGCAGGTGGGCGACCAGGCCCGGGGTGTCGGGACCGAGCCGGCCGGCGGCGATGCGATCGCAGAGCAATCGGTTGGCCGCCGCCAAGTCGGCGGGCGCATCGGATCCCAGCAGCTCATGCAGCCGCGTCGCTTCGCGCGCCTGCGCCTGCGGACAGAGCTGCACTTCGCGCCGGACGATGTCGAGGGTGTTCGCGGCCACGCGTGCGTGGAAGGCCACCCGGCCCTCGGTGGCCGGTACCACCTGCTCGCGCAGGAAGGCGGCGACGGCCTCCAGCAGTTCGATGACGTTGGGACGGTCCTGCATCAGATGGCCTCCTCGGGTACGAGCAGCGCCAGCAGGTCGGACTCGACCTCCGATGCGCGGCGGCCAATGGCGGCTTTCTCGACGTCGCGCTCGCGGCCGCTGAGCCAGGCATGCGCCATGGCTTCACAGACGATGCCCCACTTGAGCGTACCCAGCACTTCCCACCAGTGCACGCGGTCCGCGTCGACCCGCCCGCCTTCGGCTTCGTAGCCTTCGAACAGTTGCTCGCGCGTGCCGAAGCCGCCCACCGGCAGTGCGCCGTGGCCAAAGCGCCAGGAGCGCACGCACATCCAGCCGAGGTCCTCCATCGGATCGCCGAGATGCGCCAACTCCCAGTCGAGCACGGCGCGCAGGCCCTCCTCGCCGATCATCAGGTTGCCGTTGCGGAAATCCCCATGCACGAGCACCGGTGTCGACACGTCGGCGGGCGCGTGTGCGCGCAGCCATCGGAAGGCGAGTTCGAACACCGGCCGTGCGGTGCCGTGGCTGCGGTGCAGGCCGATCTGGAAATCGAGTTCCGCTCGCGCGGCTGCTGTGCGCAGGGGCGGCAGACCACGCGCAGGCAGGCAGTGGATGCGGGCCATGGCCGCGCCGCATTGGCGCGCCAACACGCGGCGCGCGCCGGCCAGCCGCGCATCGCGCACGATCCGGCGGCCCAGTGTCTCGCCTTCGATGCGGTCCATGACGAAGCCCTCGCCCAGTCCGTCGGCGGGCTGCAGTACATGCCGCACACCGGGCACGGGCACGCCAACTGCGCGCGCAGCATCGATCAGTTGCGCCTCGGTGCCCAGGCCGGCGGTGCCCAGTGCGCGCGCCCCTGAGGCATCGGCCGCGCGGCGCAGCACCAGTGGCAAGACAGACTGCGCGCCTGCCATTGCCACGTCGAAAGCCCAGGTCTGCTGACTGGCGCCGCCGGAGAGTCGGCGCAGCGCCTGGACCGCCTGGCCACCGGGCGCCATGCGCCCGGCCAGGCGTTGCAGCGCGTGTGCAACGAGCGTCGCTTCGTCGTTCATTCGTTGTTTCGTGATGTGGCGCGGCGGCTATCTGGCGCGGGCGAAGCGCTCCTGGATCTTGCGCAGCAGGCCGATCACGCCACCGGGCATCGCGAACATGCAGGCAATGAGCACCACACCGTACACCGCCCAGGGCACGGCCTTGGAGATCTGCTCGGCCAGCGAGGGCACAAACATGATGAAGATGGCGCCGAAGATGGCGCCGTACAGCGTGCCCACGCCGCCCACCACGATGCCCACGAGCAGCGAGATCGAAAGGAACAGCGTGAACGAATCGGGCGACACGAACTGCACCGCGATGGCCGACAGTGCACCGCCTACGCCGGTGTACGCGGCCGAGACGCCAAAAGTCATGGCCTTGTAGTGGCTGTTGTCCACGCCCATCGCCTCCGATGCCATTGCGTGGTCGCGGATGGCGCGCATGGCCCGGCCGCTCCCGCTTTGCAGCAGGTTGTGCGCGATGACGAACGCCACCACCGCGACAAACAGCGAGAACAGGTAGAGCCACTGGTCGTCGCTGAGCGGCAGGCCAAAGGGCGCGGCGGGCTTCATGAGCACAATTCCCTGCACGCCGCCGGTCCAGGGCTCGAGGTGCTTGTACTTGAGCAGCTGAGGCATCGCCACGCCGAGCGCAAAGGTGGCCAGCGCGAGGTACACCCCTTCGAGCTTGAGCGCGGGCCGCCCGAACAGGTAGCCGACGACAAGGCACACCAGCGCCGCAGCCGGAACCGTGAGCCAGTACGGCGCACCCGCATGCTCCATGAGGATGCCGGTGGTATAGGCGCCGATGGCGAAGAAGGCGCCGTGACCGAGCGAGATCTGGCCGTTGTAGCCCGTGAGGATGTTCAGGCCCACCAGAGCGATGGCGTACGACAGCACCATGGTCGCCTGGAACAACTGGTAGCCGCGCGCCACAAAGGTGATGCCGATGGCCAGGAGGATCAGCACGCTGAGCCACATGAGCTTCCGACGCGAATCCACCGCAGAGCGTGTTTCATTGCGGGCGCCCGACGTGGCCATGGGCGTATGTGTCGTGGAGGAGGCTTGAGCGAAGTTCATGCGATCAGACACGAGTGACCAGTTTGCGGCCCATGAGACCAGAAGGCTTGACGATGAGCACGCCGACGATCAGCACGAGCGCGACCGACAGCTTGAGTTCGGTGCCCACTACGTAGGTGCCGATCAGGTTCTCGAGCACGCCGACGATGAAGCCGCCGAGCACCGCGCCTACGGGACTGTCGATGCCACCGACCAGTGCGCCCGCGAAGGCGTAGAGCAACACGCCGGTCATCATGTCCGGATCGAGGAACACCACAGGAGCGACCATCATCCCGGCCACCGCTCCGATCGCGCTGGCCAGACCCCAGCCGAGCATCAGCATGCGCCCGACATTGATGCCCACCAGCCGCGACGAGGCCGCGTTCTGCGCGGCAGCGCGCATGGCCAAGCCCAGGGGCGTGAAGCGGAAGAACGCGAACAGCAGCACGAGCACCAACAGCGTGACGCCGATGGCGCCGACCTCGTGTGCCGACATCATCGTGCTGCCGAACCACGCGTCCGCAGGAAAGGGGCTCGGGAAGCGCTTGATGGTGAAGCCGAAGAGCCAGCCCGCGATGCTGTGGAAGATCACCAGCAGGCCGACGAACACCACCACCACCGAGAGTGCGGGCTTGTCGTGCATCGGCCGGATCACGGTGAATTCAACGACCACCGCGAGTGCGAAGGACAGCACCACGGTCGCGGTGAAGGCGACCCAGTACGGCAGCCCGGCCTGCATCAGGCTCCATGCGATGAAGGTCGAGAACATCGCCATCTCGCCCTGGGCGAA
Organism: Variovorax sp. P2_H12; assembly: GCF_056403395.1. Classification (NCBI taxonomy): domain Bacteria; kingdom Pseudomonadati; phylum Pseudomonadota; class Betaproteobacteria; order Burkholderiales; family Comamonadaceae; genus Variovorax; species Variovorax sp. P2_H12. Next base: position 52,049 of record NZ_JBFUFO010000015.1, on the reverse strand, counting down.
ATTGATGTGGTGCGTGGCCTGGTAGATCATCACCAGCGCCAGCGCGACGCAGGCATAGATGCCTCCGGTGGCCAGGCCCGCCAGAAGTTGGTGCAGGAATGCGTTCATGTGTGTAGGTCTCAATCGCCGAGGTAGGCTTTGCGGACGGCGTCGTTGCGGCGGATTTCGGCGCTGGGGCCTGAGAGCACGATGCGGCCGGTCTCGAGGAGGTAGGCCGAATCGGCCAGGTCGAGCGCGAGCTTCGCGTTCTGCTCCACCAGCAGGATCGACACGCGCACTTCCTTGTTGATGCGCCGCATGATCGCGAAGATGTCCTTCACGACCAGAGGGGCGAGCCCGAAAGACGGCTCGTCGAGCAGCAGCAGGCGCGGCTTTCCCATGAGCGCGCGGCCGATGGCGAGCATCTGCTGCTCACCGCCCGACAGCGTGCCGGCCTGCTGGTTGCGGCGCTCGCGCAGGCGCGGGAAGTAGTCGAACACGCGCACCATGTCGGCGTCCACGCCCTCGCGGTTGCCGCGGGCGTAGGCGCCCAGGCGCAGATTCTCTTCGGTCGTGAGGCCGAGAAATGTGCCGCGCCCGTCGGGGACGTGGCCTACGCCGGACTTGGCGATCTGCTCGGTGGAGCGGCCATCGATACGCTGGCCGGCCAGCATGACGCACCCCTCGGTGCTGACCATCATCTGGCACAGCGCGCGCAGCGTGGTGGTCTTGCCGGCGCCGTTGGCACCGAGCAGCGCCACGACCTGGCCCGTGGGAATGTCGAGGTCGATGCCTTGCAGTACGCGCGTGTGGCCGTAGGCGGCGCGCAGATCGCGCACTTCGAGGATGTTCGTCATGCCATGGCCTCCGCTTCCGCGTCTTCGCCCAGGTAGGCGCGAATCACCTCGGGGTGCGCGCGCACTTCGGCTGGCGTGCCCTCGGCGATCTTCTTGCCGAAGTTGAGTGCCACCACCTTGTCCGAGACGCCCATCACCAGGCTCATGTGGTGCTCCACCAGGAGCACGGTGATGTGCAGGCTGTCGCGGATATTGCGGATCAGCGCGCCCAGGTTTTCGAGTTCCTCGTGGTTGAGGCCGCAGGCCGGCTCGTCGAGCAGCAGCAGTTGGGGCTGGGCCGCCAGCGCACGCGCCAGCTCGACCCGCTTCTGCGTGCCGAAGGGCAGGTCGCCCACCTCGCGGTCGGCCACGGCATCCAGTTCGAGAAAATGGATGAAGTGGTCGGCGCGCGCGCGCGCCTGCGACTCGATGGCCGCCACGCCGGGCAGCCGGAAGGCGTTGCGCAGGAAGCCTGCGTGGTGCTTGCTGTGGCAGCCCATCAGCACGTTCTCGCGTACCGTCATGGTGCGAAACAGCGCGAGGTTCTGGAAGGTACGGCCGATGCCGATGCCGGCCATGCGATGGCGCGGCATGTGGGTGAGCGGATGACCGTCGAATTCGATGCGGCCGGCGCTGCAGTCGTACAGACGCGAGAGACAGTTGAACAGCGTGCTCTTGCCTGCTCCGTTCGGCCCGATGAGGCCGCAGATCTGCCCCCGCTGGAGGTCGAACGAGACCCCATTGAGCGCCACGATGCCGCCGAAGCGCACCGACACGCCGTCGATGCGCAACAGGGGGGCGTTCTTGTCTGCGCGATCGCAATCTTGAACCATATTTCGATCTCTTTGCATTGGGGCGGGGTATGACAGCACCGCCCATGCGGCTGCCGTCGAATGGCGGCGCCGGCGTCAGAGCCGTTCGACGATGGTCACGTTGGCCATGCCGCCGCCTTCGCACATGGTCTGCAGGCCGTAGCGCTTGCCGCGCTGGCCCAGCGCGTTGACCAGCGTGGTCATCAGCTTGGTGCCCGAGGCGCCCAGCGGATGGCCCAGCGCGATGGCGCCGCCGTTCACGTTGAGACGCGCGGGGTCGGCGCCCAATGCCTTCAGCCAGGCCAGCGGCACCGGCGCGAAGGCTTCGTTGACCTCGTACAGGTCGATGTCTTCGATCTTCATGCCGGCCTTCTTCAGAGCGCGCTGCGTGGCGGGCAGCGGTGCTTCCAGCATGAGGACCGGGTCGTGCCCCATGACGCTGATGTGATGCACGCGCGCCAACGGCTTCACCCCCAGCGTCTTGAGGCCGCGCTCGTTGACCACCAACAGGCCGCTGGCGCCGTCGCAGATCTGGCTGGCGGTGGCGGCGGTGCAACGGCCGCCTTCGGCGATCAGCTTGACACCGGCGATGCTCTCGAGCGTGGCGTCGAAGCGGATGCCTTCGTCCGTGGTGTGCTGCTCGCCGGTCTCGGCGCCGTCGGCCATCCGCACGGCCACGGGCACAATCTCGCGCTCGAAATAACCCTGCTGGGTGGCGGCAATCGCGCGGCGGTGGCTTTCCAGCGCATAGCGGTCCAATGCATCCTTCTCGATGCCGTGGTTCCGGGCGATCATCTCGGCGCCCGCGAACTGGCTGAACTCCACGCCGGGATAGCGCTTCTGCATCAGCGGGCTCACGTAGAAGCCGAGGTTGTTCTTGAGCGGCAATGTGGTGGGCAGGCCCATCGGCACGCGGCTCATGCTTTCGACACCGGCGGCAATGACGATGTCCATCGTGCCCGACATGACGGCCTGCGCCGCGAAGTGCAGCGCCTGCTGCGAAGAGCCGCACTGGCGGTCGACGGAGGTGGCGGGCACACACTCGGGCAGCTGCGAGGCCAGCACGGCATTGCGCGCAATGTTGGAGGCCTGCTCGCCGGCCTGGCCGACGCAGCCCATGATCACGTCCTCGATCAGCGCGGGGTCGGCGTCGGTGCGCTGCACCAGCGCGTTGAGCACCTGCGCGGCGAGGTCGGCCGGGTGCCATCCGGCGAGGCGGCCATTGCGGCGGCCTCCGGCGGTCCGCGCGGCGGCAACGATGTAGGCTTCAGTCATGCGAATTCTCCGGTTGCACCATCATTTGGGTACGTCGGAGAATTGTTGACGCAGTGCCGTATTGCGGTGTCGTCGGAACCGACGGTTTTGGGCCCCGCGTCAGGAAGTCACCGGAGCCCTCAAGCGCATGCGCGGTGGCGCAACGCGCTCCTGGGGGCGCCGCTTCTTCCTTTGTCTTCAGCGCGGCGCCATCCGGATGCCGCCATCCAGCCGCACGCTCTCGCCGTTGAAATAGCCGTTGGTGATCATCAGCTCGGCCAGCGTCGCGTACTCGGCCGGGTTGCCCAGTCGCTTGGGAAACGGCACCGAAGCGGCCAGCGCTGCCTTCACATTGTCGGGCGCGGCCTGCAGCAGCGGTGTGTTGAAGATGCCCGGCAGGATGGTGTTCACACGGATGCCTTCGCCCATCAGGTCGCGCGCGATCGGCAGCGTCATGCCGACCACGCCAGCTTTGGAGGCCGTGTAGGCCGCCTGGCCCATCTGCCCGTCCTGCGCCGCGACCGAGGCGGTGTTGACGATGGCGCCGCGCTCGCCGTCTTCCAGCGCATCGAGCGTGAGCATGCCTGCCGCCGACTTGGCGATGCAGCGGAAGGTGCCGACCAGGTTGATCTGGATGATGCGGTCGAAGTTCGCGAGCGGAAAATGCTTGATCTCGCCCGATTTCTTGTCGCGGCTCGCGGTCTTCACCGCGTTGCCGGTGCCGGCGCAGTTCACGAGCACGCGCTCCTGACCGTGCGCCGCGCGGGCCTTGGCGAAAGCGGCGTCCACCTGCTCCTCGGAAGTGACGTCGACCTTGCAGAACACGCCACCCAGTTCCTTCGCGAGGGCCTCGCCGTGCTCCGCGTTGAGGTCGAACAGCGCGACCTTCACGCCGTGGGAAGCCAGGCGCCGCGCGGTGGCGGCACCCAGGCCCGAGGCGCCACCTGTGACGACGGCGGCAATGCTGGAATCGAGATGCATTTCTTGTTGTCCTTGGATAGAGAAGAGGGAAAAGGTGCTTGCCGCTCAGAGAAGGTAGTAACGCTGCTTCTGCGCCGCCATCTCACGCATGCCTGCCGTGGGCACGTACGGCGCACCGAGGGCCGCATGTTTATCGCACAGCGCGACGACGCGCGCCAGTCCGAGCCAGTCCGCGTACTTGAGCGCGCCGCCCGCGTAAGCCGGAAAGCCCACGCCGAGCAGCAGTGCCATATCCAGCTCTGCCGGCGTGGCGACGACGCCGTCCTCGAGTGCGTGGGCGGCCTCGACGATCATCGGCAGCATCATGCGTTCGACGATCTCCGCGTCGGCAAAGTCGCGCCGGCCCTGCGGCTGCAGCGCGGCGACCAGCGCATGCGCTTCGCGCGCAGTGCACTTGCGCGGACGGCCCGAGGGGTCGTTCTCGTAGCGGTAGAAGCCTGCGCCGTTCTTCTGGCCGTAGCGCTTGTTCGCCACCATCAGCTTCACCGCGTTGCGCTCGATGGTCGGCATGCGCTGCGGGTAGCCAGCGGCGATCACGTCGCCCACGTGCGCGCCCACGTCCATACCCACCACGTCCTGCAGATAGGCCGGACCCATCGGCCAGCCGAAGGCTTCCATCGCGCGGTCCACGGCCTCGAAGTCGGCGCCGTCGGCCACCAGCTGCACGAAGGCATTGACATATGGCGTGAGGATTCGGTTGACCAGGAAGCCCGGGCAATCCTTCACCACGATGGGCGTCTTGCCCATGGCGACCGCATAGCCCACGGCGGTGGACACGGCAGTGTCTCGGGTCTTGGCGCCCTGGATCACTTCCACCAGCTGCATCACCGGAACCGGGTTGAAAAAATGCATGCCGACGAAGTCCTCGGGCCGCGCGAGCGGCTGGGCAATGTCATCGATACGCAAGCTCGAGGTGTTCGAGGCGATCACGGTGCCGGGCCTCACGCCGTGCTCCAATGCGGCCAGCACCTTGCGCTTGACCTGGAGGTTTTCGACCACGGCCTCGATCACGCAGTCCACCGCATCGAAACCCGTCTCGTCGAGCTGCGGCACGATGGACGCAAGTACCGCGTCGGCCTTGGCCTGCACGAGCCGGCCGTTCTTCACCTGCTTGGCCAGCTGCTTGCCGGCCTCGGCCATGCCGAGGTCGAGTTGCGGTTGCGCGATGTCCTTCATGTGGACCGGCGTGCCGCGCAGCGCGCTCGTGTAGGCGATGCCGCCGCCCATGATGCCCGCACCGAGAACGGCTGCCTGATTCACCGGACGGCCTTTGCGGGCATGGCGCTTGTAGAGTTTCTTGAGCGCCTGCTCGTTCAGGAAGGCTTGTATCAGCGAGGCGGCCGCCTGCGTCTTCGCCACGCGGCCGAAAGCGATCGATTCGAGATCGAGGGCGCCCGCGCGGTCACGGCCCGCGCCTTCGGCCATCATTTCGAGCGCGATGACGGCTGCGGGCTGATGCTTGCCGCTGCGTGCCATCACCTGTGCGCGCGCAGTTTCCGCCAGCGCGCCGGCCTCCCGCGTCGCCAGGCCCAGGGGCGAGCGCTTGCGTTGTTGCGCGGCCTGCCAATCGACCTCGCCGCGCACCGCGCGCTGCAGCAGCGCCAGCGCCCGTTCGCGCAGCGCGTCAGGAGCGGCGACCTCGTCGACCACGCCTGCCGCCAGCGCAGCCGGCGCCTTGGCGGGTCTGCCGCTCGCCACCCAATCAATGGCGGTTGCCAGGCCCGCCAGGCGCGCCAGCCGCACCGTGCCGCCGAACCCCGGGATCAGGCCAAGCTTCACCTCGGGCACGCCCACTTGGGCCGTGTCCGCCATCACGCGCAATGATGCGAGCATTGCCAGCTCCAGGCCTCCGCCCAGCGCGAAGCCGTTGATGGCGACCACGCTGGGCACCTTCAGGTCCTCGAAGGCGTTGAAAAGTTCGTTGCTCGCGCGCACGCCGCGCGCGATCTCCGCCTCGGGCTGCTGGAAGGTCGCGCCGAACTCGGTGATGTCGGCGCCGACGATGAACACGTCCTTCGCGCTCGTCACCAGCACGCCGCGCACCTCCGGCGAAGCCGCGATGCGTTCGCTGGCCTGCCGGAACTCATCGACGGTGCGCACGTCGAGCTTGTTGATGGCCTCGCCGCGCCGGTCGAAGCGCAACTCCACCAGTCCGTCCTGCAACGGCAGGATTTCGATACTTTCGCCCTGGAACAAAGAAATTCTCCTCACAGCCGGCGACACGCCGGCCAATGGGGAAAAGTTTAGGGATGTGCCCCTGCCGCAGACATCGTCCGAAGCGACGATTGAGGCAGTCGGGCGACTGAAAATGGCCGCGCAGCCTCATCGGCTGCGGGACCGTCGATCAGCGGAAGTCTTGGGCGGAACAGATCGACGAGGGCTCAGGCCGATGGAGCCGCGCTACAGCTCACGGCTCTACTTTGCTGCCTCCACGATCTTCTGCCAATCTTTCAAGTCCTTCTTCAGGAAGGCTTGGAACTCGGTCGGAGTCATGACCATCGGCTCATTGCCCATGTCCACCAGCTTGGGGCTCATTGCGGTGATGGTCTCGCCAATCGCCTTGTTGAGCCGCGCAACGATCTCCGGCGGCGTGCCGGGTGGCGCAACAAATCCATACCAGGGCACCACTGCAAAGCCGGGATAGGTTTCGGCGACGGCGGGAACGTCTGGCAGGCGTGCCGTTCGGCGAGCGCTGGTCACCGCGATGACCTTTGCCTTGCCGGTCTGCAATATGGGCGAGGCTGCGGCCAAACCCCCAAAGGCCATCTGGATGTCGCCGGCAACGATGCCCTGAAGAATGCCCTTGGTGCCATACGTCACGCCTGTGAGGTCTGCCCCGCTCATGCGCACAAACCATTCCGTCGCCATGCCAGCAAAGGTGGTGGGGCCCGCCGAGCCATAGTTGAACTTGCCCGGGTTGGCCTTCGACTTGGCGACCAGTGCCTTGATGTCACTGGCGTCGACGTCGCTGTTCACGATGACGATCATCGGAACGCTCATCATGGGCGCAATGGGCACGAAGCTCTGCGGATCAAAGGGCAGGCGTATGCCGGCGCTGGTCTGGTTGATGGAATGCGTGGCGCTGATGATTCCGAGCGTGTAGCCGTCGGGTGCGGACTTGGCCACCGCATCGGGCCCGATCGATTCATTGCCGCCAGGCCGGTTTTCGACGACCACTGGCTGGCCCAGGCGTTGACGCAGCTCATCGCCCATCAGACGCGCCACGAGGTCGGCACCTCCGCCGGCGCCCTGCGGAACGATGAGTCGGATCGGCTTGCTGGGATAGCCCTGAGCCAAAGCCGCGCTCGTGACAAACGACGCCAGCGCGGCAGTGATCAATCTAACGAGGCGCATGAGATTCTCCGTCGAGGTGATTAGTTGGGGTCGCTGAAGAACCATGGTCGCGTCCGGCGCCGGTCGGCCTCGAACTGCCTGATTCGCGGTGCCAGCGTCAGAGTTGCGCCGATCTCGTCGAGCCCCTTCAACAGCTGTTCCTTGGGAGTGGGCTCGATGTCGAATCCGATGCGTCGCCGGTGCGGCGTGACGATCGTCTGAGATGGCAGGTCGACCTCGAGCGCATAGCCTGCCTGGCGTGACACTTCGCCAAAGAGGGACTCGACTTCTTCTTCGGGGAGTGCGATCGGCAGCAATCCGTTCTTGAGACAGTTCGCGAAGAAGATGTCCGCAAAACTCGGTGCGATCAGCACGCGGAAACCGTATTGCTCCAGCGCCCACGGTGCGTGCTCGCGGCTCGAACCACATCCGAAGTTGCGGCGCGCCAGCAGGATCGATCCATTCTGGTAGCGTGGCTGGTTCAGCACGAAGTCGGGATTGAGCGGCCGGGCGCTGCAGTCGATGCCGGGTTCTCCCACATCGAGGTAACGCATGCCGTCAAACAGGTGCGGTCCGAAGCCGGTGCGCTCGATCGACTTCATGAATTGCTTGGGCAGGATTGCATCGGTATCGACATTGGCACGGTCGATCGGCACGACTGTGCCCCGTTGGCAGTCGAACGGCTTCATCGAGGGTTCCGCTGCCATTGCCGCTCCTTGACCTTCACCAGGCCGACCAGCGTGCTGTTCACAGGTGCCGCGATGCCGACCCTGGCGCCCTGCGCGGGTACCGCGCCGTTGATGACGTCGATCTCACTGACGCGGCCCGCCTCGTGGTCGAGCAGGGCAGAGGGCTTGGCCTTGAATACCCGCATGCCGAAAGCCCTGGCATGTTCCTCCGGATCTGCGACCTCGATCTTGACCCCCAGGGCCTTGGCCACCCTCCAGGCCTCGGTCGCCGCGGCCCGGCTGATCGGGCCCATCTCGGGATCGTCGAGTACTTCGCCGACCGTCATGCCGGTCAGCGCGCATGGCGCGCTGTAGGCCACGTTGCAGATGAGCTTTTCCCATTGCATCGCCACGATGTCGTGCACGGCCTTGGCATCGAAGCCGGCGTCTTCCCAGATCTGCGTCGCGGCTTGCAGCCGCTCGAACGGCAGGGCCCCGTAAACGCCAAAGCGCATCGCCTGCATCGCATTGTGGTGTGCGTAGCCAGGACCCTTCAACGATGCGCCGAATCCGCTCGCGATGCCGACTGCGAGGCGATCCGCGCCCACGACGCGCGCGACCGTGTCGGCCGAGCCCAGGCCGTTCTGAATCGTCATGACGACGGTGTCGGTGCCGAGAAAGGGGAGGGCCTGCAAGGCGCCGGCCTGCACGTCCGCTGCCTTCACCGCAATCACGACGAGATCCATCGCTTCTTCGGGTGCACGGGTCGATGCCTGGATCCTGACCCACCGATCCCCGAGCGGCCCTTCCAGGCGCAAGCCGTTGTCGTTGATGGCTTGCACGTGGGCGTCCCATCGGGCCAGCGCCCACACCTGGTTCCCGGCGGCGGCGAGTAGCGCGGCGTAGACCGACCCCATCGCTCCACAGCCTACGATTGCAATTTTCATGACGTTTGCTCTTGCTCAGTTCTTGATCAGGTCGGCAATCGCCTCGCGCAGGCCGGCCTTTTCCTCGAGGCCGAAGCCGGGCGCTTGCGTGGGCAGGGCGTGGCCTTGCGAAACCATGCAGGCCTCGGGGTAGCCTCCGAACGGTTGGAAGACGCCTGGATAGACCTCGCATCCCCCCAGCCCCAGGCCAGCCACGACGTGAAGATTGATCAGATGGCCACCGTGCGGCAACACCTGAGCCAAGGAGAAGCCGCGTGCCTCCAGCGCCCGCATGGTGGCCATGTATTCGGTCAGGCCGTAGCTCAGTCCAGCTTCCATCTGAAAGATGTCCCTGCCTGGCCGCATGCCGCCAAAGCGCAGCAGGTTGACGGCATCGATGGTGGAAAAGAGGTTCTCGCCTGTGGCGATCGCGCCGCCATAGTGTGTCGACAGCTCTGCATTGAGGCCGAAGTCCAGCGGATCACCCACTTCTTCGTACCATCGCAGTCTCAATGGAGCGATGGCATCCGAATAGGCCAGCGCGGTTTTCAGATCAAAGCGGCCATTGGCATCGACGGCCAGGTGCTCGCCAGCGCCAGCGACTTCGAGCGCCGCGTGAATGCGCCGCACATCTTCATCCAGGGAAGCGCCCCCGATCTTGATCTTGTAGTCGACAAAGCCAAGATCTCGGTAGGTCCTGATCTCGGTCTGCAATCGATTCAGCGAGTCGCCCGGGTAGTAGTAGCCGCCTGCCGCATAGACCGGTATCGGGTCGACCGCGGCCGGTCGGCCGGCCGCGCGCGCGATCGTCACATGCGCCGGCTCGTCCGCGAGCTTTGCGTTCAAATCCCAGATCGCGAGCTCGAGCGCGGCGACGGCGGTGGCCCGATCGCCGTGGCCTCCCGGCTTTTCGTTCGTCATTGCGGCGCGGTACACCGCATCCGCTGCAAAGCTTCTGCCGTCAGGTGCCAGCAGATCTCCAGGCGGGCATTTGAGCACGCGGGGGATGAACCGCTCGCGCATCAGGCCTCCTTGTGCGAAGCGGCCGATCGAATTGAATGCGACTCCGACGACAGGCCTTCCGTTGCGGATCACGTCGGTGAAGACCGCAACCAGGGAGACCGTGTGCTCCGAGAAATTGACCAGCGCGTTGGATACATCCCCGCGCAGTGGAATGGACATCTCACGAATATCGACGATTCGCATGGGGTTCCTTGGGATGGGTGGCTGTCAATTCAGTCGCCTGAAATCGACGAAGTGGCCTGCGATGGCGGCAGCGGCCGCCATCTCCGGGCTGACGAGATGCGTGCGACCGCCGACGCCCTGCCGGTCTTCGAAGTTGCGATTGGATGTGGAGGCACACCGCTCTCCGGCAGACAGACGGTCCGGGTTCATGCCCACGCACATCGAGCAGCCGGCATCGCGCCATTCGAAGCCGGCGTCGATGAAGACGCGGTCGAGCCCTTCCTCTTCGGCCTGCAGCTTGACCAGGCCCGAGCCCGGCACGACCAATGCCCGACGGACAGTCGGCGCCAGATGCCTGCCGCGCACGACGCCCGCTGCGGCACGCAGATCCTCGATGCGCGAGTTGGTGCACGACCCGATGAAGATGCTGTCGAGGTGAATGTCGGCGATGGCCATTCCGGGCCGGACTGCCATGTACTTCAGTGCGCGCTCCATGGCTGCGCGGCGTGTCACATCCTGCTCAAGCGCGGGGTCCGGAACCCGACCATCCACCGAGACCACCATTTCCGGCGATGTGCCCCAAGTCACGAGCGGACCGAGCGAGCTGACGTCGATGTCGACCTCGGCGTCGAAACGCGCGTCGTCGTCCGTCTTGAGGGCGAGCCAGACCGGTAGCGCCGCCTCCCAGGTGCGACCTTTGGGGGCCAACGGGCGGTGGCGCAGATAGTCGACGGTCTTTTCGTCGACCGCGACCATGCCGCACCGTGCCCCGGCCTCGATCGACATGTTGCACAGAGTCATGCGAGCTTCCATGGACAGGTTCCGCACCGCCTCGCCGGCATATTCGATGGCATGGCCGGTTGCGCCTGCCGTGCCGATCTTCGCGATCATCGCCAGCGCCAGGTCCTTGGCGCCTATGCCTAGCGCCAGGGTTCCTCGGAAGTTGACCCGCATGCTTTTGGGCTTGCGCGTCAGCAGTGTCTGGGTGGCCAGCACGTGCTCGACTTCGGAAGTGCCGATGCCGTGTGCGATGGCGCCGAAGGCACCGTGCGTGCTGGTGTGGCTGTCGCCGCACACGACTGTCGCGCCCGGCAGGGTGGCGCCCTGTTCGGGGCCGACGACATGGACGATGCCCTGTCGGCGGTCCGCGAGCGCAAACAGCGGAACCGAGAATTCGGCGCAGTTCTGGTCGAGTGTTTCGATCTGCACGCGAGCGACCCGGTCCTCGATCTTCTGCCCGCGGCCTTGGGTCGGCACATTGTGATCCGGCGTCGCCAGATTCGCGCCCAGGCGCCACGGTTTCAGACCGGCGATGCGCAGGCCCTGGAACGCCTGCGGGCTGGTCACTTCATGCAGAAGGTGGCGGTCGATGTACAGGAGGGTGGTTCCGTCCGGTGCCACGTCGATGACATGCTCATCCCAAACCTTGTCGAATAGAGTCTGTCCCGCCATTGATGTTCTTGCTGCGTTGTTCGCGGTCTGCCGGCCCGTCCATGCGAACGGAACCGAGCATATGTACTAGTTAAACGATATGTAGGTACATATTAAACTGGCGACTTCCACCGTGTCAATCGACGCGGGCGTGGACCAGCCCCGTCGCGTTGTTAGACTGGATTCAAAGCCCTTCGCAACATGCCCATTCCTCTTTATCAACACCTCGCGCAGGACCTGGTCCAGAAAGTGACGTCTGGCGTTTTTCCGGTTGGCAGCGTGCTGCCGAGCGAGCTCAAGCTCATGGAGACCTATGGCACGAGCCGCAACACCGTGCGGGCCGCGTTGAAGCAACTGCAGGACATCGGGCTGATTTCGCGCAAGCGCAATCGCGGCACAACGATCCAGGCGCGTCCTTCCGCAGGGGCCTTTACTCAGTCACTGTCGACACTGGATGATCTGGTCAGCTTTGCCAAATCGGCAACCCGCGCGGTGAACGCCAGCAGAGAAATGGTGTTGGACATCGATACTGCGCGCGCCCTCGGATGCCAGCCAGGCTCTCGGTGGCTCCACATCGCGATGACGCGAAGCGAGCCCGGGGCGGCCATTCCCCTCGCGTGGACGGATGCCTATGTCGATCCGCACTATTCCGGTGTGCGCCTGCTGGCCAGGAAGCATCCCGACCGGTTGTTGTGCGATCTGATCGAGATGAACTACGGGCGGCGCATCGCCACCATAGAGCAGACGGTGGGTGCTCGAGCGCTCGGCGGCGAGCTTGCGAAGAGGCTGTCGGTGGCGGAAGGAACGCCCGGACTGGAGATCATTCGGAAGTATCGGGACGCGGCAAACGCCATGGTGCTGGTCACCCGTTCGTACTACCCGGCGGATCGCTATGTCATCTCGACAACCTTGGTGCGCACAAGTTGAACCCAGTTGGGACTTGAACCCGATCTCGATCAAGGTCGCGTCGCAGACAGATGAGCATCGCCCTGCGGATGCCCTCAAGAACCATCGTTTCGGACGATGCCCAGGCCTTCCCCTTTCCTGATACTTGCTGATCAGCGATGGTCGAGTCATCTGGACGCTCCATCGTTGAAAAAACCACGAAACATAAGGAGACAAAGACAATGAATCGGAGAAAAAAACCATCGTACGCAGGCAGCAGGCTCACGCAGGCGGCAGCGGCCGTCTTGCTCATTGCGGCAGCGGCCTCTTCTGCCAGCGCACAACAAACCGGCATCTCCGACGATGAGGTGCGTATTGGCGTCATGACGGATCTTTCGGGCGTCTATTCCGACGCCAGCGGCCGCGGATCGGTGATCGCAGCGCAAATGGCCATCGACGACTTCGTTGCGCAAGCCAAGCCGAAGTTCAAGGTCAAGCTTCTGTCGGCGGACATGCAGCTCAAGCCAGATGTCGGCGCTACCATCGCCCGGACGTGGTTCGATCGCGATGGCGTGGACATGATTGTCGACATACCGTCATCCGCAGTGACGCTGGCTGTCATGAATCTGGCGGCCGAGAAGAACAAGGTCGTGATTCCTACCGGCCCGGCATCGCTGCGTATCACCAATGAAGACTGCATGGCCACCGCACTGCATTGGGCCTACGACGAATACTCTCAGGGGCAAGGCACGGCACGTGCCATCACGGAGGCCGGTCACAAGAACTGGTTCTTCATCGAGGCTGATTACGCGGGTGGCAGGGCACTGCGTTCCGGCTTCGAAGATGCCGTGAAAGCGGCTGGTGGCAATGTTGTCGGCTCGGCGAAGCACCCACTGGGTGCCATGGACTTTGCGTCACAAATTGCACAGGCACAAAACTCCAAGGCAGACGTGATCGGCATGGCCAATGCGGCCGGGGATTCTGCGAACTTTGTCAAACAGGCCGCGAGTTTCGGCGTAACTCCCAAACAGATCATTGCCGCATCGTTGATTCACATCACCGAGATCAACGGCTTGGGCCTGAAATCAACCAAGGGCATGTATCTGACCGACGGCTTTTACTGGGATCGCAGTGCCGAAACACGTGCATGGTCAGAGCGATTCCTCGCACAGAAAAAGAAAATGCCCACGATGGTTCAGGCCGGAACGTACTCGGCTGTCTTGCATTATCTAAAGGGTGTTCAATCGGCGGGAACCGACGAGGCCAAGGCCACGGTCGCAGCCATGAAGAAGATCCCCGTCAACGACGTTTTCGCCACGAACGGCAAGATTCGGGAGGACGGTCGAATGGTGCACGATATGTACTTGTGGGAGATCAAGTCTCCCGAAGAGTCGAAATATCCGTGGGACTATTACAAGCTGCGCGCGACGATTCCTGCGGAAATGGCATTCCGGCCACTGGAGCAAAGCACGTGCAAGCTCGTAAAAAAATGAACCCATAGGACCATTGTGAGGGGTCGAATCCCCGGAGCGGGCCAGCAGGAGGCCTTCAGGGCGGTGCTCATGACAGATTCTCTGGAATCGGGCCCCCGCCATTGGGGATCGGCTTTCCGGAGTCGCGCCATTCCACTGCCGCGTGGAAACCTTTTTTCTCGGCAAACTCCTTGAACCAGCGTCCCTCCGCCGAATGGCGGGTGATGCCGTCGAACAGCGTCGCCAGCGTCTGGGTCGACGTCAGACCCATGTTGTCCAGCGCCTGGTTGATCATGAGCTTTTGCATCGCGAGCTGGTTGGTGGGAACGCCGGCGATGCGGTCGGCCAACTCTTCGACGCGGGCGTCGAGCTGGTCAGCGGGCACCGCTTCGAGCACCAGGCCCCAAGCGGCGGCAGTGCGGCCGTCGATCTTGTCGCCTGTCAGCAGCATTCGCTTGGCGCGCTCCACGCCGAGGCGGTAGACCCACATCGCGGTCGTTGGGCATCCCCAGACGCGGGCAGGCATGTAGCCGATCCTGGCATCCTCGGCCATCACCACAAGGTCACAACTGAGCGCGATGTCGCTGCCGCCGGCGACGGCATAGCCGTGAATCTTGCAGATCGAGGGCGTCAATGAACGGAACAGCGTGAAGAAGTCGTCCGTGTTGCGGCGCATGCCACGATAGTCGCGAATCGGATCCCACGAAGGGCCGGTCTGGTTCCATTCGCTGTTGTCTTCTTCGGCGAACTTCTTCAAGTCGTAGCCGGCACAGAATGCATCGCCGTCGCCGCTCAGGATGATCACATGAACGTCGGGGTCGTTGTCGGCACGCTCGACAGCGGCGCGAATCTCGCCTGGCATGCGGTCATCGATGGCGTTGAGGCGCTCTGGACGCGAGAGCGTGATGTACGCCTTTCGGTCGCGCGACTCATAGCGAAGGGTTTGAAAGTCAGTCATCGTCTACTCCTGGGTTGAGGACCGGGGCGAGGATCGGGCCGTCGATCGAGCAGAACGCGCACGGACTCGATCCAGTCATCCAGCAGGCGGCCCTGTCGAGCAGGGTCGTCGCGCAACACGCCGGCCAATGCCAGGCCGCGTAGAAACTCGGTGCTCAGTGTCACGACGGCGCCGTATGCAGGACGGTCCCGCAGCGGCGCGAACAAGATGCTGACGACCCGTTCGGCGTGGCTCGGAAAGTGGTGCAGGAGCGCGCTTCGGCTGACCCCGGCGCGCTTGACGGTGAGAATGTCACACCGTGAGCCATGACTGTCAAGTTCGCAGCGCGCGCCATCCCGGCCAGCGCGGTGGTGCTGACGCTTCCCCCTGCCAGCGTCAGGTGTATCTCACCGTTTCTCGTTCCATCGAGAGCACGATGCCTTGGATCTCGACACAGATGATGGCCTCAGCTCAATTCATGGTGAACGGATGGGTCTCGGCTCCCGACCAGCAGTCGTCGCGACGCTTCGGGTTCAAGCGCAGGCGCGCCATGCTGCTGGCGACCGCGATGTTCATCATGGCTTTTGCCCGCGCCGCCCTGGCGCAGCAGGATCCGGCGATCCCCGCCTTCAAGTCCGTCGATTCGATGGAAGCGCGTGTGCAAGGCTGCGTCACCTGCCACGGTCAAAGCGGACAAGGGACCAGCGATCAGTACTTTCCACGCATCGCGGGCAAGCCTGCGGCCTATCTCTACAACCAATTGGTCGCCTTTCGCGATGGCAAGCGGGTCTATCCGCCGATGAACTACCTGGTCGCCTATCTGCCGGACTCCTATCTGCGGGAGATCGCCGAGCACTTCGCAAAAGAGCGGCCAGCCTTCGAAGCAAAGCAACCGACGACCGCCGCAGAGTCGGTGATCTCGCGCGGCGCGACGATCGCCATCTCGGGCGATGCGAGCAAGCAGATACCACCTTGCATCACCTGCCACGGCCCCGGGCTCACCGGCATGGAGCCGGGCATCCCGGGACTCGTCGGGTTGCGCCCCTCGTACATCGTTGCGCAGCTCACGCGCTGGCGCACGGGCAACCGGCAAGCTGCACAACCCGATTGCATGAAGCGCATCGCAGACCGCCTGTCAGAAGCGGATGTGCACGCGGTGGCGACATGGCTCTCGTCTCGAGATCCGCCGCGCGATGCGTCTCCCGCGTCGTCCAATCTCCAGCGCATGCCCTTGTCGTGCGGCAGCCAGATGTAGGCCTCCATGCAGAGCCGAACACGCAACCTCGTTCTCGCCGTGTTGGCGGTCGTGGTGGTGGTCGTCGCCGGCTTCCTCTATTTCATGCCCGGGTATCTGCCAACGGAGCCCGGCAAGCTCGAAGCGAGCCCGACGACACAGACGATCACCAGGGGCGAGTATCTGGCGCGCGCCGGCGATTGCATCGCGTGCCACACCGCACCCGGCGGCAAGCAGTTCGCGGGTGGCCGCGCGATGGCCACACCCTTTGGCAACCTTTTCGTTCCCAATGTCACCCCGGACGATGAAACCGGCATCGGCCGCTGGACCGCCGACGACTTCTATCGAATGATGCATCAGGGCGTCTCGCGCGATGGCTCCCTGATGTACCCGGTGATGCCCTTCGCCTCGTACACCAAGGTGACGCGCGAGGATTCGGACGCCATCTACGCGTTCATGATGTCCGTGCCGCCGGTGAGCCAGAAGAACCGGCCCCACGAGTTGAACTTCCCGTTCAATCAGCGCGACCTGCTGATCGGCTGGAGGGCGCTCTACTTCAAGGAGGGCGAATACCAACCGGACAAGAGCAAGTCCGCGCAATGGAATCGCGGCGCCTACCTGGTGGAGGGCCTTGGCCATTGCGCGATGTGCCACACCGCGATCAACAAGCTCGGCGGCTCGAAGGCGTCGCAGGAGTTCGAAGGCGGGATGATCCCCAACCAGAACTGGTATGCGCCCTCGCTCACGTCGAACCGCGAAGCGGGCCTTGGCAACTGGAGCTTGAAGGAAATCACCGACCTCCTGCAGGCCGGCATCTCGGATCGGGCCACGGTCTACGGTCCGATGGCGGAGGTGGTCTACAACAGCCTGCAGTACCTTTCGGACGTGGATGTCGAGGCGATGGCGGTCTATTTGAAGGAGCTTCCGCAGCGCGACGCTGAACCACCGCCGACGAGCAGCGCGCGGCTGGTGAGCCCGAACGTGATGGAACTCGGCCGCAAGATCTACGCGACGCAGTGCTTCATGTGCCACGGCGAGGAAGGCAAGGGCCACCCGCCCCAGTTTCCGCCGCTCGCCGGCAACCAGTCGATCACGATGAGTTCCCCGGTGAACTCGATCCGCATGGTGCTGAACGGCGGCTATGCGCCCGGCACGAAGCGAAACCCGAAGCCGCACGGCATGCCGCCCTTCTCGCACATCCTCAACGACGACGAGGTGGCGGCGGTAGTGACCTATATCCGCGTCGCATGGGAGAACAGCGGGACGCCGGTGACCGCCGTCGACGTCAGCGAACTGCGCACGCTCGTCCCCGAATAGCAGCAACGAAGGTCCGCGCAATGGCAACCCACAACGATCTTCCGACTGCGGCCGATCGGGCCGACCTGGCGCAAGAGGAGGCGCGTATCGATGACATCGTCGCGCGTGGACCGGCGGGCACTTTCGCCGTCGTCGGACTCGCCACCTTCATCGTGGTCGCCATCGTCTTGCTCTTCTACTTTCTGGTGTACATGCCGCGAGGAGCCATCCAGTGACCTCGATGAACGCCGGCGCGTCGCACGCATCGGAGGCCGTTGCAGCCGGGGCGGAAAGGCGCTGGGCGATCATCGTGATGCTCATCATCGCCCTGCTGCTCGCGATGATGATCTTCACCGGACTGCATTGGGCGTCGATGCCACCGTCCCGCGTGGAGACGGTCGATTCGCGCACGCTGCACGTGTCGGGCGAGTTCGTCGAGAACAACCTGGGCACCACGGTCGATGCGAACGGCAAGGTCATGGTGCGGCTCGTCGCGCAGCAGTATTCCTTCGAACCACAGTGCCTGGTCGTTCCGGCCGGTGTGCCGGTCACTTTTCGCGCGACCAGTGCCGATGCCGTCCATGGCTTTGTCGTCGACAAGACCAACGCCAACGTGATGCTGATTCCGGGATTCGTCGCGACCTTCACCGCCACCTTCGACAAGGCTGGCGAGCGCCTGATGCCTTGCCACGAATATTGCGGCACGGGCCACGAGGCGATGTGGGGTCGTGTGCAAGTGCTGCCGGCCGACGAGTTCCTCGCCAAGGCCAAGGGCGCAGAGAGGATGAGCTGTGTTCCTCGCTAAGAAACTCGTTCTGGCGCACTTCTGGATCGCCTTCATCGCCTTCGGGGCGGCCATCCTCCTGGGGGAATGGCAGATGTTCGTGCGCAGCCCGCTGAGCGCCTGGGTGGGCGACCCGGAACACTACTACCGGTCGGTGACCGCGCACGGCACGGTGATGGGATACGTCTTCCCGACGCTGGTGGCCATGGGCTTCGGCTACGCCATCAGCGAGCTGGCGCTGAAGCAGCCGCTCGTCGGCCTGCGCTGGGCATGGGCCGGCTTCTGGCTGGTGGTCGTCGGCACCGTGATCGCGGCAACGCCGGTCGCGCTGGGCCTTGCTTCGGTGCTCTACACCTTCTACCCGCCGATGATCGGCAGTCCGTTCTACTACCTCGGCGTCGTGCTGGTGGTGGTCGGCTCGTGGATCTGGGTCGCGCTCATGGCGATCAACCTGCGGGCGTGGAAGAAAAAGAACGCCGGCACGGCGGTACCGCTGGCGATGTTCGGAAACGTGGCCGGCGCCTACCTGTGGGCGTGGACATCGGTGGGTGCGGCGGTCGAGATTCTTCTGCTGATCCTGCCCGCTGCGATCGGTCTGACGGATACCATCAATGTCGCACTGGCACGCGTGTTCTTCTCATGGACACTGCATGCCATCGTGTACTTCTGGCTGATGCCGGCCTACATCGCGTTCTACACGATCGTGCCGCGTGCCATCGGCGGACGGTTGTACAGCGACACGATGGGACGCGTCGCGTTCGTGCTCTTCCTCGTGTTCTCGATGCCCATCGGCATCCATCACCTCTTTGCCGACCCGCAGGTGGGCGCTGGGTTCAAGTTCCTGCATGCGGTGTTCACGGCGATGGTCGCGGTGCCTACTTTCCTGACTGTGTTCACCATCGTGGCGTCGGTTGAGATTGCGGCACGCTTGCGCGGCGGCAAGGGAGTTTTCGGATGGGTGAAGGCGTTGCCTTGGGACAATCCGATGATGCTGGCCGTCACCTTCTCCTTCATCATGCTGGGCTTCGGCGGTGCGGGTGGGCTCATCAACATGAGCTTCCAGCTCAACGAGACGATCCACAACACGCAGTGGGTCACGGGGCACTTCCACCTGATCTTCGCGGGCGCCATCGTCATCATGTACTTCGTGGTGGCCTATGACCTGTGGCCGCAAGTCACCGGCTGCAAGCCGCTGCCTGCAGGTCTCTTGAAGACGCAGCTTTGGCTGTGGTTTGTCGGAATGATGGTGATGACCATGCCGTGGCACTGGGTCGGCTTGCTCGGGCAGCCACGGCGCATGGCGTACTTCGACTTTTCGAATCCTGCGCTCAGCAATCAGGGGTGGACACTCGTGGCGGGTACCCTCGGCGGCCTGATGCTGGTGCTGTCCGCTCTGCTCTTCATCTACATCTTGGCACGCGCGGGCAGGAGCGAAGCAACCCCTGCACCCTACACCTTCAGCACGCCGGTCCATATGCCTGCGTCCACGCCGGTGGCATTGAACGGCTTCGCACTTTGGGTCTTGCTGATGATCGCCCTCACGGTCGTGAACTACGGCTTTCCGATCGCGCAGCTGGCGATGCTGGAGCACGCCTCGGTCCCCGTCGTTCCCATTGGGGGCCGATGATGCAGGAAGCCAGACTGTTCGCGTGGAGCAACCGATGGTTTCGGTGGAGCGTGCTGGGCCTCGTGGCGCTCACCGCGGCGACGTTGCTCGTGGGCTTCGTGTGGCTGCCGTCAAGGCACGGCGACTTCACCGCCAAGAGCGTCTGGGACAGCATCTGCCGTGCGGCAGGCGTGCCCCGCGAATGGACGGCCGCGAAGGAATGGCCGAAGCCGGGCGTCGGGGCGACCAGCGTCATACTGACCAACGCCATGGGGCGCCCCGGCGAAGGCGATGCGACTGGCCGCGGAGCGACCATCGCCATCCAGCAATGCAGCATGTGCCATGGCGCGCAGGGCATGAGCGATGGGGGTTCGCCCAACCTGGCCGGGCAGTATCCGGAGGTCATCATCAAGCAGTTGCATGACTACAAGCGCGGCAACCGGGCCAGCGCGTTCATGCAGTCCATCGCCAACAAGCTGTCGGAGCGGGACATCCAGGACGTCGCCGCGTACTACGACTCGCTGCCCAAGGCGCGCGCGGCTCCGGTGCATGCCAATGAACCGGGTGCACCGGCGTTGGTGCGCGTGGGTGACCCGCTGCGAAACATCGTGCCTTGCGTTGCGTGCCATGGCGGCATCGACCACAAGCTGGGCGCGCCGTGGTTGGAAGGGATGCCGAAGGAGTATCTGTTGAAGGAGCTCAAAGCCTTCGCGTCGGGCGATCGCCGCAACGACAGCTTCGGCCAGATGCGCAACATGGTGCGGCCCTTGACGGCACAGGAACTCGACGGCGTCGCGGAGTTCTATGCGCGGCGGGAGCCCGCGCGCGAGCGCTGAAGATCATTCCGATCGCTCGGCGCCAGGATCGGTTTCGGCCGTCCACGTTGCACAGACCATCGGGCGCCCCTTTCGCAAGCGTTCAGATCATTCGATGCCACACGTGGTCGCATTTGACTATGCGGTGCCAGACCGCCACGCCAGCATGGCCCACGATGAGCGCCAGCAGCCCCCAAGCAGCAGGCCATGTGCCGCATCGCCGGCCGCGACCATCCATGCGATCTTGTCTTCGCCGGCGCCCCACAGCGGTATGCCGAACGGCACGAAGGCACGTCCAGAGCCATAGCTGCGCAGCAGGGCCAGGATCGGCACCACCAGAATGAAGCCATACAGCGCAACATGTCCTGTTGTAGAAAGGACCAGCCACCAGTGCGCGCGAGATCGAACAACCTGGCAATCTGGTGAAGTGTCTCGCCCTCAATTCAGATAAGGCGCCAGCCACTTCATCTGCGCACGATCGGTACTTCCTTGCGGTTCGATGGAGTAGATGTAGTCGTTCCACCACGGCCCGCCGGCCCACCAGACCCATCCCGCCCATTGGTTGGCGTTGTCCCTCATGTACTGCAGCATCGCAGAAACGGCGATGCGACAGGTTTCGTTGTCACCCCCCGCGAACTCGCCCAACATTCCGCGTTTGCCGTGGGTCTTCAGCCAATCGGTGAAATCTCGCAGGCGTTCGACGCCGATGGTCTCGCTCACACAGTTTGCCGACACGCCAGAGCTATCGGCGTCGAGGTACTGATGAACTTCGAATACAAGGTTGTCGCCGCTGTCGGTCACAGCGAGCATGGCTTGGGCATTGGGCGTGCCGTAGTAGCTTTGCGACCAACCGTGAGCCCCCGTCCAGCCGTTGCCCGGTACCGTGATGACATTGGTGGCGCCGGCCGCACGGATGGCTGCGATGCCAGCGTTGGCGGCAGCAACCCAGGTTTCGGTGGGCATGGTGTTCGGCTCGTTCATGAGTCCGAACAGCACACGCGGATTGTCCTTGAACTCGAGGGCCAGGCGTTGCCAGAAGTCAGCAAACGAGGTGTGAGGCACAGCGGCTGAGCCCACAATTTCATCGTGCCAGCGGGCGTAGTTGTGAGGGTCCAGAAGAACATTCACGCCGTCGGTCGTGGCGGCATCGACCAAGCTCTTCAATCGATTGAGTTCGACCGGATCCAGAATCTGGTTCAGTTGCGGTTGCAGGCGCTCCCATCGGAAGGGCAGGCGAATCAGGTTCATGCCCTTGCCCTTGAAGTAGCCGACGCTCGCATGGCTCGGGTAGATGTAGTCCACACCATAGGTGCCAGGCAGCTTGGACTCGCCGAATTCGGCCCCCGCCAGGCTGACTCCGCGCCAGGAAAGTCCGGGGCTTGTTGCGGACGGCGATGCCGGTGCTGTTGCTGTTGCTGGCGCTGGTGCTGTCACTGTTGCCGGCGCAGTGGTTTGAGGCGCCGAGTCCAAGTTGCTTGCGAAGCCACCGCCACTGCCACCACCACCGCCACAACCTGACAGAGACAAAGTGAAGGTCAACGCCATGGCGAACTGCGGCAATTCAATTCGGGTCCTGTTTGTCATGTGGTTTGCGGATTTGCGCATTCAGATGTCGTCGACGTGCCGTGGATTCTGAAGATCTGGCACGCCGGCAGGTGCTTAAGTTTCATGAGTAATACGCGCCGAGGCGCGCGCGCCACTCCAGGGGGCCTTTTCGCATTGCCGATGCCGTAAGCTTGCTCGATGCAAAAGAAGAGGTCGCTGTATCACGCTCATCGTTCCCAGCGGTGGTGATCAGCCAGGCGGTGCGCTGGAACCTTCGATTTCAACCGAGCTCGTGCGACATGGAGGAGTCGTCGCCCGATGCCTCGATCGCTCACAATCCCCATGACCACAACTCACGACACCCCTGATCTTCCCGCGGCCTCATCACTGCGGCTGTCGCGCCGTCATTGTCTGAGCCTGGCCACGGCAGGACTGGTTGCGCCCCTGTTGCAGGCCTGCGGGGGGGACGGCTCAGGGGCGACCGGCTTGTCGTCGTCGCCGTCCGAGTCGTCCGGCTCCGAATCGGTGCGCTGGTGTCGCGAGGCCATTCAAGCGGCACTGAGCCGAAGCAATAGCACCACGACTGCCGTTTCCGTGGCCCTGCTGGCCGATGACCGCGTGGTCTGGCGCGAAGCCTTCGGCCATGCCGACCGCGAGAACGGATTGTTGGCCACCCTCGACACGCGCTTCAACATCGGCTCGGTCTCGAAGATGGTAGCGACGCTGGCCGTCATGATCCTTCGCGACCGGGGCAAGTTGGCCCTGGATCAGCCGTTGGTCGAGCTGCTGCCCGCCTTCAGCATGCTCTCGCCGGGCTTCACCCGCATCACCGTGCGCCATCTGGTCTCCCACGCGTCGGGTGTGCCGGGCACCAACAGCCGGAACCTCTTCGACTTCGTCCCGATCCCGGACTATGCGCAGGACACCCTGTACGCGCTGTCGCAGTCGCACCTGAAGCATGAGCCGGGCGAACTCGCGGTGTATTGCAACGATGGCTTCACCCTGGTGGAGCCGCTGGTGCGCGCGCTCACCGGCAAGAGCTTCACCGGCTTCGTTCAAGAAGAGATCTTCGATCCCCTGGGCATGAGTCTGTCCGGCTATCCGACCGTGGCCTTGCCCGAAGGCAGCTTCGTGCACCCCTACTACAAGGGACGGCGACTGCCGCAGGAAATGACGGCCGCCCATGCGACGGGGGGTGCCTTCTCCACGCCCACCGACATGATGAAGCTCGCGCGCCTGTTTCTGGACCAGGGCGCGTACCAGGGCCGGCGGATCGTCTCGGCCGAAGCGATTCGGGAAATGGGCATCGACCAGGCCCCCTACGTCCGCATCAACCCTGTTGCTTCGTCGTCGACCTGGGGGCTGGGCTGGGACGCTGTCAGACAGGAAGGCCTGGCTGCCGGGGGCTTGCAGGCCTGGCAGAAGGGCGGCGACACCTTCTTCTTCTCGACCCAGTTCTTCGTTCTGCCCGAGGCGCGTCTGGCCATGATGATCAGCGGCAACGGTTTCGACTACGGCGCGCTCGCGCTGGCCGAGGGTGTGTTGCTGCGCGCGGCCCGGGAGCGCGGCGCGATCGGGGCGCTGCCCGCAACCATCGTCTCCACCGTGCCGCCGGCCTCGTCTTCATCGCCGGACATTGCAAAGCTGGCCGGCATCTATGCCAGCGAAGCGGGACCGTTCCGGATTCTGGCCGAGGGTGACGGCTCGCTGACGCTGAGTCATTGGTTGGCGGACGGCCATTGGGAAGCCGTAGCGGGGACCGGGAAGCTTCGCGAGCGAAACGATGGCCGCTGGTGGTCCGATGAAAATCCCGCCTTGTCCGTTCGCTTCCAATCGGTGGATGGGCATCCCTACCTGATCGCGCGTGTTCTCTCGGCCAATCGGCAGTACTGGATTGGCAACATCGTGGGCGAGCGGCTGCCGCCGCTGGATGCGCCGCTGCCGGTCGCCTGGCGCGCGCGCGTCGGCAGCCGATGGGTCTGCAACAACGAATCCCCGGAGTCGCTGACCAAGGTGCTCGGGCCGACGATCGGCCGCATCGACGAGTTGAAGGAACTGCCGGGCTATGTCTTGTGGAGCAACAAGCAATTGCTGCGGGTGGTCGATGACCGCACGGCGGGCATGACGATCAAGGCCCCTGGCTTCGCTGGCCGCGACCTGGTCGAACTGCGCATGGTTCCCGTGCCGGATCCGACGAATCCCCAGGGGCCGTCAGAGGAACTGCACAACGGCAGCTTGGTGTTCCAGCGGGTTGCGACCTCGCCGCCGGGGCCGTGACGCCCGGCGGATGCGCGCATCGCTCTCGTTCACGGCATCGTCGCCCAATGACTCCATCACCCTCAGGCAGCGCCTGACCTTCAGGAATTTCGCCCCTCGCCATGACCTCATCACACAACACGCCTGACCTTCCCATTGCTTCATCACTGCGCTTGTCGCGTCGTCATTGCCTGAGCCTGGCCACGGCAGGGCTGGTCGCGCCGTTGCTGCAGGCCTGCGGCGGAGGGAACGATGGCGCCATCGCGCTTCCCGCGAGCGTGAACAGCGCATCAGTCGCAGTTTGGGGACGTGACGCCATCGCCAGCGCCATGGCCAAGAGCGGAACCGGCGCGGTGTCCGTGGCACTGTGGAGCGGCGGCCAGGTGGTGTGGCAGGAAGCCTTCGGCTGGGCCGACCGCGAGGCGAAGATCCCGGCCGGCACGCAGACGCGCTTCAACATCGGTTCGGTCAGCAAGGTGCTGGCGGCGTTGTCGGCCATGATCCTGCAGGACCGCGGCCTGCTCACCCTGGACACGCCGGTGGTCCAGTACCTGCCGGAATTCCGCATGCTGTCCGAGGGCTACCGCCGCATCACGGTGCGGCATCTGCTCAGCCATGCCTCGGGGGTGCCCGGCACGCACATCCGCAACCTCTTCACCTTCGCACCGCACTCCGACTATGCGGCCAACGCCGAGGCCGCGCTGGCCGACACCCACCTCAAGCACGAGCCCGGTGAGCTGGCGGTGTATTGCAACGACGGCTTCACGATGATCGAACGCGTGGTGCTGGCGCTCACGGGCCAGAGCTACCCGGAGTTCGTGCGCACGACCATCCTGGAGCCCCTGGGCATGGGCCAATCCAGCTACACGCTGGCGCCTTTTGCCCAGGGCACCTTCGCCCACCCCGACGACAACGGCAAGCAATGGCCGCAGGAATTCGTCTCGGCCTACGCCACGGGCGGCCTGGCCAGCACGCCGGGCGACATGCTGCGCCTGGGACGCTTGTTCCTCGGCGCTGGCGTGTTCGAGGGCCGGCGCATCGTATCGGCCGCCGGCGTGGCCGAGATGGGCCGCAACCAGACGAGCACGCTGTGGATCAACCCGAGCCCGGAATTTCAACTCGGGCTGGGCTGGGACTATGTGCGCCAGTTGGGCCTGCAGGCCGTCGGCCAGACGGCCTGGCAGAAGAACGGCGGCACCACCTTCTTCACCAGTGAGTTCTACGTGCTGCCCGAGGCCGACATGGTGCTGATGCTGACCGGCAACAGCACCGCCTACGGGTCCTCCGTGCTGGCCGAAAACATCATGCTGCACGCGCTGCGGGACCGCCAGCGGATCCCCGCGCTGCCGGACCCCGTCAGCCACGCGCCACCGGCCCTGGCCGCTGCGCCGGGTCTGGACCCGGCCATCGTCGGGATCTACGGCAACTACCGCGGCCCGATCCAGGCCGCCTTCGTCAACGGCCGCCTGAACCTGCGGCGCTGGCAGGCCGGTGCCTGGACGCCGATGTACCAGGGCCTTGCGCTGCGCAGCGACGGCAGGTGGTGGGGCGAGGCGGGCGACGGCTACGCCTTCCGGTTCGAACTCGTGCAGGGGCTGCGCTACCTGATCCAGCGCCGGCCCGGCGGCAACGGCCACTACTGGCAAACGGCGCCCCTGGGGCAGCAGCTGTCGCCGCTGGACGGCGTCCTCTCGGCGGCCTGGCGGGCGCGCCTTGGCAGCACCTGGGAACTGGCCAACGAGTCGCCGGATTCGGCGGCCGTGCGCGATGGCCCGGTGCGCTTCTCGCTGGGGCTGCTGCCCGAGCTGCCCGGCTATCTGCTGTGGGACGACAGCCAACTGGTGCGGCCGCTGGACGACACGCGCGCCGGCATGACGGTGAAGGTGCCGGTCAACGACGGCCGCGACCTCACCGAGCTGGTGTTCCGGACCGCGGATGGCGTGGAGCAGATCAACAGCAATGGCTCGATCTTCCGCCGGATCGGCAGCGCCGCCTGAGTCTTCCATCGCAAGCTTGGCGCGGGCTGCTCGAACGCCACCACGACCCCATCGAGAAAATCCGGCTCCGCAGCCGCAAGGCGTATCCGCTGCTCACGCGAGCGGATACAGTCGGAGTCAAACAACCCAACAACACCATGCGCCTCCTCGCCGCCGCCATCCTCCTCCTGGCCGCCATGCACCCGGGCGCCGCGTCCGCGCAGTCGTTGAACTGCGGCGGCGGGCTCTTCGGCGTTGGGGACTCCAAGATCTCGGTCGTGCAGCGGTGCGGCGAGCCGATGTACAAGGAAGCCATCTGCGTACCGCGCCCGGAGATGGTCTGGATGCCGTCGAACTACCCCGGCGCCCCGGCCCAGCAGGTCGTCGTGCAGCAATGTGTGCCGATGGAAGACTGGACCTACTATCGCGGCCAGGGCAACTTCATGAGCATCGCGCGCTTCTACAACGGCACCATCGAGTCCGCGCGCGACGGCATCAGGGCGCCCTGACGGCCGGGCCGCCGCTCCAAAGGGGACTTCGTACGAGGCGCTGTTGGCAGGGGCGATCACTGCCCTCGAAGAGCGCCTTGGTGTTTGCGGATCGCGCCGGGGCCGGCTGAAGCCGGCTCGACGACTACATGGGCTCGACGCGCGCCGCCTTTGCCAGCGCCTGTAGCTTCACGCCGTCTGCGGCGTAGAAGCGTGCGGCGTCGACCAGCGACATCGGGGAGGGCACGGCACCCCCGGCGGCATCGATGGCCTTGCGTACGTCCGAGTTGCCGAGCGCGTCCGTGACGACCTTGTGCAGCTGCACACTGGCGCTTTCGCTCATCGCGGCCGGCACCAGTACACCAACCCAGATGCTCGGGCGACCGACGGCAGGCGCCGATCTGCTTTCATCGAAGGTCGCGGCGGCAGGGAACCGGGCGAGCCGCTGCGCAGACGTGACGCCCAGCACCTTCATCTTGCCGCCAGCGACCATGCTTCCCAGAAGTGCGTCCACGGGCAGGATCGTGAAGTCGATGATGCCGCCCTGAAGGTCGTTCAACATGGGCAGGCCGCCACGGTAGGGCACGTGCGTGGCCTCGATGCCCGTGGTGGACAGCAACATCTCCGTCACGAGGTGGAACAATGAGCCCTGGCCTGTACTGCCGTAGCTCAAGGGCCTGTCGCCAGCGTGGCGCGCCAGTGCGACGAGTTCGTCCAGGTTGTTCGCGGGCAAGTCGCTGCGCGCGTACAGCGCCAACGGCGAATCGTTGATCAGGCCCAAGAGCCGGAAGTCCCTGGGTTTGTATCGGACGGAGCGCAGGGTGAGCGGTGCGAGTACGGTCTCGGAGGGCGACCCCACGAAGAGCGTGGTGCCGTCGGGCGCGGCCGCCAGCAAGCGGCTGGCGGCGATGGAGCCGCTCGCTCCGGTGACGTTCTCCACCACCGCGACACGCCCAAGCCCCTGGCCCAGCGCCGGAGCGACGGCGCGCGCGAATACATCCGTGATGCCGCCCGCGGGTTGCGCCACGAGGATGGTGAGATTGCCGCCGCGGGTCTGGGCGCGAAGGCGGGGGGCGACTGTGAGCGAAGCGGTGCCCAGGCCCGACAGTGCGAATGCGCGACGCGAGATGTTCATCGTGGAAACTGTGTTCGGGGCATCATCCGGACCGATGCCCCGCAGCCTTCGAACCTGGAGCAAGTTGATACGTATTATGGATGGCGATCAAGCATGAAGAATCGAACGACCGGCAAGTCAGCGCCCGCTGAGGCCAGTCCTCCGGCGGCCTCCGTCAGCAAGGCCAGGGCGCCCACGATGTCCCTGCGACGGCCCACGCAGCGCGACATCGCCGTTGCGACGGGCATGTCGCAAACCGCCGTGTCCCTGGTGCTCAACCACGTGGAGCCGTGCACGGTGTCCGGGGAGGCGCGCGAACGCATACTGCAGACCGCCGAGCGGCTCGGTTATGTCCCCAACCGCATGGCCCGGAATCTTCAGTCTGCGCGCACGCGCACGCTGGCTTGCATCGTTCCGGACATCACGAACCCGATCTATCCGTCCCTGGTGCGGGGGTTCCAGTCCGCCGCCGACGCGGCGGGATACGACACCATGATCTTCGACACCGACGGCACCCTCGAGCGCGAGCAGCGGGCGCTGCGGTGGCTGTCGCAGGGGCATGTGGACGGCGTGCTGGCGCTGTTCTTCCACATCGACGAAGCCGAGCTGCTGGAGGCCGTGCGCGGGCGCATTGCCGTGGTTCTGGTGGAAAGCGAGGCCAGGCCGGCCCGCGACGACATCGACAAGGTCTATATCGACAACGCGGCGGCGTCGCAGGCCATGACGCAGGTCCTGATCGACAAGGGGCACCGACGCATCGCCATGCTGTCCTGCCCGAAAGGCCCGGGGGCGGAGCGCCAACGCGGCTTTCAGGC
The DNA here is from genome assembly GCF_056403395.1 of Variovorax sp. P2_H12. Taxonomy (NCBI): domain Bacteria; kingdom Pseudomonadati; phylum Pseudomonadota; class Betaproteobacteria; order Burkholderiales; family Comamonadaceae; genus Variovorax; species Variovorax sp. P2_H12. Next base: position 23,421 of record NZ_JBFUFO010000015.1, on the reverse strand, counting down.
CGCCATGCAGCAAGCCGGGCTGGTGGCCTGCAGCATCGTCGCCGATGACTTCACACAAGCCGCAGGCGCGCGCGCCATGGCCACCGAACTGGCTGGCGACTTCCCATGCAGCGCCGTGTTCGCGGCCAACGACCTCCTGGCCATCGGCGCCATGGCAGCGCTGCGCGCGGCAGGGCGACGTATTCCCGACGACGTCGCGGTGGCCGGCTTCGACGACATTCCCTCCGCGCAATTGCTGCATCCGGCGTTGACCACGGTGCGCCGATCCGAACAGGCCATTGGCCGCTTTGCAGCCGAGTTGCTGATCGCACGCTTGGACGGCCCCGATGCGGACAGGCCGGGTCGCGCCTTCGAACTGCCTTTCCAGCTGGTCCTGCGCGATTCAGCCTAGGCCTGTAAACAGGCCCTGATCCAGCTCGCGGACGTTGCATTGCATACCTTGGATGTAATAATACGTATTATGTCCCCGACGAAGTCCGCAAAGTCCCGCGTCCCGGCCGTGTCTACGGGGCCCGACGACGCTCGGGCGGCTGCACTTATAGTCGTCGCAGATGACAAGGAAATCGCGGATGGCAGCAGGCACGGGGGGGGCCGAGCCGGACCCCACGGGCAAGAGGCCGCGGGTGCCGCTTCGCCGGCCGACGCAGCAAGATATCGCGGCGGCCACCGGCCTGTCGCAGACCGCGGTCTCGCTGGTGCTTCGACATGGCGACGTGCCGGCGGTCTCGGCGGATGCCCGCGAGCGCATCCTGGAAGCCGCGCAGCGCCTCGGCTATGTGCCGAACCGCATCGCTCAGAACCTGCAGGCGACCCGCTCGCACACGCTCGCGTGCATCGTCCCGGACATCACGAACCCCACCTATCCGGCGATGGTGCGCGGCTTCCAGGCGGTGTCCGAGGCGGCCGGCTACGACGTGATGGTCTTCGACACCGATGGCAGTCCGGAGCGCGAGCGCAAGGCGCTGCGCTGGCTGCTGCAGGGCCATGTCGACGGCGTGCTCGCGTCGTTCTTCCATGTGGCCGAAGCGGAGCTGGCCGGCCTGGCCAAGCGCGGCACCGCGCTCGTGCTGATCGGAAGCCCGGTGCGCAAGGCGTCGACGCCGATCGACAAGCTCTATGTCGACAACGCGGGTGCCGCCCGGGCCATGACGCAGGCGCTCATCGCCAAGGGGCACCGGCACATCGCGATGGTCTCGCCCGCGCTCGGGCCGGGCGAGGAACGGCGCCGGGGCTACCGCAGTGCGATGAAGGATGCGGGGCTGCGCCCGATCGAGATCCCGGCCGACGGCTTCGTGCAGGAGGACGGCGTACGGGCGATGACGGCATTCCTCGCGCAACGGCCGCGCTGCAGCGCGGTGTTCGCGGCCAACGACCTGCTCGCGATCGGCGCGATGGCGGCGATCCGCGCTGTCGGCCTGCGCATCCCGGAGGATATTGCGGTGGCCGGCTTCGACGACATTCCGGCCGCGACGCTGATGTTTCCGACGCTGACGACGGTGCACCGCTTCGAGCCGGCGGTGGGCCGCATGGCCGCCGAAATGTTGATTGCCCGGCTCGACGAGAACGCGGCCGAGCGCCCGGGCCGCAGCATCGAAATGCCCTACCAGCTGGTGATGCGCGACTCGACCTGACCCTTGTCGGCCGGCCGGCCGCCCTTCCCGTGAGAAGAAGGGCGATATCGCGATGAGACAAGTCGGGGAGATTCCCCATGACTATGCCGAACGCGTCTACAGCGGCGTGCTCGGCAAGTTGATCGGCGTCTACCTCGGGCGGCCGTTCGAAGGCTGGTCCTATGAAGACATCGCGGCCAAGCTCGGCGACATCCGCTACTACGTCCACGACCGCGAGGGCGTGGCGCTGCGCAACAACCTGCTGGTCGTCACCGACGACGACATTGCCGGCACCTTCGTGTTCGCGCGGGCACTCGAGGACCATGGCTACACGTCCGAACTGAGCGCGCGGCAGGTCGGCCAGACCTGGCTCAACTACATCGTCAGGGAGCGTTCGGTGCTGTGGTGGGGCGGCCCGGGCAACTCGACCGAGCACACCGCGTTCATGCGCCTGGACTCGGGCGTGCCCGCGCCGCAGAGCGGTTCGATCGCGATGAATGGCAAGGCCGCAGCCGAGCAGATCGGCGCGCAGATCTTCATCGACGGCTGGGCGATGGCCGCCCCGGGCAACCCGGCGCTCGCCGCCAGGCTGGCCGGCCAGGCGGCGCGTGTCAGCCACGACGGCATCGCGGTTCACGCGGCGCAGTTGATCGCGGCCATGGAGGCGCAGGCCTTCGTCGAGCGCGACATGGACCAGCTGATCGACACCGGCCTGGCCGCGATACCGGCCGATTCGACCATCCGCAAGGTGGTCGACGATGTGCGCCGCTGGCACGCGCAAGACGCGGCCAAGGACTGGCGTTCGACGCGCGAGCGCATCGCCGCGCAATACGGCTACGACCGCTTCGAGGGGCTGTGCCATGTCGTGCCCAACCATGCATTGGTCATCCTGTCGCTGCTCTACGGCCAGCACAGCTTCGACGAGGCGCTGTCGATCTCGTGCACCGCCGGCTGGGACACCGACTGCAACGCCGGCAACGTCGGCTGTCTGATGGGCCTACGCGGCGGGCTGGACGGCATCGACCACGGTGCCGACTGGCGCGGCCCGGTCGCCGACCGGATGTACCTGTCCGCCGGCGACGGAGGCGGCGCGATCACCGACGCGGTGCAGGAAAGCTGGCGCCTGATCGACGCCGGTCACCGCCTCGCCGGCGCCAGCGCCCCCGCCCGGCCCAAGGACGGCGCGCGCTTCAGCTTCGCGTTCCCCGGCAGCGTGCAGGGCTTTCACGTCAGCGCCGGCGACCCGAGCCTGGTGCACCCGCTGGCGCTGCGGAACGTCGCGGTCGACGACGGCCGTGCGCTCGAGGTGCGTTACGCCGCGCTGAGCACGGGCCGCGTGGCGCGCATCAGCACGCCGACCTTCATCCACCCCGAGGTGTTCGGCATGCCGGCCTACGAGCTGGTGGCCTGCCCGACGCTGTACCCGGGCCAGCACCTGCGCGCCAGCGTCTCGGCAGCGACCGACAACACCGCGTCGGTCCGGGTCGCACTGAGCCTGGGCCACTACGACGCCCACGACCGTTTCGTGACGATCTCCGGCCCGAGCGTGCTGTTGCAACCCGGCGGTCAGGCCGAGCTGCGCTGGACCGTGCCCGACCTGAAGGGGCTGCCGACCTATGACATCGGCCTGGAACTGCAATCGCCAGTCGCGCGCGTCGACGGCCGCGTGCTGCTGCACGCGCTGGACTGGAAGGGCGCCCCGGAGCTGGTGTTGCGCCGCCCCGAAGGCCCGGGCCGGATGTGGTTCAAGGCCTGGGCCGACGCGGCAACGCACTTCACGTGCAGCCCGCGCTGGGAGGCGTTCCGGCTGTCGCAGTCGGACGGCGTCGGCATGGTCACGCAGGGCACGCGCGACTGGCAAGACTACGCCGTCGAGTCGACCGTGACGCCGCATCTGGGCCACAGCTGGGGCCTGCTCGCACGCGTCCAGGGATTGAGGCGCTGGTATGGGCTGGTGTTCGACCGCGGCGTCGGCACGGGCAGCGCCGACGGCGATCGTGTCAGCCTGGTGCGGATGCGCGACACGCCGCAGACGCTCGCGAGCGCGCCGTTCGCGTGGCGCGCCGCGCGCCCCTGCAAGCTCAGGATCGAGGTGCTCGGCACGACGCTGCGCGCCTGGGTCGACGACAGCCTGCTGTTCACGGTCGGTGATGCCGGCCCCGAGGCGCTGAACACCGGCGGCATCGGCCTCATGTGCGACACGGGCGCGCTGTCGACCGACGAAGTCATCGTCCGGACGCTCCGACCCATCACGACACCGACATGACCACTCTCGCCGATACCGCCTTGCAAGACCTTCCACCCCCGGGCTCGCCCCGTCGAGTGCACCCCACCGTGCGCCTGGACTACGGCCTGCGCGTGCTGGGGCAGGGCTTCTTCGGCGCGGTGGCGCTCTCGGTGTTGCAGCTGCGGGCCATGCCCGTCGGCGTCCTGGTGCTGATCTGCGGCACGGCCTTGCTGTGGCCGCATCTGGCATATCTGGTGGCGAGCCGCGCGCGCGACAGCAAGGCCGCCGAGCGGCGGAACTTGCTGGTCGACAGCTTCTTCATGGGCGCGTTCACGCTGCTGACCGGCCTCGATCTGTGGATCTGCGTGGTGTCCTTCACCGCCATCAACGCCGCCAACCTGAGCATCGGCGGCCTGCGCCTGGGTTTGATCGGCGCCGGGTGCTTCGTGCTCGGGATCCTGACCATGGGGCTCTACGCCGGGTTCGACGTGTTGCCGGTGCCGCTGCTGGCGCACGCGATGACGGCGCTCGCCGTCATTACCTACACCTCCGCGTTCGGCCTGGCGTCTCATTTCCAGACGCGCCAGGCCATTGGCGCCAAGCGGGAGGTTCACGCGCGCAACCGGGTCATCGAGCAGCAGAAGGCGGATCTCGAGCAGGCCCGCGCGATCGCCGAGCGGGCCCGCGAGCAGGCAGAGGCAGCGAACCGCACCAAGAGCGCCTTCCTGGCGAACATGAGCCACGAGCTGCGCACGCCGCTCAATGCCGTGATCGGCTATACCGAAATGCTGGAGGAAGACTTCGCCGATCGCGGCGAGACCGACACCTCGCTCGCCGACCTGGGCCGCATCAAGGGGGCCGCGCGGCATCTGCTGCAGATGATCAACGATGTGCTCGATCTCTCGAAGATCGAAGCGGACAAGATCGAATTGCATGTCGAGACCTTCGAACTGGCCGAACTGCTGGACCAGGTGGTCTCGACCACTCAGCCCCTGCTTGCGGTCAACCGCAACAGCCTGGAAGTGCAATGCGCGCAGGGGGTGGGCCCGGTGCAGTCGGACTTGACGAAGCTGCGACAGGTGCTGATCAACCTGGTGTCGAACGCGGCCAAGTTCACCAGCGACGGCAGCATCTCGATCAAGACCACCGGCGGCCTCGACGCGGGCGGCCAATCCATCGTGGTGTTCGAGGTCAGCGACACCGGCATCGGCATGACCCCTTCGCAGCTGGGCCGGCTGTTCCAGCCCTTCGTGCAGGCTGATTCCGAGACGACGCGAAAGTACGGCGGCACGGGCCTGGGCTTGGCCATCAGCCGCCGTCTGTGCCGCCTGCTGGGCGGCGACGTGACCGCCGTCAGCACGCCCGGCGAGGGCAGCCAGTTTCGCGCGGCGGTGCTCGCGACCTTGCCTCTCGTCGACCACGCCGCCGCGGATTGACATGGCGAAGATCCTGCTAGATCGAACTCGAGCGATTGCTGGCGAAGATCGAGGGTCTCCTGTGACGGCGCTGCCCGCCATGCCCTCGGCCACGGGCGTCGCTTCCGCTCCCGATTCGCCGGGCCCGGCCAACAACGAGGGTTCGGCCGCGCCACGACGCCTGTACGGCGGCGTGCGCGTGAACTACCCGGTGCGCATCGGCGCCCATCTGGCCGCCGGCCTGTTGCTCGGCTCGGTGTTCACGACGCAGCCGCCGATCGCGCTGTGGGGAGCGGTGGTGGTGATGCTGACATGGCCGCATCTCGCCTACCGGCTGAGCTGCCGTGCCGTCGACAGCCGGCGCGCAGAGATGCGCGCCTTGCTGGTCGACTCGTTCCTGATGGGCGCCTACGGTGGACTCTCGGGCTTCAACCCGTGGATCATCGTCGCCCTGGGGGGCGCCATGTATGCATCGAATTTCGGTTCAGGCGGGGCGCGCCACGCGCTGCGCGGCCTGATGGCCATGGCGATCGGCATCCTGACGGGCGCCGCCGCCACAGGCTTCGAAGTCCGTCCGGACACCTCGTTGCTGACCATCTCGTTGTCGGCCGTGGCCGCGGCCCTCTACCTGTCGCTCTTCGGCCATGCGATTCACGCCGAATCGCTGCGCACCGCCAGGACGCGCGCGGCATTGGAAGAGCGCAATCGCGAGATCGAAGCCCAGGCCTTGCACCTCGAACAAGCGCGACAGGAGGCGGAGTCGGCCAACAAGGCCAAGAGCGCCTTCATGGCGAACATGAGCCATGAGCTGCGAACGCCGCTCAACGCCGTGATCGGCTACGCCGAGCTGCTCGAAGACGAACTGGCCGACGGCACGCCGCCCGCGGCCCGCGCCGACCTGGGCCGCATCAAGCATGCGGCGAAGGATCTGCTGTCGATGATCAACGCCGTGCTCGACCTGACCCGGCTCGACGCCAGCCAGGTCCAGCTCAACCTCGAAGACTGCGACCTGCGCGGCTTGCTGTCGTCCGTCGAGGCCGCCGCGCAGCCGATGCTGATGGCCAACGGGAATCGCATGCGGGTCGACATCCAGCCGGACCTGGCGCTGGTCCATGTGGATGCGCTGCGCCTGCGGCAAGTGCTGATCGCGCTGGTGTCCAACGCGGCCAAGTTCACGGCCCACGGGAACGTGCAGCTGCGTGCTTCCACGCGCGAGCGACAGCCCGGCGTGCTGGAAGTGCGCTTCGATGTCGAAGACACCGGCATCGGCCTGAGCCCGGCGGAGATCGGCAAGCTCTTTCAGCCATTCCTGCAGGCCGACGAGGGCACGACGCGCGCCTTCGGCGGCAGCGGCCTGGGCTTGGCGATCAGCCGCCGCCTGTGTCGCCTGATGGGCGGAGACATCGAGGTGGCGAGCACGCCCGGCGCGGGCTCCTGCTTCACCGTCCGGCTGCCTCAGCCGGTCCCCTCGCAGCGGCCGGAGACGCTGCTGGAAGACGCGCCCAAGCCACCGCCGGCGGGCGCAGCATCGGAGCGCAGGGCATGACGGACCCGCGCACCGTGCCCGCTGGCGCGATCGATCGCATCGCGTGCGGCGCCGAACTCGCCAACCTGCCGGCGCTGCTGGCCCTGGTTGCCGCCATGTGCAGTCGCGAGCGGATCGACGACCCGACGCGCCATGACCTTCAGCTCATCGTCGAGGAGGCCTGCGTCAACGTCATGCACCACGCCTATCCGGCAGGCCAGGGCGGCCCGCTGAGCCTGGGGGTCCGTGTCGTGCATGAGGGCGGTTCACGCCGCATCGAGTTGACGCTGGAAGACCGGGGCAGGCCGTTCGACCCGCTGTCGGTAGCGCCTGTGGACGCCTCCGCCGGGGTCGAGGCGCGCGCGCCGGGCGGCTTGGGGGTGCACCTGATCCGCCAACTCTCCGACCGCCAGCACTACCAACGCCACCCGCTCCGAGGCAACGTCCTCACCATCGAAAAAGACCTGATGCCGCCCGCATCGCACTGACCCTGGAGAAAGCACATGCAGATCGCCATCACACAACACGACACCATATTCGTCCTGGCCATCACAGGCAGCGTCGACAGCTTCAACGCCGACGAATTGACCCAGCTCTTTGCGGAGTCGATTTCCCGGGGCAACGTACGTCTGGTGGCCGATTTCTCGCTGGTGAACTACACCAGCAGCGCCGGCCTGAGGTCCCTGCTTGGCACCGTCAAGAGCTGTCGCCTCGCCGGCGGCGACCTGCGTGTGGCTGCGGTGCAGCCTCAGGTCAAGCGGGTGCTCGAGATTTCCGGCTTCACCAGCATTCTCAACATCTTCCCCGACGTGCGCCACGCGGTGGAGAGCTTCGCGGAGGCCGCATGAAACGCGCGCCGATTCAGGGGCCTGCGGTCACGCTGGTGATCGGCTCGGGCAGCGTCAAGTGCGCGGCCGCCATCGGTGTGGTCAAGGCGCTCACCGACGCGGGCATAGGCATCGACCGCGTGGTCGGCTGCAGCGGCGGCGCCTTGTTCGCGGCCGGAGTGGCCCTCGGTTTCGACGCCGCCAGGATGACGGACATCACCCTGCGTACCTGGACCCGCAAGATGACTTCCAAGCGCAGCAACATGGGCGTTCTGCGCCTTCTCGCACCCAAGCTCTTCGGTTTTCGGCCGGACAGTTTCGGCTTGCGCGACGATGGCCCGATGCTCGCGGCCTTCCGCGACGTGTTCGGGCAACGGCGCATCGAGGACACGCCGATTCCACTCCACATCACGGCCACCGACTTCCTGAACGGCGAACTGGTCGACATCACGCGTGGCGACCTGGTCGATGCGATTCGCGCCAGCGTGTCGCTGCCCCTGGCGTTCAAGCCCGTGAAGCTGGACGGCCGGCTTTTGATCGACGGCTATCTGGCCGACCCGCTGCCGATCAGCGTGGCGATGAAGAACGGCAGCCGCGTGATCGTCGCGGTGGGCTTCGAGAGCCCGTACCAGGACAACATCCGCAGTGCCGGGCGCTTTGCGGCCCAGCTCAGCGCGATCCTCGCGAACAATCTGCTCAAGTCGCGCCTGGCCTTCCAGAGCGCGGCACACCACTCGGAGCTGATCCTGATCCTGCCGCAGTTCAAGCAACGCGTGCGCCTGTTCGACACCGACAAGGTGCCCCACATCATCGAAGAGGGCGAGCAAGCCGCCTTGCAGCAGATGCCCTACCTTCACGCGCTGCTCGATGCCAACCGCGAACGCCTCGAAGCTGTCGCAGCCTGAGGGCGCGGCCGACATCATGGGGGCCCATGGCATGCTTTCCAAGCTGACGCCGACGGAGCATGTGGAACGCCCGATGCGCATCCTGGTCGTCGACGACCTCGAGCTCAATCGCGACCTCCTGGCACGCCGCGTCCAACGCCTGGGCCACGAGGCGGGCATCGCCGTCAACGGACGCGATGCACTCGACAAGCTGCATCAGCAGGACTGGGACCTGGTGCTGCTGGACATCACCATGCCCGAGATGGACGGCTACGAAACCCTGCGCCGCATCCGGGCCGAACCCCTGACGGCGCAGTTGCCCGTGGTGATGGTCTCGGCCATCGACGAGAGCGAGAGCGTCGTGCGTTGCCTCGAGCTGGGGGCCGACGACTACCTGCCCAAGCCCTTCAACCCCGTGGTGCTGCAGGCGCGTGTCGAGTCGTCGCTGGCCAAGAAGCGCCTGCAGGATCAAAAGAGCCAGCTGCTGCAGGCGCTCTCACGCGAATTGGAGATCGGCCAGCGGATCCAGCAGGGCTTCCTGCCCGCGGAGCTGCCGAGCCTGGCGGGATGGTCGCTGGGCGCCAGCTGTACGCCGGCCCGACAGGTCGGCGGCGACTTCTACGATGCCTATTCGCTGCCCGGAGGCGCGCTCGCTCTGGTGGTCGCCGACGTGTGCGACAAGGGCGTGGGTGCTGCGCTCTACATGGCGCTGTTCCGCACGCTGCTGCGCGCGATGGCCTGCCAGGCGACGCTCGAGGAGGAACCTCCCGCGACGCTCGTGCGCAGCGTGGCGTTCGCCAATGACTACATCGCCACCGTACACGGGCACGAGAACATGTTCGCCACCTTGTTCTTCGCACTGCTGGAGCCCGACAGCGGGCGCATGCACTACCTCAATGCCGGCCATGAAGCGCCGTTCGTGCAGCAGGCCGAAGGCGGCACCATCACGCGGCTCGACATCACGGGGCCGGCGGTGGGGCTGCTGGCCGGAAAACGCTGCACGGTTCAGACCTTCACGATGCAGCCCGGTGCCAGGCTGCTCCTGTACACCGATGGGGCCTCCGAGGCGCGGGGCGTGTCGGGGCCCTTTGGCGAAGAGGCACTCGGGCACGCGCTCGCCCGCCAAGCCGGCTCTGCGCAGGAAACGGTCGACAGCGTGCGCACGCAACTGGCGGAGCATGTGGGCGCGTTCGAGGCGCATGACGATGTGACGCTGTTCTGTCTGGCGCGTGGAACCGCGGGGTCATGAACACGCCCGCTGCGCTTCGTCACACGCTAAACGCATCACAGGTTGATCCTGCTGATCTTGGCTCCTTGCAGCGAGACGCCGGCCTCGAGCCCCACGTTGGTCAGCACGAATCCGACCACGGGCTGTTGAAACGTGTTGGTGTCGATGTTGCCAGTGGCGCCAAGAGTCGCGAGCGCGACGGTGGCGTCGGCGCCCGCGGTCCAGCCACTGCTGCTGCGAAACTTGTCCAGCGAATCCCTCGTGTTGAAGACGTAGATGACCGCCTTGGATTGCGCGCCCGCCTGGAACCCGAGCGAACCCAGGGTGGTGCTGTAGTACGACTCGGTACGGCCGGCCACGCGCAGCGCGCCACGACCGTATTCGGCCCCCACGCCGAAACTCGCCCCGACCACGGCGGGAAACACGAGCACGCCGTTGGCCTTCGCCACCATCTCGCGCGAGCCCGGCACGCTGGCATACAACTTGGACAATGCGGCATCCACCTGGGCCTCCATGGAGGCGCGCGCCGACGCGGTGCTCGACGTGTCTCCAGGCCGCGTCGTCGTGCAACCGACGAACGCGACACTCGCCAAGACGACCGAGGCGACGCTCAGGACTGATCGATGAATGGAACGCATGATCGACTCCTTTCCACACGACATCACTGGGCGAATTCAGGCCTCGGCCCGGGCAATCAGGATGGTTCCAGTGTCGAGCTTGCAGGAACGCGCCTGTCTTATTGCCCTTTTCGCCTGCGGGGCGAATCCCGTTCCCGAGGCAACGGAAAAAGCCAACTCATCGGTCGCAACAGTGCACGCCACTGTTCGACGAACTGTGCATGGGCCTGCATGGCCATTCGCTCGAACGCGCTGCCGTCGAGTTCGCCGTCGAACCGCCGCGAGACGAGATGTCCGTCAGTCAAACGGGTCGTCCGGGCGCTGATGCGGGTCCGGCCGGCGGAGCTTGTTACCTTTGTGACAGACCAGGTGAAGCTTCCGAAGGTCGCGGGGCGGGGGGGCTCGACGACTTCCCACTCGCCAGGCTGCGCCGCCCCGGGAAGCGCAGCATCGCTCTTGACTGCGATGGATCGCTTGTTCATGAGAAAGCCCCTCATTGAATGTTAGAGATGGTATCCAATGCGGGCCGCTTTTGCATGATCGCCGCGCGTGGCCCCGATCCGGCATTCTGGAACTCGCGTTTCGGGCGGCCATCCCGGCGGCCACGTATGCCACGTACGTGCGCGCGGGACCACGTACGTGGGAGTAGGTGGCCGCCCGGCTGGATTTGCCGCACAGGCGCTTCCACAATGATCGCGCCACGCCGACGCATGTCGCTGCGCGGGGGCAAGGAAGCGCCACGGAAGGAGATTTCAGTGAAAAGCCGATTTCAGATCCTCGCCAAGGTGTTGCTGCTGGCCGCGAGCCTGAGCTTCGTCATTGGGGCGAATGGCCAGGGCGCCCCGGCCAAGGCTTCCACGTCCCAGGGCAAGTCGGCCAAGTCGGCCCCCGAGCTGGAAGCCAAGGTGATGGATATGTTGCGTGCAATGAGCAACGCCCTCACCGCACCGTCGTCGATGGCGTTCACTGCCGTTGCAACCTATGAAAGCCCCACCAGAATCGGCCCGCCGCTGGCCTTCACGACGAGCTCCGAAGTCCTGGTGCAGCGGCCGAACAAGCTGCGGGTGATCACGGGCGGCGAGGGCAAGGTGTCGGAGTACTACTACGACGGCAAGACCTTCACCGCCTTCGCGCCCTCCGAGAATCTGGTCGCCGTGGCGCCCGCGCCGCCCACCATCGATGCCATGCTCGAGGCGGCATTCAAGGATGCCGCGATCTACTTTCCCTTCGCCGATGTGTTGGGCGCCGATCCTTTCAAGAACCTCACCGAAGGCCTGACCAAGGCCTTCTACGTCGGCCCCTCCACGGCGGTCGGCGGCACCGCGACCGATGTGGTGGCAGTGGCCAGCGACGAACTGTTCATGCAGATCTGGATCGGCGCCGACGACAAGCTGCCGCGCAGGTTGCGTGCCACCTACCGCGGCGACCCGCTTCTGCTGCGCCACCAGGTGGATCTCTCGAACTGGAAGCTCGACCCGGTCGTGGCGGCGGAGGCCTTCGCCTCGGTCAACGCGGCCAACGCGAGGAAGATTCCGTTCGCCGCGCCGCAGCCGCCCGCGGCGGCCGCCAAGGCCAGGACCGGCAAGGCGGGCAAGGCGCCCTGAAGGACGCGGAAGGACGCTCGAGATGAAACCGATGACAACCATCCTTCCCTGGCTCGCCGCGGCGCTGCTGGCCACGGGATTCCACACCTCCGCCTCGGCCTGGGCGCGGGCGAACGCCTGGGGTGGTCGCACGATGGGCGGATTCGGCGGCTTCACCCACGACAACGCGTTCGGCGGCAGCACCTCGCACAGCTGGTACGGCGGAACCACCCACACCAACCGCTACGGGGGAACCACCACCGGCGCCTACGGCATGGGGGCCGTGCACACCACGGCCGGCGGCTTCACGACCTACCGCCCACCGGCCTACGGCTATGGAGGCTATGCGCCGTACTACCGGCCGGTGGGCGTGCCGTACTACCACCCGGGCTGCTATTACGACTGCGGCGCTGCGGTCGCTGCGGGTGCCGCCGTCGGGCTGGCGGCGGGCGCGGTGGCCGGCGCTGCGTTGGCGCGGGCCAGCACGCTGCCGGCCTACCCCTTGGGCGCCAACTTCTCCACGCTGCCGACAGGCGCGGTCTATGTGGATCGTGCCGGTGTCACCTACTACCAGGTCGGCAACTCCTGGTTCAGGCCCTCGTTCGGCGCCAACGGCGTGTACTACAGCGTGGTCCCGGCGCCCTGAATTCGAACCATCGATCGGTCAACACCATGTGCAAATCGACGTACTCGCGCTCCCTGAAGAATGCCGGCGGACTGGCCGCGGCGCTGACCTGTCTCTCGGCCGCCGGGCAGACGGTCCTGCCGGCCGATGCATGGCAGTTCGAGTTCATTCCGTACCTCTGGGCGGCCGGCGTTTCGTCGGACCTTCGCTTCGGCCTGACGCCCCGGAGCACCACGCACGTGAGTTCCTCGAGCGTGCTGGGCGCACTCGATTTCGGCGCGATGGGTACGCTCGAGGCCCGCAAGGGCCCCTGGGGTGCGCTGCTCGACATGCAATACGTGAAGCTCGGCGTCTCCCGGCAGCCGACCTTCGGCGCCCCTTTGGGTCTGGACGTCGATTACGAGCAGCAGATCTACACCCTGGCCGGCCTCTATCGGGTGTTCGACAGCGCCGTCGCAGTCGATGTCCTGGCGGGCGGGCGCTACGTGAACGCCAAGACCGATTTGAATATTGCCCCGAACCTGCCCGGCCCCGGGCTCCACGATTCGATCAGCTTCTGGAACGGCATCATCGGCGCGCGCGTGATCGCGCCGATCAACGACAAGTGGTCGCTGCTTGGCTACCTCGACACGGGCTGGGGAAGTTCGACGTCGAGCTGGGAAGCCATCGCGGGAGCCAGCTACCAGTACTCCACCACCGTCTCGTTCAAGTTCGGCTACCGCTACCTGAGTTTCAAGAGTGACGACGGGCTCCTCAGCAAGGTGGCGCTCGGCGGCTTGTTCGCGGGTGCCGGTTTCAAGTTCTGACCGAACCGGCGATGGACACGAAAGACAGTTCCCCAACGCCTCCGACGGTGAAGCCGGAAACGGGCACGCCGCCGGCGAAGACATCCGGCGAACTGGCGCAGTTCAACACCGAACTGGCCGTCGAACGGACCATCATGGCTGCGGACCGATCGCTCATGGCATGGGTGAGGACGGCTCTTTCCATGATCAGCTTCGGCTTCACCATCTACAAGGTCATCGAGGGGCTCCAGCACGAAGCTGCCCACACCATCAAGGCCGAGATGCCACGCGACATGGGCCTGTTCCTCACCGGCCTGGGCACCGTGGCCATGGTGATGGGAACGATCGAGTACTGGCTGCGGCTCAAGCACCTGCGCGAGAACAGCCGGCTTCGCATCATGCAGCCTTCCTTGGTGATGGCGCTGGTCATGTCCGTGGCGGGACTGTTCATCTTTGCCGGCATCGCCTTCAGGCTGCTTTGAGGTGAATCGACCATGCGGGACGTGATGCTGGAAGTCTGGATGCGTATCTGGGACGACATCACGAGCGGCCGGCATGCGCCGCTGGCTTTCCGCTTCGTTCTCCAGCCGGCGGTTGCGGCCTTCTTCGCCTTCAGGGCCGGAAGGCAGGACGCGCGGGACGGGCGACCGCTCTACATGTGGGCGCTCATGCGCGACCGTGTGCAACGCAAGGCCCTGCTGCGCGAAGGCTGGCGGCACATCGGGAAGGTCTTCATCGTGGCCATCGTCATGGACGCCGTCTACCAGTTCATCTCGGTGCGCTGGGTCTATCCGGGCGAGGCCGTGATGGTCGCGGTGGTCCTGGCGGTCCTGCCTTATCTGGTATTTCGCAGCCTGGTGAATCTCATCCTGCGCCGGCGGCCGCATCTCTGACGCACATTCCCAGGAGCATTTTTTCGAGGTGACCTGGCGCCTCTCCAACGTTGAGGAAGAAGCATGACGACGAAGAAGCCTAACATCCTGATTCTCTGGGGCGATGACGTGGGTTGGTGGAACATCAGCTACAACAGCCGGGGTCAGATGGGCTATCGGACGCCCAACATCGACCGCGTCGCCAACGAGGGGGTCGCGTTCACCGACTATTACGCGCAGCAAAGCTGCACGGCGGGCCGGGCGGCGTTCATCACCGGCCAGAACCCCATCAGGACCGGCTTGACGAAGGTCGGCATGCCTGGCGCCGATGTCGGCCTGCACAAGGAAGACCCGACCATTGCCGAGATGCTGAAGCCGCATGGCTACACCTGCGGACAGTTCGGCAAGAACCACCTCGGCGACAAGGACGAGTACCTGCCCACGATGCATGGTTTCGACGAGTTCTTCGGCAATCTCTACCACCTCAACGCCGAAGAAGAGCCCGAGGATCCGGACTATCCGAAGGATCCCGCGTTCAAGAAGCGCTTCGGCCCGCGCGGCGTGCTGCATTGCCTGGCCGATGGCAAGGGCGGACAGACGATCGAGAACACCGGCGCGTTGACGAAGAAGCGCATGGAAACCATCGACGACGAAACGACCGGGAAGGCGCTCGAGTTCATCGACAAGTGCCACGCCGACGGCAAGCCCTTCTTCCTCTGGTACAACACGACGGCCATGCATTTCAGGACGCATTGCGCGGAAAAGCACAAGGGCAAGAGCGGCGGGCAGGGCGACTACAACGACGTGATGGTCGCGCACGACGAGCACATCGGGCAGATGCTCGACAAGCTCGACGAGCTGGGCATCGCCGACGACACGATCGTGATGTACTCCACCGACAACGGCCCGCACTACAACAGCTGGCCCGACGCCGGCATCACGCCCTACAGGGCCGAGAAGAACACCAACTGGGAAGGCGGCTGGCGCGTGCCGTGCTTCGTGCGCTGGCCCGGAAAGTTCAAGGCCGGCACGGTCATCAACGGCATCGTGTCGCACCAGGACTGGCTGCCGACGCTTCTGGCAGCGGCTGGCGAAGACGATGTCAAGGAGAAGCTGCTCGAAGGCTGCAAGGTCGGCGAGAAGAGCTTCAAGGTGCACATCGACGGCTACAACATGCTGCCGTACCTGAGCGGCCAGGTGCAGGAGAGYCCGMGGCAGTCGTTCTTCTACATCAGCGACGACGGGGACATCATGGCGATCCGCATGCACGACTGGAAGGTCGTGCTGATGGAGCAGCGCGCCAAGACGCTGCAGTGCTGGTTCGAGCCCTTCGTCAGGTACCGGGCACCCAAGATGTTCCATCTGCGCCGCGATCCGTTCGAGCGGGCCGACGAGAACTCGAACACCTACTGGGACTGGGTCATCTCGCACGCCTACATCGTCTACGCGATGCAGGGCGCGGTCGCGCAGCAGATGGAAGCGTTCGAGAAGTTTCCACCGCGCCAGAAGCCGGCCGCGTTCAACCTGGACGAACTCATGCGGAAATTGCAAGAATCCTCCAGCGCCGCGCATTGAAATGGCCCACCCCCGAAGCGGCTTCGGCGCCCGGGGTCGCTGACAGAGGCAGCGGCTCTTCAGGAGCCGCGGACCTCAGCCCCTCAATGGGCCGCGGGGCTGGCCGGGCCTGGGACGCCCGGCCAAAGACCTTTCCGCCGGTAGTCTGATGCGGGCCGCGCAAACCTGGAACGCCCGGACGCGCAGACTATCCACCTTCATCATGGACGTGCGTGAAAGCTTCATCCAGGCGGTGGGCCATACACCGCTCATCAGGTTGCGCAAGGCCTCCGAGCTGACCGGCTGCGCGATTCTCGGCAAGGCCGAGTTCATGAATCCCGGCGGATCGGTCAAGGATCGCGCAGCGCTCTATATCGTGCTCGATGCCGAAGCGCGCGGCGACCTGCAGCCGGGAGGCGTGATCGTCGAGGGCACGGCCGGCAACACCGGCATCGGCCTTGCGCTGGTGGGCAACGCCCGCGGGTACCGCACGGTGATCGTGATCCCACAGACACAGAGTCAGGAGAAGAAGGACGCGCTTCGCCTGTACGGAGCCGAGTTGCGCGAGGTGCCCGCGGTGCCCTACAGCGATCCGAACAACTACGTGCACGTGGCCGAACGCCTCGCGGCAGAGCTCGCGCACAGCGAGCCCCATGGCGTGCTCTATGCGAACCAGTGGGACAACCTGTCCAACCGGGATGGCCACGTCCGCTCGACCGGCCCTGAGATCTGGCAGCAGACGGACGGCCGGATCGACGGCTTCATCTGCTCGATCGGCACAGGCGGCACGCTGGCCGGCGTCGGCCAGTACCTGAAGGAACGCAAGCCGGGTGTCGTGATCGCCGCCGCCGATCCGATGGGCGCCGCGATGTACAACTACATCAAGCATGGCGAATTGCGCAGCACCGGCAGCTCGATCACCGAAGGCATCGGCCAGAGCCGCATCACGGGCAACCTGGAAGGCGCCTTGATGGACGACGCCTATCAGATCGAAGACCAGGAGGCGTTGCCGGTGCTGTTCGACCTGCTGCGGGAGGAAGGCCTGTGCCTGGGTGGCTCCAGCGGCATCAACGTGGCCGGCGCCATCCGCCTGGCGCGTGAGCTCGGGCCGGGCCACACGATCGTGACGATCCTGGCCGACGCCGGCACACGCTACCAGTCGAAGCTGTACAACCCCGCCTTCCTGCGCGAGAAGAATCTTCCGGTTCCGGCGTGGCTTGCGTGAACTGTTAGCCAAATCGCAGGCCTGATCGCCGGTGTTGCGATCGGGAACATTTATGGGGTGCCCGATGTCCAAATAAAGTTGGCTATCGGGAGCCGACCATGGCGAGAAGCGTGTTGCTCGTATACGAGGGCTATCGATTCCTCTGCTCGGCAGAGCGTCTGGACCGTGGCGTGTACCGGCCGGTCCTCGTGCGTCGGCTTGCTTGGCCAAGCGAAGGGCGAGTGTCTTTGCTGAGTGACGCCGATACTTGTCGAACCGAGGCGGAAGCCATCCGGCACGCCGAAGCGCAGGCCATGAAGTGGGTTCACGCTCGTACGGCCCATGCGGCAGTGCTGATTTGAAGCGGGCGAGGGTCATCGGTTCAGGCCTCCTCGAGGACGCTGCATGCGATGGCCCTTCTGCGGCTCGCCCCTACTTGCAACGTTGTCTGCGAAGGTCTAGGGTAGGCCGAACGTTTGGAGGTACCGCCTATGCCACGCGCTCGCAAGAACTCCCAACTTTCAGAAGACCCGAAGCTGGCTGCAGAGGACCCCTCGGCCCTGATTCCGCCGAGGGAACATCGCAACAGAGACATCGACACCGTGATGGCGACCGGAGGATCTGCGTCGGAAGAACACGTCGGCGAGCAGACGAACTCGAAGGAAGGGATGAGGCATTCATCCCAAACGGGAAGAACCTGACGAGGGCTTTCGACGAGTCTCATGGCCAGAAGGGCGCGCCCTCGGCGTCGACAGGCGGGTGGGGCGGTCTTTGATACGTCCGTCCTCTTCGTTGGAGGAAACACATGTCCGACACCAGCTTTGAACACCACGGCCACCAAGTCACGATCAACGTCTGGCCAACCGGCGCGCGCTGGAGTTGGTCGTACCAGATCGACGACCGGAAGACTGTTGACATTGCCGAGTCCGGTGCACGCTCGGAGGAAGAGGCGCTGATCGAGGCGAGGCACGAAGCCATCGCGGCGATCAAGGAGCTGGATGCTGGGCCGTAGGCTCGCGAAAGGAATGGAGAGCACCGCTCCGATGGAAGGAGGTGGAAATGGCGCCCGAAGGCATGCACCACGTACTGCTGGGCTATCTGAGACAAAAGGGAGCCGTGCAGTTTGTGATCGACGCTTGGGAGAGCGCGTGGTATCAGGCGCAGAGATTTCCTGATGAACCGCTGCCTTGCCCTGAGTGCTTCCTTGACGGCAGCCTTCAGCGCCTGGAACTGCTCCCCAGCGTAGGCCCCCTGGTCGTAGCGCGTTGCGAGGCCTGCCGCATCAAATTTGAGTTTTCCGGGCCCTGACATCACGCGTGCGCCGGCCTTGTGGCCGCGTGCGGCCGATGGCCTGCGCCAGCAGGAGCCCAGGCAGTGCCGCGCTTGCTGGGAGTGAGGTCGGCGACCCACTTAGCTGACTGGGCGCGCAACTTCGAGAGAGCGCGGCAGCGATGGCCGCCGCGCTGCGCCAGCTTGCGGCTCGACAGAAGGCTGCCGAAAAACCACAAGCCGCGCGCGACTAGAAATCGACCAAGCTCAGCTCAATGAGCACGCTGAAACTCAACACCACGTTCTCATAGGTTTTACGCCTCACGCTCAAGGAGGCGGGATCACGGCAGTGGTTGGTCCAGCTAGCCCTTCTTCACCACCACCGAAGTGGCGATCGCCTGCGTGATGGTCATCTTCATCTGGTCGCCGACCTTGACGCCACTGAGCATGGCCGGGTCCTTCAGCTTCACTTCGGTGAAGTGACCGAACGGACCCCGAACCATCACGGTGCCCTTGGCCTGATCGATCGCCCAGATGTTCGACACCAGCGTCGTCTGCTTCATCGCCGCCCCGCCGGGGAGCTGTCCGACCTGGGCGCGGTCGACGGCCGTCGTCGACGTCGCCATGCGGATCCCGCTGCCTGTCTGGAAGTCGAGCGCCACCGACTGGATGTAGGTGGCATCGACCATGTCGCCGACCTTGACCTGGGCCAGGTTCCGGACTCTCGGATCGACCATCACCGCGAATTCATTCCCCTCCGGTCCCTTGAGGGTCACGATGCGGTTCTTCGAGTCGATCGCGGTCACCTGCGCGGAGATCGAGACCTCTTTCATCATGTCCCGGACATCCAGCACCTTGGGTGAGGTTGAAGGCGTGCCCGACTGCGCCATGGCCGGCGGGGTGAAAGCCAGGGCCGAAGCCAACGCGAGAAGGGGGTAGTAGGCTGCTTTCATTTCACGTTTTCCTTTCACTTTCAGGAAGATCAGGTAGGCGGAACGCGTTCGCCACGCGGGACATCGACAAGCCGGGCATCCCTCGCAGTAATCCCTTGCACTCCGACCGCCGATTCTCACCGCTGCTGGGGCGCGCGCCATCCCGACGGCCACGCATGAACACGTACGTGGAGGTAGGTGGCCGCCGGGGTTGATTTGCCGTGTGGACGCTCCCAGAATGATTTCGCCAGACCCATCGCGGATGGCATGAGCCGGCATGAGATCTTCGTGGCAATGAGGCATCGATCAATCCCCACCGAGGAGCCCGGAATGAGCAAGATTCTCGCAACCCTGATCGCTGGCCTGTCCGTGGCAGGCGCCTACGCGCAAAACCCGCCGGGTGCATCGTCGCAGGAACAGGTCATCACCAACACCAAGCCGCAGGACCGCGCGCAGGACAAGGTCAATGCACGGCCGCAGGACAAAGTCAAGAAGGTCGGGGGTGACGAAGTGAATTCGCCCCTGAACGACAACATCGGCTCGGGCAAGGCGGCGGAAGCCGGCCAGTCGCGCGCCAACGCCCGCGAAGCCGCCAACCCGGGCAAGGCGCCAGGCCAGTACCAGGCCCCGCCCAACACGCCCGGCATGCCGCCCGCCAAGTAGGGCCGGGGATTTTCAGGTCCCGATCGTCTCGGTCCCGGCGCGGGCCGCATGCGCAGCGGCGGGCGCCCCGGCCGCCAGGCTGGCGTCTGCGCGCCCGACGAAGAACTTCAGCGCCAGTCGCTGCACGAGCGTGCCGTAGGGCGGGTAGAAGAGATCGATGGGGAACAGTCGCTGGCGCTTGAACACGGTCTTTGCGTGGGAGAGTTCGCGAAAGCCCTCCACGCCGTGGTAGGTGCCCATGCCCGAGTTGCCGATGCCGCCGAAGGGCGCGTCGTGGTTGACCACCTGCCAGCCCCAGTCGTTGATCGCGACGCCACCCGAATGCGTTCGGCGCAGCAGCGCGTCGCGCTCGGCTCGGTCATGGCTGAAGCAGTAGAGCGCCAGCGGACGGGGCCGGGCGTTGATGAAGGCGATGGCTTCGTCCATCGTGTCGTAGGGCACGACCGGCAGGATCGGGCCGAACAGCTCCTCCGACATCACCCGCATGTCGGGCGAGAGGCCGGTGATGATCTGAAGCGGCATCTGGCGGCCGTCCCCGGTGGGCATCGGCGCGCAGCTCACGACCGACGCCCCCTTGGCGCGGGCATCGGCCAGCAGGCCGCTCAGGCGCTGGTACTGCCGCTCGTTGACGATGGCCGTGTAGTCGGCGTTGCCCACCGTCGTGTGGTCGTAGAACTGCTTGAAGGTGCGCCGCACGGCGGCCACGAAAGCGTCGACATGCTCGCGCGGCACCAGCGCATAGTCGGGCGAGACGCAGATCTGGCCGCAGTTGGTCGACTTCCCGTGCGTGATGCGCTTGGCGGCGTCGGCGATCGGATAGTTGCGGGTGACGAGCGCCGGCGACTTGCCCCCCAGTTCGAGCGTGACCGGCGTGAGGTTGTCCGCGGCCGTGCGCATCACGACGCGGCCGATGGCCGGCGATCCGGTGAAGACGATATGGTTGAACGGCAGCGAGGTGAAGGCATTGGGGTCGACCAGTTCCTCGCCGACCACCGCCACCAGGTCCTCGGGGAACACTTCGCCGAGCATCCGCCTGAGCACTGCGTTGGTGGCCGGCGTGACCTCGGGCATCTTCACCATCACCCGGTTGCCGGCGGCCAGCGCGGCCGCCATGGGGCCCAGCGCCAGATAGACCGGAAAGTTCCAGGGCACGATCACGCCGACCACGCCCTTGGGCTGATAGACGACCTTGAGGCCGTTGCTGAGGAACAGCAGTTCCGTCGAGCGGCGGCTGGGCTTCATCCAGCGCCGCACATGCGAGATCGCATGGTTGAGTTCGAGCATCGAACCCAGCAGGTCGAGCATCTTCGATTCCGCTTCGGCGCGATAGCCGAAATCGCGGCTCATGGCCTCCGCGAGAAGATCCTGGTAGCGCGAAACCTGCTTCTTGAGCGAGCGCAGGTGCGCACGCCGCTGGTCCGCCTCCGGGAAGGGCGCCGCGGCAAAGGCGGCCTGCTGTGCAGCGAAGAGGCGTGCGACGCGTTCGCACGCGGGGTCGACGGCCGGCGCGGGGCGCGACGCGTTCAGGGTATGGCTCATGCGGTCTCCGGGTGATTGGATGGGCGCCCGGGTCGGCGCCGCCTGCGTCGATCTCGACTGTAGGCGGGCCGGGCCTCGGCGCCCAGGTTGCAGCTCGCCAGATTCGGGTGAAAATCTGCCAACCCTCCAAGCAGACCCGTGCCCAGCAAGTCCACTGCCCGCCCGTCCCCGGCCCTCTCGCCCCTGCTGCATCGCCACGGCCGCGGCGACCTCGACACGCCGACCGAGAGCACGCTGGGCCTGCCCGCGCTGGTCGAGACGATGGCGGCGCTGGGCGTCGACGCGGCTGCGGTGCTCGAAGGCACGGGGATCTCGCCGCTGGCCCTCACGGACCACAACGCGCGGTTGTCGCAGCGCCAGAAGGTGGCGCTGTTCGACAACGTGCAGCGCCTGTCGCCGGACCCGGCCATCGGCCTGCTGGCCGGGCAGCGGCAGCGGATTCCGGACTTTGGTGTCTTCGGCTATGTGCTGCTGAGCAGCGCGACCCTGGCCGATGCGGTGGCTTTCGGCATCCGGCACATCCGGCTCGCCGGACCTGTGCTCGAGAAAGGGTTCCGCATCGAGGGCGAACTGGCGATCTTCGAAGGGCGGGATGTGCTGGACCTCGGGCACCTGCTGCCGCTGGCGACGGAGTTCTGGTTCAGCTCGATCCTGACCTTGCTGGGGCGGGTGCTCGAGCGACCGTTCCAGCCGCGGCGCATGCTCTTGCCCTACGCGCCGCCGGCCTGTGCCAGCCGCTACCCGGAGATTCTGAATTGCCCCGTGAGCTTCGAGGCGAAGGTCATGCAGATGCAATTCGACGCCAGCCTGCTGGGGCTCCCGCTGCCCAACGCCAACCCCCTCACGGCCAGCCTCTCCACCGACTTCTGCGCCCGCATGCTCGAAGCCATCGGCGGCGAGGACGCCCTGGTCAAGTCGATCAAGGAAGCCTGCCTCAACCGTGGTGCGGGCGGCATGCCCCGGGCGGACGAGATGGCCAGCCGGCTGCACGTGTCGACGCGCACGCTGCATCGCCGCCTGGTCGATGCAGGCACGTGCTACCAGGACATCATCGACGGCATCCGCAAGCGCCTGGCCATCGAACTGCTCGAGCGCACGGAGCTGTCGGTGGACGAGATCGCGGAGCGCAGCGGCTTCGCCGATACGTCCAACTTCCGCAAGGCGTTCCGCAAGTGGACCGGCCAGACCCCGGCGTATTTCCGCGCGCCTCGGGGCTGAAGCGCTGGCGCGCCTACGGACCCGCGCGCGGGTAGGTGCCAGGAGGCAGGCACTTGCTGGAGCCGGTGACCACCAGCTTCGTGAAGCCGAAGTCTGACTTGACGGCGTAGTCCTTGCCTTTATGGGCGTCGCCCGGCTGCGTGCGGTGGCGAAACTTCTCGCCAGGGCAGCGACTGGACAGGAACTCGTTGCCCGAACGGCCGCCCGCCCGCCACGTGATCGTGGTGTCGCCGCTCACGTACGTGCCCTCGAAGTCATCGAAGGCCAGCGCGCTCGAACTCCACCCGCTCGCGAGGACCATCGCGGCAAGCAGCGGCTTCTTCAAACTCAAACGATGTCGTGACATAAGGCGTGCAAAGTGCAGGGCCATTCTATGGCGGGCCTGGCCGTTGTCTCCACCGCCTTCACCACGTACGTGGTTCCAAGTGGCTGCGGGGATGGCGGGCGGCGGCTGCTCATTCGTCCGGCGCATCGAGATTCAATCGCAGCAGATCGGTGATCGAATTCACCTTCAGCTTCTCGATCAACCGGCTGCGATGCTGCTCGACGGTGCGGTGACTGATCGCGAGCTCCTTGGCAATGACCTTGCTCGGCAAGCCCTTGAGCGCCAGCGACATCACCTCGCGTTCGCGATCGGTCAGGGCGGCGATCCGCTTGGCCAGGCCCTGATGCACATCGGCGACTGGCCCTGCCCGCATGCCGGCATCACGGCGCAAGGCCTCGTCGATCGCGTCCAGCAACTGCTGCTCGCGGTAGGGCTTCTGTACGAAGTCGACGGCCCCGTCCTTGACCGCCTTGACCGCCATCGTGATGTCGCCATGGCCGCTGATGAAGACGATACGAT